>PMMN01000065.1:0-6735 GCA_003162235.1 Actinomycetota bacterium | reverse complement strand
AGGCGACCCGCAAGAAAGCGCGCGGCTCTCTGCCAAGCTGAGCCGCGATGACCGCTCTGTCGTCCACTCACACGATCTTACTGGTGAGCGCGTGCCCTGCTCTTACGCCATTCGTCGATCCCCTTGACGATGTAGAGGTGCTCGCCGGGCTTTGCGTACCAAAGGCGTCGCGCCTCACGCTCGGCCGCCTCGAGGGTGGACGCCTCGCGCAGCTTCAGCTTCAGTTCGCTCTTTGCCGATTTGAGCAGCTCGACCTGCGTACGCTGCTGGTTGACCAGCTCTCGCTTGTCGTAATAGGCCCGCAGCGGCCCTGCGTAGAGCAGCGCGATCAGACCGAGGAGAAAGAACAGGACGAACCTGCGCGCGCCCGTTCGCTGCCGCCGCCTTCGGGCGCGCGCAGGTCGTCTGGACACCGATTTCTTGCTTCTGCTCGCCACGGCTCCACGGAGTTCTCTATCAGCGGACGAGTGTCCTTCCGCCGATTAGAGAAGTGCTTCGAGCTCTTAGAGCTCTTCTACCTTGATCACGTTGGTCGAGTCGGCGACGTTGACGGCAGTGCCGGCGGTTATCACGACGCGGTCGCCGCGTTCCACCAGACCTGCCGATCGAACGATCTCGATCGAGCGCTGCCAGAGTGTGTCGATATTCGGGCAAGACGGCATCTCGAGTGGGATCACGCCCCACTCGAGCGCCAGCTTGCGCAGGACGTGGCGGTTGTGCGAGAGGGCGATGATCGGCCGGCGCGGACGCAAATGGGCAAGAGCCGAGGGGGTGCGGCCGCTGAAGGTGGGAGCGAGGATGGCCTTCGCCTGAATAAGCTCGGCCACGTCGCAGGCGGCGTTCGACATCGCCCGCCCGATCGACGGCTGCTCGCCTGGCCGGGGTATGCGGTGCCGTGAGCCGAGACTGGGCTCGACGGCACGAGCGATCTCGTCCATGAAGCGCACCGCTTCGAGTGGGTAGGAGCCGACAGCGGTCTCTTCGGAGAGTAGGAGCGCCGAGGAGCCGTCGAGGATCGCGTTGGCCACGTCGCTCGTCTCGGCCCGTGTGGGCTCGGGGTTGGAGATCATCGACTCGAGCATCTGGGTGGCAGTGATGACGGGCTTCACATGCTCGAGCGCCACGGCGATGATCCGCTTCTGTAGAAGCGGAACCGCAACCTGCCCAACCTCGACGCCCAGATCGCCGCGGGCCACGATCACGGCGTCGGCGGCGGCAACGATCTCATCGAGCGCCTCGACNNTTGACGCCCTTGTGCGAGCTCACCTCGCCTCCCTCGACAACAACGCAGGTCGCCTTTCCCCGCGACACTTTCTCGACCCGCAGCCGCACCGTTCCGTCGTCGATGAGAACGGCGTGTCCCCGCGCGAGCGCGCTCACCGCTACGGCCGGCGCCAGCGGCAACTCGGCGCCGGAGGCCTGCTCCTCGGCCACCAGCACGATCTGCTCGCCCGGCTCGAGCGTGCGCGGCGGATCAACCACGCCGAGCCGGATCTTGGGGCCCTGAAGATCGCCGATCAGCGCCAGCGGGCGACCGATCTCAACCTGCGCCTCACGCACGTAGCCGGCCAGACGCTTGTGCTCCGCAGGCTCGCCGTGAGAGAAGTTGAGGCGAAAGGCATCCGCACCCGCTTCCGCCAGCGCTCGCACGTCGTCCAGGCTCGAGCTCGCCGGCCCGAGCGTGGCGACGATCTTCGTNNGTGAACCGCGTGGCGCCGTTCTCGCTAGCGCTTGGCGCGCGGGAAGGCGCTCCAGCCCGGGTAAACGGCTTTGTCACCCAGCTCCTCCTCGATGCGGAGCAGCTGGTTGTACTTGGCGACGCGGTCGGTGCGGCAGGGCGCGCCGGTCTTGAGCTGGCCGACGCCGGTGGCGACGGCGAGATCGGCGATGGTCGCGTCCTCGGTCTCGCCGGAGCGGTGCGAGATCACGGCCGAGTAACCGTTCTTGCGCGCCAGCTCGATGCAGTCGAGCGTCTCGGTCAGAGTCCCGATCTGGTTCAGCTTGATCAGGATCGAGTTGGCGACCTTGCGCTCGATTCCGAGCTCGAGGCGCTCGATGTTGGTCACGAAGATATCGTCGCCGACCAGCTGGATCTTGTCGCCGAGCTTCTGCGTGATATCGCTCCAGCCCTCCCAATCGTCCTCGGCGTGACCGTCCTCGATCGAGACAATCGGGAAGCGCTCGCAGAGCGAGGCGTAGTAGTCGGTCATCTCGCTCGGGCTCAGATTCTTGCCCTCGCCAGCGAGCACGTAGCGACCGTCCTTGAAGATCTCGCTCGCTGCCGGGTCGAGGGCGACCGCGACCTTGCCCGCGTGACCGGCCTTCTCGATCCCCTCGAGAATGGCCTCGATTGCCGACTCGGTCGAAGGCAGGTTGGGCGCGAAACCGCCCTCATCGCCGACGCCCGTGGCCAGTCCGCGAGCAGAAATGACGCCCTTCAGCGTGTGGTAGACCTCGGCCGCGTAGCGCAGCGCCTCGGCAAAGCTATTCGCGCCCACCGGTACGAGCATGAACTCCTGCAGATCGATCGAGTTCTGGGCGTGAGCGCCACCGTTGATGACGTTCAGCATCGGCACCGGCAGCGTGTTCGCCTCAGGCCCACCGAGCCAGCGAAAGAGGGAAAGATCGGCCTGGTCGGCAGCTGCCTTGGCTACCGCCAGCGAGGCGCCGAGCACCGCGTTGGCGCCCAGGCGGCCTTTGTTCGGAGTTCCGTCGAGCTCGATCAGCTTCTGATCGATGCCGCGCTGATCCTCGGGATCGGCACCCTTGAGCGCCGCAGCGATCTCGCCGTTGACGTTGGCAACCGCCTTGGTGACTGACTTGCCGAGGTAGACGCTCTTGTCGCCGTCGCGGAGCTCGACCGCCTCGTGCACGCCCGTCGAGGCGCCCGAGGGGACGATCGCGCGGCCCTTGTGCCCGGACTCGAGCAGGACGTCGACCTCGACTGTCGGGTTGCCGCGGGAGTCGAGAACCTGGCGACCGTGAACTGCGGCGATCCTGCTACTCATCTGCTTTTCTCCTTTGCTCGATCGAAGTAAGAGTCTTGTTCCGCGAGCGTGAGCGCGGAAAATGTCTTGCCGTCGGCCTCGGCCAGCGAGGCGGCAAGCTCGACACGGTCGCGAAAGCGACCGGCCGCTTGCCTGAGAGCCAGCTCACCGTCTACACGGGCGAGCCGGCTCACGTTCACGCAGGCGAAGAGTACGTCACCGATCTCCGCGGCGACGTGGGGATCCGGCTCGGCGCCCGGCGCAGGCTGCCCGGTAACCGCGATCGCTTCGGAAAGCTCGTCGAACTCCGAGACGAGATCGGCCAGAGCGTCGGCGAGGGTCGGATAATCGAAACCGACCGCGGCCGAGCGAATCTGCAGTTTCTGCGCCATCAGGAACCCAGGTAGCCGAGCGCTGACATCGTGGAAGATGCCCTCGCGCCCTTCCTCGCCGGCCTTTATCTTCTCCCAGTTCTCGAGCACTCGTCCGGCGGTTTCCGCCTCGGTCTCCCCGAATACGTGCGGATGCCGGCGCACGAGCTTTTCGTGGCAGCGCCGAGCCACCCGCTCGAGATCGCCCTTACCCTCCTCCTCGAGCAGGAGCGAGAGGAAGTAGACCTGGAAGAGCAGGTCGCCGAGTTCGTCCAGTTCCTTGGCCGCGTCCCCGGCGAGCACCGCGTCGGCTACCTCATAAGCCTCCTCGATCGTGTGGGGAACGATCGTGGCCGCGGTCTGCTCGCGATCCCACGGGCAGTCACGACGTAGGCGCGCGGTCAACTCTTGCAGCTCGAGAAGCGCTTGCGAGAGGTCGCTCAAGATCGCCTCCCGGCGCCGCTACGCTAGGTCGTCGATGTCGTGGTCGTAGCGACCGTGGACGTACTCGACTTGGGCGGTTCGAAGCCGGCCGCGTAGGTGGTGTTGTCTTTGCCGTACTTAGTCGCCTTGGCCACCCAGTCGGTGATGGCCTGCTGTTGCTTCGTGGAGAGCAGGGTCTGCTCGATCGTCGCCGAGGCCTGGCTGAGCGTCTGGGTGTGCGCCGGCTTGATCGGCCCGGTCGCGAGGATGATGTGCCAGCCGTAAATAGTCTTGACCGGCGTGGAGAAGGTGCCGGTCTTGAGCGCGAACAGGGCCTTCGCAAACGAAGGTACCAACCGTGCCTTCTCCATCACCCCGAGGCTGCCGCCACTCGACTTCGTGGAATCGGTCGAGTACTTCTTGGCCAGCTTTGCGAAGTCGGCTCCAGCCTTCAGTTGCCGGTAGATGCTGTCGGCCAGCGCCTTCGTCTTGACGAGAATGTGCGAGACGGCACGGCTTTCGCCCAGCTTGTAGTTCGTCTTGTGCCCGTCGTAGTACTTCTGGATATCGCTCTTCGAAACCTTGACGTTCTGGATCAACTGCGCCTGCACGCGCTGGCCGATGAGTTGCTGGCGTAAGCCTTCCCTTAGCCGCTGCTCGGTCAGGTGCTCCTTGGCAAGCTCCGCCCGATACTTGGCCGTGTTGCCTTTGAACTTTTGCTGGATCACCTGCTGCAAGCTGGTGTTGACGTCCGCGTCGGTCACCTTGATGCCCAGGTTCGCCGCCTCCTGGTCGATGGCCGCGTTCTGGACGAGGTAGTTCACGATCCCACTTCTGATCGACTCGTAGCCGGCGCTTCCGAGCGCAGGGAAAGCCTTCTTAGCCTGTGCGTATTGCGACTTCGACTCGGCCAACAGCGTGTCGTACTGCGAGCGGAGGACCACCTGGTTGCCGACGACTGCGATCGCGTTCGCCGGTACGTCGCGCTTGCTCTTGCTACCGCAGGCCGCAAGCACCGCCACGGCAACCACCGCGAGACTGAGTAGGGCAATGATGCGCCGAGTTTTCATCTGGTAGAGCGCCTGCAACGAGTCTTTTCAAAGCGCCCGGCGCGCGGCGAGTATAGCAGCGAGCAGGTCGCCAGCAGCGCCAAAGGAGGAGCCGCGCAGCGTCACTTCTCTCCGCGACGAACTGTAGACGATCGTCTCCACGCGACCCCTGAGCTCGCGTAGCTCGGCCGAGCCCAGCACGAGCGGGCCGACACTCGCACGGCCGTCGCGGAAGACGAGATAATCCGCGCCTATCTGAGCCAGACCGAGTTTCGCGCGCTGGATCGCGAAGAGGTTGGCGACGGGCTCCGGCAGCGGCCCGAAACGATCCTCGCAGGAACCCTCCAGCTCGCGCAGCTCATCCTCGTCCTCGACCAGTGCCAGTCTTCGGTGCAGGTCGATTTTGAGCGCCTCCGAGGACACGTAGCCGGCGGGGATGTAGGCGTCGATGCGAGCGTCGATCCGGAGCGGGCGCGGCGTGGCGCGGCGCCGGCCGGAGAGCTCGGCGACCGCCTCCTCGAGCATCTCCACGTAGAGCTCGAAGCCCACCGCGGCCACGTGGCCGGACTGCTCGTCGCCGAGCAGCGCGCCCGCGCCCCGTAACTCGAGGTCGCGCATGGCGATCGCCAGACCCGCTCCCAGCTCGGTGTGGTCGGCGAGCGTGGCCAGGCGCATACGCGCCTCGTGCGAAAGCTCCTCGGCGCTCGGGTAGAGCAGGTAGGCGTGGGCGATGCGATCGGAGCGGCCGACCCGGCCCCGGATCTGGTAAAGCTGGGCCAGCCCGAGAACGTCCGCCCGCTCGACTATCAGCGTGTTCGCCTGCGGGATGTCGAGCCCCGACTCGATAATCGTCGTCGAGACGAGCACATCGGCCTCGCCGTGCAGGAAGCGGAGCATGCAATCCTCGAGCTCCCGCTCGCGCATCTTGCCGTGACCGACGATAATCGACAGCCCCGGGCAGAGCTGACGTAGGCGCTCCGCCGTCTCCTCGATCGTCTCGACCCTGTTGTGCAGGTAGAAGGATTGACCGTCGCGCGCATGCTCGCGCTCGAGCGCGTTTCTCACCAGCTCCTCGTCGTACACGCCGACGTAGGTCCGGATCGGCTGGCGGCCTTCGGGCGGAGTCTCGATCGTGGAGATGTCGCGCAGCCCGGCGAGCGACATGTGTAGCGTGCGCGGTATCGGCGTTGCGGTCAGCGTGAGCACGTCCACCTCGAGCCTGAGCGAGCGGAGAAGTTCCTTCTGGGCGACGCCGAACCGCTGCTCCTCGTCCAGCACCACGAGACCGAGGCTCTTCGGGATGACGTCACGCGAGAGCACGCGATGGGTGCCGATCAGAATGTCGATCTTTCCCTCGCTGAAGTCGGCCAGGATGCGCTTGATCTCGGAAGCCTTACGGAAGCGCGAGACCATCTCGACACGCACCGGGAAGTCGCGGTAGCGCTCACGGAAGGTATTCCAGTGCTGCTCGACGAGTACGGTCGTCGGCGCCAGCACGAGCACCTGGCGCCCGGCGAGAGTGACGGCAAAGGCCGCGCGAACGGCGATCTCCGTCTTACCGAAGCCGACGTCGCCGCAGATCAGGCGGTCCATCGGCCTTGGCGCCTCCAGATCCTCCTTAACCGCCTCGATCGCTCGCTCCTGATCGTCGGTCTCGCGGTAGGGGAAGCTGGCCTCGAGCTGGCTGAGCCACTCGTGTTCGAGTTCATAGGCGACTCCCTCTACCTGCTGCCGCTGCGCGTAGAGCGAGATCAACTCGCCGGCCAGCTCGCGCACGTTGACGCGGGCGCGCGACCTGAGCAGCTGCCAGGCCTTGCCGCCTAGCTTGGAGAGCGCCGGCGCTTTGCCGTCGGCGCCGATATAGCGCGAGACCTTGGCGATTTGCTCGTGCGGGACGTAGAGGCG
>PMMN01000108.1:5192-7067 GCA_003162235.1 Actinomycetota bacterium | reverse complement strand
TTCGGTCCGACCAAGGACTGGGAGTGCTACTGCGGCAAGTACAAGCGCGTCCGCTACAAGGGCATCATCTGCGAGCGCTGCGGTGTCGAGGTTACGCGCCAGAAGGTGCGGCGCGAGCGCATGGGGCACATCGACCTGGCGGCGCCCGTCTCGCACATCTGGTTCTTCAAGGGCGTTCCCAGCCGCATCGGCTACCTGCTCGACATCGCACCGCGTGAGCTGGAGAAGGTCCTCTACTTCGCGGCCTCGATGGTCACCGCGGTAGACGTCGAGAAACGGGCTACCGATCTGGTCGAGCTCGAGGACAAGGTCAAGGCCGAGTCCGAGCGGGTCTATGTCGACCGTGACGAGGCGCTCGCCTCGCTCGAGGGGAGGCTCACGCGCAGGCGTGATTACTTCAAGACGGGCAAGGAGCGTGACTTCGACGAGGACGACGACTTCTGGACGCGCGGACTCTCCAACTGGGCCGAAGAGGCGGTATTCCCCGCCCTCCCGGACGTGCGCGAGCTTGTCTCGGGCATTTTCGTCGAGCTCGTCGACGTGATCACCACCGAAGATTCGAAGCGTATCCGTGAGCTAGTCCGCAACGCCGCCATCCGCGATGACCGGCGCCTGAGCCCGCGTGAGCTGGACGCCGTCGGCACGGTCGCGGCGCAGATCCAGGCCGCGCTGGAACCACTTAAGAACGAGCTGGCGAAGGCCTCCGGCTCGAAGAAGGGCGCGCTCACCAAACACCTGAACAAGATCAGGGAAGGGCTGCTTTCGGGCGAGGAGCTCGGCACCGAGGACGCGGAGCTCGTTGCAGGCGTCGACGCCAAGACTCTCGATCGGTCGCGCGAGCTGGGCAACGGCCTGCTCGCGGATGTGCTCGCACAAGCCGAGCCCGGCGCCGATCAGACCGTTCTTCGCGAGCTGGCGAACGACCTCTGCCTGCGCACCGACGGCCGTATTCAGAAAGAGGATCTCGATGCGGTCGTGCAGTGGGCGCTGAAGGTGCGTGAGATGTATCTCGACATCGAGTCGCGGCGTCAGGACACGCGCGAGGCGGCCGTGGACGGGGTCAACCGCCTCGAGCAGACCTGGCAGCTCTTCCGCGAGCTGGATACGAAGCTGATCGTCAACGACGAGCAGCTCTTCCGCGAGCTAAAGGACCGCTTCGGCTCGCCCTACGGCTTCGGTACGTACTTCCGCGGCGGCATGGGCGCCGAGGCGGTGCGCGATCTGCTCAAGGACCTCGATCTCGACGCCGAGGCCGCCTCACTCAGAGACACGATCCGTACTTCCAAGGGCCAGAAGCAGCAGCGGGCGATCAAGCGCCTCAAGGTCGTGAACGCCTTCATCACCTCCGGCAACCGNNGTGATCAACCGCAACAACCGCCTCAAGAGGCTGCTCGACCTGGGCGCGCCCGAGATCATCGTCAACAATGAGAAGCGAATGCTGCAGGAGGCCGTCGACGCCCTGTTCGACAACGGCCGCCGTGGTCGCGCGGTCACCGGGCCGGGCAATCGCCCGCTCAAGTCGCTCTCCGACATGCTCAAGGGCAAGCAGGGCCGCTTCCGTCAGAACCTGCTCGGCAAGCGTGTGGACTACTCGGGCCGCTCGGTGATCGTGGCCGGGCCGGCGCTGAAGCTTTACCAGTGCGGATTGCCGAAGCTGATGGCGCTCGAGCTGTTCAAGCCGTTCATCATGAGCCGGCTGGTCGAGCGCAAGAGCGTGCAGAACATCAAGGCGGCCAAGAAGCATGTCGAGGCGATGGTTCCCGAGGTCTGGGACGTGCTCGAGGAGGTCATCGCCGAGCATCCGGTGCTGCTCAACCGCGCACCGACGCTGCACCGCCTTGGCATCCAGGCCTTCGAGCCGGTGCTGGTCGAGGG
>PMMN01000108.1:0-5187 GCA_003162235.1 Actinomycetota bacterium | reverse complement strand
TACTGTGAGACCGATCTGGTTAACACCAAGGCCGAGAATCTCGATCCGCGGCCGAAACGATTCCAGAACGAGGAGGAGGTCGAGTTCTCGCTCGACTCCAAGCAGGTGACGCTGCAGCAGCCGATCGAGTACCGCTGGAAGGACAACGTCATCCTGACTACGGCCGGACGAGTCATCTTCAACGCCGAGGTCGACCGCGCACTCGAGGAGGCTGTCCATGTCGAGGTAGAAGGGCCGCTGCACGAGTTCTTCAACGTCACGCTCTCGAAGAAGGAGCTGGACGGATTCATCGGCGGGCTGGTCGATCGCTACGGCGCCCACGTCGTTGCGAGCACGCTCGACATGGTCAAATCTCTCGGTTTCCATTACGCGACCCGGGCCGGCGTCACGATCTCGAAGAACGACATCGTGATCCCAACCTCCAAGGAGGAGATACTGGCCTCCTACGAGGCGCGGGTGGCGCAGCTCGAAGCCCAGTACGAGCGCGGCCTGATCACCGAGGAAGAGCGCCACGAGTCGATCGTGAACATCTGGACGGAGGCGACCGACGCTGTCGCCGACGCGATGGAGGAAACGCTCTGGGAGCTGAACCCGGTCTTCATGATGGCGAACTCCGGCGCCCGAGGATCCTTCAAGCAGATCCGCCAGCTGGCCGGNNTACTTCATCTCGACGCACGGCGCTCGCAAGGGTCTCGCCGACACCGCCCTGCGTACGGCCGACTCCGGCTACCTGACGCGGCGCCTGGTCGACGTCTCCCAGGACGTGATAGTGCGCGAGGAAGATTGCGGCACGAACGAGTTCGTCGAGCTGCCGATCTTNNCGCTCGGTGCTCAAGTGCCGCAGCGAGTTCGGTGTCTGCCAGGCCTGCTACGGCATTTTCCTGGCCACGGGCGGCCTGTCTGAGATCGGAGACGCGGTCGGCATCATCGCTGCGCAGTCGATTGGCGAGCCCGGCACCCAGCTGACGATGCGTACGTTCCACACTGGCGGTGTCGCCGGCGCCGACATCACGCACGGCCTCCCGCGCGTGGTCGAGATCTTCGAGGCGCGTAACCCGAAGGGCGCGGCCAGGTTGGCGGAGGTCGCGGGAAGGATCGAGATCGAGACGTCGGACCGTGGGCACCAGGTGCTCATCCAACCCGACGGCGTCGATGAAAGCGGCGAGCCGCTGCAGCCGAAGGAGTACAGCTTCACGAGGCGTAGCCGCCTGCTCGTCACGGCCGGACAGATGGTCGAGCCCGGCGACGCACTCAACGAGGGCTCGCTCTCTCCGTCCGAGCTGCTGGCGCTCAAAGGCCCGACGGCGACCGAGCTCTATCTAGTCGGCGAGGTTCAGAAGGTCTACAAGTCGCAGGGCGTGGACATCCACGACAAGCACGTCGAGCTGATCGTGCGCCAGATGTTGAAGAAGGTGCGCGTTGACAACTCGGGCGAGACCAATCTCCTACCGGGGCAGCTCGTCGACCGCTCGATCGTGGGACGCGAGAATGCCAGGGCGCGTGCCGAGTCCAAGGAGGAGGCGACCTACGAGCCGCTCATCCTCGGCATCACCAAGGCGTCGCTCGCCACCGAGTCGTTCCTGTCGGCGGCCTCCTTCCAGGAGACGACCAAGGTGCTTACCGATGCCGCGATCGAAGGCAAGATCGACCGTCTGGTCGGACTCAAGGAGAACGTGATCATCGGCAAGCTGATTCCGGCGGCGACCGGTCTCAAGCGCTATCGGACGATCGAGATCGCCCCGGCCGAGAAGGTTCCGGTTGCGGCCTACGTTCGACCGGAGACGGGCGAGCAGCTACTCGCTGAGCTGGAGGAGATCGGTGCGGATGTCGGTACCGGGCTTGGCACCTTCGATCTCGACCTCGAGCTTAACGGTGACGCCGAGCCCGAGACGCTCGGCGACGCTGATCCCGATGGCGACGGCTCGGGCGACGCGGAGTAGTCGTAAGCGAGAACCACTCTAAGAGGGCCGTGGAGCGATCTCCGCGGCCCTCTCTTGTGCTAAACAATGCGGTTTGGCAATGAGGCGAGCCAGATCATTTGCCGTCGTAGCTGTCGCCGGTCTTTGCCTGGCGTCTGCCGCGGCTTGTCCGGAGCGGGCGTCCTCGCAGGCATCGGCGAGCCGCTCGACGTTGAAGGATCCCTGCGACATGCCGAGCGCGGCTCCGTTATGGATCGACTTCGCCGACGCGTCGGTGCCGTTCTGGCAGATCTTCGCCCGTGCGGGTGTGATCGGGGCCGGCTCGAGCCCGACGGTGATGCCGCAGTTGCGCGCCGCCGGCGCCGCGACCGTTTACTTCGACCTCTACGCGAAGTACCGGGTCGGCGCGCTGACCGATCCCCTCGACACCGCGGCGGTCATCGCCAAGAGCAACGAGTTGTTCGATCAAGCCGTCGCGAAAACCGGCTGCCAGACGCCGAGGATGGCCGAGAACGAGCTCTTCAGCGCCAACTTCCCGGCGCCATGGTCGGGGGAGGCAGCTCAGTACCGGGCGAATGTTCTGACGATGGTCAAGACGCTCTCGAGCAGAGGTGCTCATCCATACCTGCTCGTACCTCGCGCGCCCGCCTCTGACAGCGTTACGGCAGCCTGGTGGCGCGAGGTCTCGGCCTACAGCGATATCGTGATCGAGGTCTACTTCTCGGGGCGCCAGGTCTATGCCCAGGGCCCGGTGGCCGGGAGCAGGCGCGTGCGCGTGGCGTTGCGCCGAGCAATCAACTACTTCACCGCCATGGGCATCCCCTCCACGAAGCTCGGCATCATGCTCGGCTTCCAGGTGGCGCCGGGAACCGGCGGGCGGGAAGGCCTCGAGCCCGAGAGCGCCTGGTACCGGGAGGTGAAATGGCAGGCACTGGCCGCGAAGCAGATCGCCCGAGAGATATCGCTCGGTTCGATCTGGTCATGGGGCTGGGGCACATGGAGCGACGCCAGCACCGATCCCGATAAGGAACACGCCGCCTGCGTTTATCTGTGGACGCGCTCGCCCTCGCTCTGCGACGCGCTTTCGGTCGCGGGCCCGGACTTCAACTCCTCGTTAACCGAAGGGCAGATCACGCTCCCGTCTGGGACGACGTGCGTAGCCGGTAAACAGGCGCTGAAGAACGCCCAGGTGGCGGCCCTCGCTCACGTGACCCGGAGCGCCGACGCTGCTCTCAGCATGCTCTACGCGCGTTCGATCGAAAGTGGTCAAGCGAAGGAGCCGCCGGCGCAAGCACTGGCGGTCGAGCGGGCGATCATCGCAACTCGCTTCAAGGGAAGGGGGGCCTCCTATCGAAAAGCGCTTGCCGCCGCCGGGGCTTCGCAGGCTATCGCCCGGGCGATCATCGCAGACGAGCTCAGAGAGCGGACGATTGCCGCCACGCTGCCCGTACACAAACCCTCCGCCGGCGCGATCAAGCAGTACTACGACGATCAGGGAGGCCAGCTCGTCCGGCTCGTCCAGGCGACTCCGGCTCCCGAATGGCTCGGCGGGCGGGGGAAGGGCTACGCGCTCGCTTCGCGTTCACCGCGTTCGCTCTACGGGCTCAAAGCCGGCTCCGAGCAATCTCTGCGGACGGTACTGGGAACCTTCCAGGTCACCCCGGTTGGACCGGTCACGACGCTCGAGAGCCTTCCGCTCGGCGCGGTCCGCAGTGCCATTCGTGCGGCGCTGATCGAAACCGCGCGGGATGACGCTTTCGCGGCCTGGACGGTCAAAGAACAGCTGGGCGGTCTCAATCGCACCCGCTGCGTCCGCGATCAGATGCCGCTTGCCAGCGCCCTGGAGCCGAGCGAGGAGCTCCCGTTCCTGTCGCTGCAGGACGCCTACCCCGTCGGTGGGTAGCAAGCTGGCCCGGCGGAAGGAAGCGTTTACACCCCAAAACCTCGGCTCTTCGCTACGCTGTGCGTCTGCCCGTTCGCCTTAGGTCGAAGATGGGTAGAGAAGTGGTGGCCGTTTGACGCTGGAGTTGGCCTCCGCTAGCATCCGCAATCCGGTTGGCGGGTTGTCGCCCGCCGGCCTTTGTTGTGTAAGGAGACAGTCTCAGACTAAAAAATGCCCACCGTAAACCAACTCGTTCGCAAAGGTCGCGTCTCGAAAAAGGCGAAGACGAAGACGCCCGCGCTCCGCAATGCACCGCAGAAGCGCGGCGTCTGCACGCGCGTTTACACGACCACGCCGAAGAAGCCGAATTCGGCGCTACGCAAGGTCGCCCGCGTTCGCCTGACCAACGGTATGGAGGTCACGACCTACATCCCCGGCGAGGGTCACAACCTGCAGGAGCACTCGGTCGTGCTCATCCGCGGCGGTCGCGTCAAAGACCTTCCGGGCATTCGCTACAAGGTGATCCGCGCCGCCCTCGATACGGCCGGGGTCGGCGATCGCCGCCAGGGTCGCTCTAAGTACGGCGCCAAGAGGCCTTAGGACGAACGATGCCACGCCGCGCTAAGATCACGCCTCGCCTGATCGAGCCCGATCCGGTCTTCAGCTCCCGTCTCGTCACCCAGGTGATGAACCGCGTGATGTTCGAGGGCAAGCGCTCTCTAGCCGAGAAGATCGTCTACGACGCGCTCGCGATCGTCTCCGAGCGCAGCGGCCGGGCTCCTATCGAGGTGCTCGAGCAGGCAATCAAGACTCTGACACCGGTGCTCGAGGTTCGCTCGCGCCGCGTCGGCGGTGCCAACTATCAGGTTCCCGTTGAGGTTCCGGCGCGGCGCGGCCGCACGCTTGCCGTTCGCTGGCTCGTCTCTTTCGCCCGCGCACGTCGCGAGAAGCGGATGCCCGAGAAGCTCGCCGGCGAGATTCTCGACGCGCTCGAGCAGCAGGGCGGCGCTTTTAAGAAGAAGGACGACATCTACCGGATGGCGCAGGCCAACAGGGCCTTCGCCCACTATCGCTGGTGATGGCCACGATGACGAAGATCAAGACGGCCGCCGGCCTCGAGCGCGTGCGCAACATCGGCATCATGGCCCACATCGACGCGGGCAAGACGACGACGACCGAGCGCGTCCTCTACTACACGGGTCGCACCCACAAGATGGGCGAGGTGCACGAAGGCGCCGCGACCATGGACTGGATGGCTCAAGAGCAGGAGCGCGGGATCACGATCACGTCGGCGGCGACGACGGCGGAGTGGCGCGGTTTCCGTATCAACATCATTGATACGCCCGGGCACGTGGACTTCACCGTCGAGGTGGAGCGCAGCCTGCG
>PMMN01000063.1 GCA_003162235.1 Actinomycetota bacterium | reverse complement strand
GTGCTCTTCGTCGAGCGTGGCGGCCGCTCGCTGCTCCCGCTCCGCGATCCGGACGACTCCTGGCTGCGCCCGGCACTCGAGGCGCTGGTCGCCCACGTCCGCCGGCGCGAGATCAAGCGCCTGGCGGTCGAGCGCTTCGACGGCGAGCCGGTCGTCTCGAGCGAGGTCATGCCGCTCCTGCTCGAAGCCGGTTTTACCGCCGGACCGCGGCGAGCGGTCCTACGGGCGTAGTCGCTGGTCCGGAATCGACGGGAGGAAGATCGTGAACGTCGCGCCCTGGTCCGGCGCGCTTTCGACCAGGATCGCCCCGTCGCTCTCTTCGATGATGCCGCAGACGGTCGAGAGCCCGAGTCCGGTGCCGAGATCGGGGCCCTTGGTGCTGAAGAAGGGCTCGAAGATCCTCGCTTGTGTCTCCTCATCGATGCCGATACCGCTGTCGCGAACGGCCAGCGTCACGAAGTTTCCAGCCGGGAGCGAGAGGTTGCGCACGAAGCGCGGCTCGTCGAGGTGGAGGTTCGCCGTCTCGATCGTCAGCTTGCCGCCGTCGGGCATCGCGTCACTCGAGTTCAAGATCAGGTTCACGATCACCTGCTCGATCAGGCTTTGGTTGTTCTTGACTCGGTCGAGATCGTCCGCGAGCACCGTGGCGATCTCGATGTCGCTACGGATCACCTGCCGGAGTAGCGTCTCCATCTCTGTGATCACAGAGTTCAGGTCGAGCCTCTCCTGTTGCTCGCGCCCGCGGCGGCTGAGGCGGAGTAGCCCGCGTGCCACTTCTGCGGCGCGCGCGCCCGCCCGCTCGATCTCCTCCACGTCGGGGCGCAAGTCCGAATCCGCCGGGAGCCTGGCGAGTAGCAGCTCGCCATAACCGGTAATCGCAGTCAGCAAGTTGTTGAAGTTGTGCGCCACGCCGGTCGCGAGCCTGCCCACCGCTTCCAGCTTCTGAGACTGGACCAGCTCGACCTCGAGCAACCCGCGCGTCGTCTCTGCTCGCGTGAGCTGGCTGACATCGTTGATCGATACGATCATGCCGTCCGGCTCACCGTTCTTATCCAGGACGGGAGCGGCGTTGATCGACAGGTAGACGAGCTCTCCGNNCCTTCGTAGTCGGTGATGTGCCAGTCGGGGGCGTTGTACCGTTGCCCTGCCTCGTCTCTGGTCAGACCGAGTACGCGCTCGGCTTCGGCGTTCGCGAACGTGATCTCGCCCTGGCGGTTGTGCGCCACGATCCCGATCGGGCTCGTATCGATGACCTTCGCCACGAAGTCTCGCTCGTGGCGTAGCGCCTCTTCCGTTTGCTTGAGCTCGGAAACGTCGATCCCAACCGAGACCACGCCGACCGTAACGCCGTCGTCGTTGAGAACGGTTCTCCTCCAGACTATGTAGCGCTCCTCGCCCGATTTGGTCAGGATCGGGTTCTCGAATTCCTGCGGTAGTCCGCCGGTGAGCAGTCGCTCGAACTCCTTCCAGGCGGCCGGATAGCGCTCTCGCGGCACCACGACCTCGAACCAGTTGCGGCCCGCGAGCTCCTCACTCGTGTAGCCGGTGATCTCCTCTGCCGCCTTGTTGAAGAGCTGGATGGCGCCGTTTGGGTCGAGGCCGACGATCATCGCCCCTGCCGTCTCGATCAGGTCGGCTGCGTAGTCCCTCGCCACGACCGTGTCCGCCTCCGCAGATATGCGGCCGCTGACGGCCGCTTCCGTATCCGCCTCTGCAGATTTGCGGCTACTGATGGCCACGTCCGTGTCCGCCTCTGCGGATTTGCGGGCGCTGATGTCCTCGATCATCGCGATCGAAAGCGCGCGCTCACCGTTCGTTTTGATAACGGTCGATGCGATGACGTTCACCCAGACGAGACTGCCGTCCTTGCGGATGTAGCGCTTCTCGGTACGTACCTGCTCGAGCTCGCCCTCGGCAAGCGCTTGCAAAGCGCGCTCGGTCTCCTCGGCATCGTCCGGGTGCGCGAAATCGCTGATCCGCATCGTCCGGAACTCTTCCGCCGTGTATCCGAGCATCCGCTCGAGGGCCGGGTTGCACTCTTGAGGCCGGCCCTCCGCGTCGGCGAAGACAATACCGACCGCCGTGCTCTCGAAGATCGCGCGGAACTGCGCTTCCTCTCGCTGTAGTTCTTCGAGCCGTAGGCGCTTGCTTTGAGCCTTTTTCAATTGACGCTCCTCCGACTGGGTGCGATCGGTGGATGCGAGGCTAGGACAAAAGTAGCGCTTGTATCGGCAGAAACACGGGCGCGACTGAGGACAAAGTGTCCCGCCGCTGAATGCGGCCAGGCGGCGGAGTGCTTCATTTGCAGCGAGCTCTGATGAACTTCTGAGCCTGGAATCGAGCTTGGGCTGAGGGCTGATCGCGCGTCCTTTGCTCCCCGGTCGTGCTCGCTCAATCGTATGCGATCAAATGACAAGTTGCGAATGATCTCAGAGAGCGTGCCGCGTTCTTGCCTCACGAGCACGTGCGAAGCCGAGCTCGTTCGGCGCTAGCGCGCCAGTAAGAGCCGCAGGGTCAAATTAGCCGCAGGGAAGTTCCGCAGCTTCGCTCGCAGCAGTTCCGCAGTCACCAGTTGCCGCCTTACACGCCGGCACAAAGCTTGACTCACGCGTCTGCCCGGGACATCCGCCGATGGGGCGGTTTGCCGGGGGAAACCCTAGAACGAGGGAGGGGCGCTCGGCTTGCCGGCCCCGCGCGACTACTCTCGGGGTGTGCCGGAGGGCGACTCGCTACACCGCATCGCGCGGGAGCTGCAACCGCTCGTCGGGGAGTCCGTATCGATTGAGCTTCCAAGCCCGCGTGCTCGCCTGCTCGGGCTCGAACGGCTTCAAGGGAGGAAGCTCGAGTCGGTGCAGGCGGTTGGTAAGCAGCTCCTGCTCCGCTTCGAGGGAGGGCTCGTGCTGCGCAGCCATCTCGGCATGAGCGGCCGCTGGCGCTTGCTCGATGCGGCCGCCACGCCTGCGGGCCGGCCCTGGCTCGTCCTCCGCGGCGGGCAACACGCAGCCGCCCAGTGGAACGGACCGACGCTGGAGCTGGCTCGCGGCGAGCTCGCGCTCGGTCTCGGGCCGGACATCCTGGCCGAGCCGCCCCAGCTCGATCAGATGCTCGAGAACCTGCGCTCGACCGCTCAGGAGCGTGCTCTCGGCGAGGCGCTCCTCGACCAGCGTCTGCTCTCCGGCGTCGGCAACATCTGGCGGGCCGAAGGGCTCTGGCGGGCGCGGCTCTCGCCCTGGCGCCCGCTGGCGAAAACCGGCGACGACGGTCTCCGGCGCTTGCTCGAGGAGACCGCGGGCGCGATGCGGGAATCACTGCGCGGTCAACGTCCGCGCTATGCCGTCTATCGCCGCGGCGGCCGGCCCTGCCCGCGCTGCAGCACCCCGATCGACTGGCGCGCTCAAGGCGATGCGGCTCGAACCGCCTACTGGTGCCCGAGCTGCCAGCGGTATTGAGCAGCAGGAGAGCAGGCCCCGACTGCGTACGGGGAAATGTGGCAGTCCGCGCTCCGCATCTCTATCACTCCTTCCGACTCTTCTGCCTCGGAGCGTTCTCCGAGCTCGAGTGTGAGACCTCGCGTGGCGTCGACGTCCCCTTCGCCTTCGAGGAGCACGCCGCTCCAGGCCGGCCGTCGCTGTACGAGTATCGGCCGCTTGTGCGCGGCTTCATCGAGAAGCGCGCCCAGAGCCTGATGAAGCACCCCGACGCTCAGTCCGCGATCGAGGATCTCCGGCACGAACCGGTGGCCGCGATCTTCGCCCGTGCCCATGCCGGCGAGCAGCTGCCGGACGAGGAGGCGTTGTTCATGACCGTGCTGCTACCGGTACTGATCGCAACCGCCGAGGGTTGCGGCGGATTCGACTGGCACGACGACGCCTTCGACCGCGCCTATATCGAGCTCGAGCACTCACTCTTCGGCAGCGAGCGAACCTACGTCGGTGTCGCGCCGCTGCTCGGGCTCTCGCTGGGCGCCCAGGTCGATCTCGGCGACGGCATCCGCGTCCGCCTCTCGCCGCCCGGTGAAATCTCCGCTTACTGGCCCGAGGCGAACGGGATCCTGCCGCGGGAGTTCGGACGCCGCCCCGATCGCCTGGCGGTAATCGAGCTGCAGCGAGTCCTCGGCGTCGAGCAGATCGAAGCTCCCGACGCTCCCGCCGAGCTGGCCGANNACCCAGCCCTACGGAGAGGCGACGCGCCTCGACCAGTTCCGGGGCAAGCTCGCCCACGACCTGCGCGCGCGCATCGGTTCCGCCGACGACGATCGCGAGCTCTCGGAGGCGCTCGACCGCTGGGAGCTGTCGCTGTTTGCCGAGGAGCCGTTTCGCTCCGACCAGCTGCGCGAGGCTCTGATCTCGCTCCTCGGCGCCAGCGAGGGCCTGGCGATGGCGGCGCTGCGGGCTGCGACTCTGCTTGGCGAAGGGTCGAGCGAGCGGGCCGACCTGCGCGTGCGCCTGCGTGCGCTCGCCGGCGGCGAGCCCGCCGACAAGAGCACGAGCGACGCGATCCGCCGCGCTCTGGTCGAGGTGCTAATGCACGGGAACCGCGCCCGGATGATCGAGGCGCTCGACGAGTCCCTGCTCGGATTGCGTCCACGTCCGAGCCGCTCGCTCGCCGTGCGCGCCGCCGCCGGCTAGCAGCCCTTCCGGTCTTCATCGCCGGGGCGAGCGTGTTCGGTGCCGAGAGCTCGTAGATGAGATCGACCGAGTCCGCCTGGGGACCTTTCGGCGCAGATCCGGCACAGTACGACCGCCTGTTCGCACCTAGCCTCTATCTCGTGGAAGAAGCACGTGCCGTTATCGCCAGGCTCGACCGGATCGAGGCGATGGAACGAGCGCGAGAGCCGGGCGAGCTGGTTCTCGACCAGCTCGCGCTCCTGGCCGTCGAGGCGGAGCGCTGGCTGGAAACCGAGCATACGGCCGGAATCGCCGCCCGGAAAGCGCTCGAGCGTTGCTTGGACGCGCTCGAGCGAGCGCCTACGCCCGAGCGGCTACTCGCAGGGGTACCGGGATACGCGGATCAGGGCGAAGAGGCATTCGATAGTCTGAGGATGGTTTGAGCGATAATCCGGGCCACGAGAACCTAGTCCACTGGGACGAGGTTGCGATCGAGCGCCGCGAGGCGGGACACATCTCGGGAAACTGGCGCAGGCTCGCCGGCGCCGCGAGCTCGATCGGGGTGGGCCTGTCGCGCATCCGGATCAATCCCGGCATGTGGTCGACCCCGGCGCACGTCCACGGCCGCGCCGAGGAGATCTTCTTCGTGCTCGCCGGCTCGGGTCTACTCTGGCAGGAGGGCGCCAACTTCGATATCGGCGCCAGCGACTGTTTCGTCTTCCTGAGCGGCATGGGCCCGCACACGCTGAAGGCCGGGCCCGACGGCCTGGAGGTGCTGGCCTTCTCGGAGAATATCGGCGACGCGGCTACCTATCTGCCGCGGTCGAAGGTCTCGTGGCTGGGCGTGAGCTGGGTCGAGACAGGAGCTCTCGATCATCCCTTTACGCTCGAAGCCGCCCAGGGACCTCCCAAGGTGAAGGAGTCCAGCTCTCTGCGCCCGGCCAACCTGATTCGGCTCAAGGACGTCAGTGCGGCTGGCGCGTCGAAAAAGACGGTCGGTCGTATCCGCCGCGATCTCGGCCGGGCCGCCGGCTCGAGGAACTCCGGCCTGCAACAGGTCTCGATCGCCCCCGGAAAGCTTTCTTGCCCGCCCCACTGCCACTCGGCCGAGGAGGAGCTGTTCGTCGTTCTCGAGGGTGCTGGAGCGCTGCTCCTGGGCGACGAGGAGTACTCGGTGAAGCGCGGCCACGTGGTCGCGCGCCCGCCGGGAACCGGAATCGCACACGCGTTCCGAGCCAGCGAGAGCGGGCTGACGCTGCTCGCTTATGGGACTCGCCGCTCGACCGACCTCTGCTACTACCCGCGTTCGAGCAAGATCTCCTTCCGCGGTCTCGGAGTGATCGGGCGGATCGACCCGCTCGAGTACTGGGACGGCGAGGAATAACGGCCGTAATCAGGCGATTTTCCGCCTGAGTACGGGGATTCGGACGTCGGCGGCCTGTCCGTTTCGGAGTTTCCGGAGGTCGTCCTGGAATGCTTTTCCTTCCCGTACCATGTGAGAGGTTCCGCGTCGACGGCGGCGCTGAATCCTGGGTGAGTCGCGAGCGAAGGGAAGGACTCCGTTTGATGGAGCCGAAATTGGAGCGCCGATGGGGGTCGCAAGCTTGCTATCGCGTCCGCTCGACCGGGCGCTCGATGAAGGAGAGTCGATGGGACGCGTGATCGCGTTCGCCAATCAGAAGGGTGGCGTCGCCAAAACGACGTCAACCCTCAACCTCGCGGTCGCGTTCGCAGAGCGCGGTCTCGGCGTTCTGATGATCGATCTCGATCCGCAGGGAAACCTGACCATGAGCCAGGGCCTCAACCCCGACACGATCGAGCGCTCGATGTTCGACGTGCTCGTACACCGGCTGCCTATCACCGAGATCATCCAGAGCTGCGAGGTCGACCTCGCGGTCAGCTCGATCGATCTGGCCGGCGCCGAACTGGCCCTCTCGAGCATGATCGGACGCGAGCGAGCGCTCGACAAGGCGCTCCTGCCCGTGCGGGACAGCTACGACTACATCATGATCGACACGCCGCCCTCGCTCGGGTTGCTGACGATCAACGCCTTCGTCGCTTCCGACGGGGTGATCGTGCCGGTGCAGTGCGAGTACCTGTCGCTGCGCGGTCTCGTCCAGCTAGAGAACACGCTGGCGATGGTGCGCGAGAACCTGAACCCGCGCGTCGAGATCGAGGGGATCCTCCCGACCATGTACGACGCACGTACTCTGCACTCACGTGAGGCGATCGACATCCTCGAGGAGAACTTCGGCGATCTCGTGTTCGAGACCAGGATTCGCAAGACGATTCGCTACGCCGAGGCGCCCGTGAAGGGCCTCTCCGTGCTCAAGTACGATCCGAGCGGGGAGGCGGCGGCTCTTTACCGCGATCTCGCCAAGGAGGTGCTCAATGGCGCGAAAACGCGCAAGCATGCGTGACGGGCCGCTCGCGGAGCTCTTCCGCGCGACCGAAGCGGCGCAGCGTCAGGCCGAGCGCGACGCTGTCGCCCCCGGCGATGCACCGATTCCGGCTTCGGCTCAGACCCCGGCACCGCCTCAGACCCAGACCCCGGCTAAGCCCCCGGCGCAGGCACGCAAGCCTGCACCTCCGGCCCATCGCCCCGAGCCGCCCGAGGAGACCGTAGAGCACACCTCGATCTTCGACGAGCCGCCCGCTCGCGTCCAGCAGCCCGAGCCCGAACCCGAGCCGCCGGCCGCCCCGGCTCAGCCTTCGGCTTCGGCCCAGGCTTCGGCTACTGTGCCCGCCTCGCCGGCGCGGCAGACGATCTTCCCCGAACCGCCGCCGCGCAGCACCTACATCGAGCCGATCCCCGAGCCGCCTGCTCGCCTACATCAGGTCGGGCCCGATGCGAGCGCCTACCTCGCGGTCATCCGCGTGGCGGGTGTCGGTGGCGCCGGGTTGAACGCCATCCACCGGATGATGGACGCGGGTATCTCGCAGGTCGACTTCGTCGCCATCAACACCGATATCCAGCAGCTGCAGATGAGCGATGCGCCGGTCAAGATCCACATCGGCCGTGAGCTCACCCAAGGGCTCGGCTCCGGCTCCGATCCCGAGGTCGGCAAACTGGCGGCCGACGAGGCCTATGACCAGATCAAGCACGCGCTGCGCGGCTCGGACATGGTCTTTGTGACCGCGGGAGAGGGTGGCGGCACCGGCTCGGGCGCCGCGCCCGTGGTGGCGCGCGTCGCGCGCGAGCTGGGAGCACTCACGGTTGGCATCGTCACCTTGCCTTTCCGCTTCGAGGGCACCAAGCGCAAGGCCCAGGCCGACCTCGGCGTCGAGGATCTGCGGCGCAACTGCGACACCGTCATCGTCGTTCCCAACGACCGCCTGCTCGAAGTGCTCGATCGCTCCACCTCGATGCTGGAGGCTTTCCGTATCGCCGACGATGTATTGCGCCAGGGCGTTCAGGGCATCTGTGACCTGATCACGATGCCCGGCCTGATCAACCTCGACTTCGCCGATGTGCGCACGATCATGAAAGACGCAGGCTCCGCCCTCATGGGCATCGGCTTCGCCACCGGCGAGAATCGGGCCAAGGAGGCTGCCGACCGGGCGCTGCGATCGCCGCTGATCGACACCGAGCTGGTGGGGGCCAGGGGCATCCTGCTCTCGATCGCCGGAGGCGAGGACCTGTCGCTGATGGAGGTGAACGAGGCGGCCGAGATCATCCGCCAGGCCGCGACCGAGGAAACGAACATCATCTTCGGGGCCACCATCGACGAGAGTCTCACCGGCCAGATGTGGGTGACGGTGATCGCCACCGGGCTCGGCGGAGTGGGCGGGGCCCAGAAGGGTTGGCGCGCCAGCTTCGAGCCGGCGCCTCGCGGCCACGTCGATCCACTCGAGCCGCCCAGCTTCCTCAGAGACTGATCAACTCCCGAGCTCCTGGCGCTCGGTAAGAGGATTCTTACTAAGTGCGGACTACCCGATTTCTCGGGCAGCCGATACTCTTCTCATTCGAGAAGCGGCCGACAAGGAGTTTTCATGCCCAAGACAGTTGCCCCGATCCGTGCCTTCACGCAGGCGGTTCCCCTGCTCCGGAAGTTCATTGTCGCGATCGGCATCGGCTTGACGCTGGCATCGCTCCACCCGATGAAAATCTCTTTCCGGCCTTTCGGTGTTCACTTCGCTCCTTCGTTCGACATCCTGAAGGGGTCACCGGGAGCCAGTTACTGGTCGAACTTGGCGCCGCGTCTTCTCCTGCTCGCGCTCATCGTCGTTTGCATCGTGCTCCTGATTGCGAACGTCTTACGAGAAAGCGATCGTTTCCTCGCTTCGATAAGCGGGATCGGAGCGATTCTGCTGGGCTTCTTCCTGCTCGTTCCCGTCGCGGTCGGCTTCAGCCATCTGGACACACTCTCGCTTGCTCCAAAGCTCGGACTCGGGGGAAGCGCTCTGATCGTGCTCGGTGCCGTCCCGCTACGGGCGCTCTGCTCCTTTGAGCGGCTACGTGAGCGGGGAGGTCTCCTCGTCTACGCGACGTGGCTGCTCGCAACGACCGGTCTCGGCCTCGTCATCGTTTCACTCTGGAGCAGCCTCTTGCTCTTCAGTAACACAGCAACCAGTCCACGCTACTGGGACTCTGCCGGTTACGCCGGCGGCCACACGCTCGGAATCTTCATGCTCGCGCTTGCGATCTTCGGCATTGCCGCGGCTCTGGGCTGCGCCGTCCTAAAGGCCCCGTTTCTCGGCAAATGGGCGCTCGGGGCATCGCTCGTTCTACTCGGTGTCACGCTCTTCGATCCGGCCGGGCTGGCCTTCCGTCGCCTCATTGCGCTCGGCCCCGGCGGCGGCCTCGCGCTCGAAGGCAGCTTGCTGGCCTCCGCGGCCGCGCTGATTGCGGTCGCCGTCGAGCGTGGCGCCGTCGACCTGAAGGCGTTGACCGCGCGCAAGCTCGTTGCGATCGCCGGGATAAGCGTGGCGCTAGCGGGGACATGGACCAAGATCTGGGGAACACCCGGATCGTTCTGGCGCGACGGAACGTCGGCCGGGTTCCAGTCCATTCTCATCCTCCTCGGTGCGCTGCTCGTAGCGGCTAGCTTCGCCTACCGGAGCAGATGGCTTCTGGCGTCCGTGAGCGTTCTCGGGTGGCTCCTCGTCGGTCATTTCGGCTACTACATCGCCCTGGCTGCCCCCAGCCGCCTGAGCACGCTCGGGCCCGCTACGTGGCTCGGAGTCGGCGGCGGAGCATTAATGGGGCTGAACACGGTTTCGTCGCACCCGCTCTCGTCCTGGCGGCGGCGCTCGCCGGGCATGACGCCAAGGCACTTCGTGCCATTGCTGGCGATCGTGATCGGCACCGGACTCGTGCTGTGGTCTCTCTCGCTGGCGACGGAAGAGGCGATCGTGGGCGAAAAGGTCGCCCACACCTACTGGAACACTGCTGGTGACCATTCAATCGGCGTCGTGATGCTCGTGCTCGGCGTCTCCACGCTCGTTGCTCTCGTTGGTGCGGCGATCACCCGCCTTCGTATTCTGAGCGCGTGGACGCTGGTCGCATCGCTCGTGCTCCTGGGGATCGCTCTCTTCATCCCGACATTCGAGGCGTTCGGCCACCTCGGTGCCCTTCGCAGCGGAGCCTGGCTGGCGCTCGTCGGCTCGCTCCTCGCCGGTGCGGGCGCGGTGACGGTGGCGATTCTGAATCTGCCGCCCGAGGAAACGGCGCAAGAAGAGACCGAGAGAGTGGCGCAGGCACACGTGCCTCTCAAGGGCAAGCAACGTAGAGTTCCGGGAACGCGACGCGCCTAGCTCAACGAAGCACGTAAAGCCCTGCTCGACCGGGCTCGCGCTGCGGCAGTTCTAGCCGGCCGAAATCCGGTTGCGGAGCCTCTTCGTGCGCTCGATCACCTCGAGCGCGGCGCGGGCGTTGTGATACGGGCACTTCCAGGGCGAGACCTTGGGGAGATCGAGCTCAGGCTTCCCCTCGGGAGAGACCCGGTAGTACCACTCTCCATAGTCGTGATCTATGACGAACTCCTCGATGAAGCGCCAGCTCTCGAGCACGGCGTCGAGGAACTCCGCTCTGCCCGACAGCTCGAAGGCGTTGAGGAAGCCGACCACGGCCTCGGCCTGCGGCCACCACTCCTTGCCCAACACCGCCGAGTGGTGGTCGATCGCATCCGACACCCCGCCGTGCACGTGGTCGAAGCCCTCCGCGAGCACGTTGTCGGCCATCGCCAGGGCGATCGTCTTCGTGCGCTCGAGAACCGCCTCGTCGCCGAGAACCTCTGCCGTCTCGCACAGAAGCCAGCTGGCTTCGATGTCGTGGCCGTACGAGACGGCATCCGAGAGCGACTGCCAGTTCCGGTCCTGGAAGAGGATCAGCTGATTCGTCTTCTCGTCTCGGATCCGGTGGGCGAGGATCTCCCAGAGCACTCGTAAGCGTTCGCGCACAGCGGATTCGGGCCAGACCTGAAGCAGGGTCGCGTAGGCCTCGAGCAGGTGCAGATGCGTGTTCTGGGAGTAGGGCACGTTGAGATCAATCTCGCTCAGGCGCATGTCCTCGAGCGGGCTCCAGTCGCGCGCCAGCGCCTCGATATACCCGCCGTGCGCCGGCTCGAAAGCGTGCTCCTCGACGTTCTCGAACAGTCTGATCGCACGCTCGAGAGCCTCGCGCTCGCCACTGGCGCGGAAGTATTCCGAGAACGCGTAGATGCCGAACGCCTGGCCGTAAGTCTGCTTTCGGTCGTTGAGGGAGGCGCCTCGGTGATCGACCATCCAGACGAGGCCGGAGTGCTCTTCGTCCCAGAAGTGCTCGAGCAGGTAGGCGTAGGCGCGGTCGGCCATCTCGCGGTAAAGCGGGTCGGGCCAGGCTCTGAAGGCGGCCGAGAAGGCCCAGAGGATGCGGGCGTTGAGAACGCTGCCCTTCGGCGCCTCGGTGTCGACCTTCAGGTCGTTCGTGATCAGGCCGTAGAAGCCGCCCTGCTCGCGGTCGACGGTGCGCTCGGCCCAGAAGGGGAGGATCCCTTCACGTAGCTCGCGCTCGGCGGCGGCGCTCAGAGCGGAGATACGCTCGCTCGTCTCCATGGGGATGACGATGCTACCAGCCCCGATCGTCTTCGCCAGCTGACGGGGCCCCAGCGAGGCGACTGGCCTTTATCGGCCGCCGTTGCTACCTTAGGTGCGCGATGTTCCTTCTCGACCGTATTTGACGAAGCCGCGCGCCGCCGGGCTTTCGAGCCCCGGCACCTAGAGGTGCGCCCCGGTTCTCCGCTTCCGTCGATGCAAGGAGTCGCAACGTGTTACCCGCTTCAGCTTTCTCACATCCCAGCGCCGTTCCAGGCGCCCCGGCAGTCGAGGTGTTCGAGCTTCGGAAGGAGTTCCGCCGCCGCGAAGGCCTGCATCGCCGCCGCGTGACGGCGCTCAACGCCGTCAGCTTTTCGATCGAGCGCGGCGAGTGCGTCGCCATCCTGGGCCAGAACGGCTCGGGCAAGTCGACGCTGGTGCGCCTGCTCTCGACGCTGCTGCTCGAGGACGGGGGCTCCGCTCGCGTTTTCGGTTACGACGTCTTTCGCGAGCCGCGCCGCGTGCAGCGGCTGATCAACCGCGTCTCGGTCGAGGCCTCGTTCTTCAAACGCCTCTCGGCGATCGAGAACCTGAGCTACGCCGCTCGCTTCTACGGCCTGCGCCGGCGCGAGACGAGCGCCGAGATCCCGCGCATCCTCGAGCGCGTCGGCTTCCCGCTCGATCGGGCCACCGGTCCGATGGAGGATCTCTCGCGCGGCATGCAGCAGAAGGTTGCGCTGGCGCGGGCGCTCCTCACCTCGCCGGCCCTGCTTCTGCTCGACGAGCCGACCACCGGCCTCGATCCGCGCTCCAAGCTCGAGGTGCAGGAGTTCATCCGCGAGGTGCGCCGTGTCCACGACGCGACCGTGCTCCTCTGCACTCACGACCTGGCCGAGGCCGAAAAGCTGGCCGAACGGGTGGGAATCCTGCACCGGGGCGAGCTGCTCTGCCTGGCGCCGGCGGCGGAGCTCAAGCGCCGCTACCGGACCGAGACACTCGAGCAGGCCTTCTTTGCCGCCACCGGCACGGCCCTCGACGAGGGGGAGGAGGCGAGCGAGTGATGCGCGGAGCCGCAACGACGCTGCGCTCGGAGCTGATGGGCCTCTCGGGGATCCTCGAGCGCAACACCTACATCATCAGGCGCTACATCTGGTGGGAGCTGGCCTGGTTCGTCTGGACGCTCGCCAACACGCTTACGATCGCCTTCATCGCCAAGGGCTTCGCCCAGTCGGGCGCGAAGATCGATGTCAACAAGGCCACGAGCTGGCTCCTGATCGGCGCACTCGTCTGGAGCTATCTCGGCATGGTTTTCGGCTTGCTGGTCGAGATGGTGCAGTGGGAGCGCTGGGAGGGAACGATCGAGCACACCTTCATGGCGCCGCTGTCGCGCACGATGCACCTGCTCGGCACGGGCCTCTTCGCCGTGCTCTACGGCATCGTCAGGACTGCGGCTCTGTTCGTCGTGATCGCGCTCTTCTTCCACCTTCGGCTGCCGCATGCCAATTACGCCGCGGCGCTGGTTGTGCTCCTGGTCGCTTCGGTCTCGTTCATCGGGATCGGCATGATGACCTCGGTCCTGCCCCTGATCTCGCCCGAGAAGGGCGTGCAACTCGGCTACGTCGCCCAGGGCCTCTTGCTCGTCGTCTCGGGTGTCTACTACGACGTCAGCGTCCTGCCCGGCTGGATGCAAGCGCTGGCGCGGATCTCGCCGGCAACCTACGCGCTCAGAGCGCTGCGTAAGACGATCATCGACGGAGCCGGCGTCCGTTCACTTTGGGGTGACATCTGGCCCCTGCTCGTGATCGGTGTAGTTGCGATCCCGCTCGGTCTGGAGATCTTCCGCCGCGGCGAGCGTTACGCGAAGCGCCACGGCAAGTTGAAGCGTTCGGGCTGACGCGAGGGCCCTACTACTGGCTCCGGCTTGCGATACCTGCACGCGGCGTCGAGACCGATGCCGCCCATTTCGCGCGCCCCACGCCGTCGGCGATTACGCTTCTCCAATGCGCGGCGCGATCGCAGCCGGCCATCCCCTGACCGCCGAGGCGGGAGCCCGTGTCCTGGCCGAGGGCGGCTCCGCGGTCGACGCCTGTATTGCCGCCGCCTTCGCTTCGTGGGTGGCAGAGAGCATGCTCACCGGCCCTGGAGCCGGCGGCTTCTTCCTCGTGCACGAGGCCGAGCGCGGCGTCACGCGCCTGGCCGACTTCTTTACCTGCGTGCCCGGGCTCGGCGCAGGGCGACGCGCGGACGCGCGCATGGACGAGATCACCGTCGAATTCGAGCCGGATTCCTGGCAGAAGTTCTCCGTCGGCGGCGCCTCTTGCGCCGTCCCGGGCGTCCCGAAAGGTCTAGAGGAGGTACACAGGCGTTTCGGGAGGCTGCCCTGGCGGGAGCTGACCGAGCCGGCGATCGAGTTGGCCCGCGCCGGAGTCGAGATAACGCCAGCGCAGGACTTCATGCACAAGATCCTCGACTCGGTCTTGCGCCGGAGCGAAGAGGGGCGCCGGGTTTACGGCCTGCAGGAACGCCGCTACACGACCGACGACCATCTGAAGCTGCCCGACCTGGCACGAACTCTCGAGCAACTGGCAGCGGAAGGCGCGGGCGCTCTCTACGGCGGCGAGCTTGGGCGCCGCGTGATCGCCCGGGTGCAGGAGGAGGGCGGGGAGTTCACGCCTGAAGATCTCGAGCGCTATCGCGTCGTCTGGCGCCGGCCCGTGCGGGCGGGCTATCGCGGCTGCGAGTTCGTCTCCAAC
>PMMN01000013.1 GCA_003162235.1 Actinomycetota bacterium | reverse complement strand
AGAGAGCTGTTTGCACGGTCGGCAAATGCGCTCGCCGCGCTCGTGCTCGCTGCCTCGTTCCATCTCACCCCGGCAGATCTCGCACCTCGGCGCCGGATGAGATCGCTTGGCGGGAGGAAACCAGACGATCATGCCGCTCTCCGTAAGGGCGAGGGTATCCACTGTCCGGTTCCTCCGCACATCGGGCAGTGTCTGGCGTCCGGGTATCCGGCGATTCCGTAGCCACAATCCGCACAGCGATAATCGCCATCGCCCATCGGAACAGCACCGTAAGCGACGGGCATGTCTCTGTTTGTCTTCATTGTGCTTTTCATGCTCCGAGCGTAGTCCTGCCCCGACCGTTTCGGGGTGACTTTTCGATGACAACCCGGTGTCTNNTCTGGCGCTTGTTACATCTCAGCCGCCGCCGCGACCGCTCGCATGTGGGCGCGGCTCACTGCGGCGCTCCTTCAGGTAGCCGCCGGAAATCACATAATGACTCCTCGGGCAGTGCTAACCGCGCGTGAAGGCGAAGGCGACACTTTCCGCTAGCCTCCGGCCAGGATAGACGAAGTCGGTGTATACACCGCTAGCGACGACAGCGAAGCCGAGATGCTCTGCGGGCTCCTGCGCTCGAACGGAATCCGTTGCTACTACCGCCCGCTCGGGCCCGGTGTCCGATCGGGGCTCGGCATGGGCGGAGCGAGCGAGATAATGGTTGCGGCCGGTGATAGTGAGCGTGCTCGCGAGCTACTCGCGAGNNCGCGGCTCACTACGGCTCGGATAAACGCACCAAGCCCAAGCGAATCATCATGGTCTGCGCACAGCGCAGGCCAGATTCGTTTGGGCTTATAGGCCGTGCAGGGATCGAACCTGCGACCTTGGGATTAAGAGTCCCCTGCTCTACCAGCTGAGCTAACGGCCCGCGGGGACGTACTCTAGCGTCGAGACGGCGGCGCTTGCGCGAGATAGTTCGTCGCCGTGGTGACCGGCGAAACAACCGGCACTCCTGCGCCGAGAGACGCACCCGCCTCGTCCGAGCACGTACTGTTGCGCCTGACCGTAGTACGTCGCAGAAGGAGACGATCGATGCGGGTTCTCTCCGTCGTCGGCAACAGGCCTCAGTTCATCAAGTCGGCTCCGCTTTCGGCGGCGCTCAAGCGGGCGGGGATCGACGAGGTCTTGCTGCACACCGGTCAGCACTACGATCGTGAGCTCTCCGAGCTCTTTTTCGAGGAGCTCGAGCTGGGCGAGCCGGACTACAGGCTCGAGGCGGGCGCGTTGCCGCGCGAGGAGATGATCGAGCGAATGCGGCCCGGGATCGTGGCGGCGATCGAGGCCGAGAAGCCCGACTGGGTGCTCGTCTACGGCGACACGAACACGACGCTCGCGGGGGCGCTCGCGGCCGTCGACACGGGCGCTCGCGTCGCGCACGTCGAAGCGGGCCTACGCTCGGGCGACTGGTCGATGCCGGAGGAACGTAACCGCGTCGAGGTGGACAGGTTGGCGGAGCTTCTCCTTTGTCCCGATGGGCGCTCGCAGCAGATCCTCGCCGCCGAGGAGGTAGCGGGCGAGGCGCTGGTGGTCGGCGACGTGATGGCGGATGCGGCTCGGCTCTTCGGCCCGCTCGCGCGCAAGCGCTCGGATGCGCTCCGGCGCCTGTCGCTGGAATCGAAGAAGTTCGTCCTCGCCACCGTTCACCGCGAGGCGAACGCGCTCCAGCCCCGGCTCGGGCGGATCGTGGAGGGCCTGAACGCGATCGCCGACAGAGTCGTCTTCCCGATTCATCCGCGCACGCGGGACTCGATCGAGCGCGAAGGACTGACGCTCGCTCCTAACATCACCGCGCTGGCGCCGCTCGGCTATCTCGACCTGACGGCTCTGGCCTCGCAGGCGCGAGCGATCGCCACCGATTCGGGCGGTCTGCAGAAGGAGGCCTACTGGTACGGCGTGCCCTGCGTGACGATGCGCCCGTCGACGGAGTGGGTGGACACGGTCGAGCTGGGGGCGAACGTGCTCGTGGACGACGACCCGGAACAGATCGCACAAGCGGTCGCCGGTGCCCGTTTGCCGGCGGACCTTCCGGAGCTCTACGGCGACGGACACGCCTCCGAGCGGATCGCAACCGCTCTGGCCGCACGGACCTAGTCCCTATAGACCGTCTCAGGCCTTTCAGCGCCGGTAGGGTATGCCGCGCGTATGTCCCGAAAGGTCGCAATCGTCGGTGCCGGCTATGTCGGAGTCCCTCTTGCGCAGGTTTTCGCCGAGGCCGGTAACGACGTGCTGCTCGTGGATGTCAGTCCCGAGCGAGTCGCCCGGATCAACAAGGGCGACAGCTACATCGAAGACGTCCCCTCGTCGATTCTCATGACCCTGGTCGAGTCTGGACGCCTCAAGGCGACCACCGATTACGACGCTCTGCGCGAGGTCGAAGCGATCCTGATCGCCCTGCCGACGCCGCTCTCCAAGCAGCGCGAGCCCGATCTCACGATCGTCATGTCCGCGGTCGAGATGATCGCGACGCGTCTGCAGCCGGGCCAGATGGTGGTGCTGGAATCGACGACCTATCCGGGCACTACGCGCGAGCTGCTCAAACCGGCGCTCGAGAACGGGAGCGGGCTCGTGGAGGGCAAGGACTTCTTCCTGGCCTTCTCGCCCGAGCGCGTCGATCCCGGTCGCGAGGACTGGACGACCAAGACGACGCCCAAGGTGGTCGGTGGGCTCGAAGAGGCCTCGACCAAGAAGGTCGCCGATCTCTACCGCAGCGCGGTCGACACGATCGTCGAGGTCTCCTCACCCGAGGCGGCCGAGATGACGAAGCTGCTCGAGAACGTCTTCCGCTCGGTGAACATCGCGCTCGCCAACGAGCTCGCACAACTCTGCGACCGCATGGGGCTCGATGTCTGGGAGATCATCGACGCAGCCGCGACCAAGCCGTTCGGGTTCATGAAGTTCAACCCCGGCCCGGGCCTCGGCGGTCATTGCATTCCGATCGACCCCTTCTATCTGACCTGGAAGGCGCGCGAATTCAATTTCTACACCGAGTTCATCGAACTGGCCGGCAAGATCAACGAGAACATGCCCTACTTCTGCCGCGGCAAGATCATGCGCGCGCTCAACTCGCAGCCCAAGCCGATCCGCGGCTCGAAGATCCTCGTGCTCGGGGTCGCCTACAAGAAGGACATCTCCGACATGCGCGAGTCGCCGGCGCTCAAGCTGATCCAGCTCCTGCGTCAGCAGGGCGGGCTGGTCTCCTATCACGACCCGTTCGTGCCTGAGCTGCCCGGGCTCTTTCCCGAGTCGGCCGAGCTACCGCCGGTAGGACTCCAGTCGGTCGAGCTCAAGCCCGAGGACTACGACTGCGTCGCGATCGTCACCGACCACTCTCAGATCGACTACGCGGACGTTGTCGCGCGCGCGAAGCTGGTCGTCGATTTCCGTAACGCGACCAAGGCGCAGGCGCCTCGAGAAGGAAAGGTCTGGAAGCTCTAATGAACGTTGGCGTCGCCGGTCTGGGCTATTGGGGGCCGAATTTGGCCCGAAACTTCGATCTTCTGACCGAGCTGCGCTGGATTTGCGATGCGTCGCCGGAGCTGCTCGAGAAGCAGGCGAAGCGTTACCCGCGCGCTCGCGCGACCACTCGCTTCGAAGATCTGCTTGAAGATCCCGAGCTCGACGCCGTCGTGATCGCCACGCCGGTGCCCACGCACGCGCCGCTGGCCAAGCAGGCGCTCGAGGCCGGCAAGCACGTCTTCGTCGAGAAGCCGATGGCGATGAACGGGGCCGACGCCGAGGAGATCGTCGCACTGGCCGAGGCGCGCGATCTCGTGCTCATGCCCGGTCACCTGCTGCTTTACCACCCCGGCGTTCTAATGCTGAAGAAGATCATCGACTCGGGCGATTTGGGCGACATCCTCTACCTGTACGGAAACCGCCAGAACCTGGGCAAGATCCGCCGCGACGAGAACGCGCTCTGGTCGCTCGGTGTGCACGATCTCTCGGTGATCCTCTATCTGGTCGGCGAGGAGCCGAGCGAGGTCTGGGCGCACGGACAGTCGTTCCTGACCGAGGGCGTCCAGGATGTCGTCTTCTGCTATCTCCGCTTCCCCTCCGGGAGAGTCGCGCACATGCACCTGTCCTGGCTCGATCCGCAAAAGATGCGCAGGATGACCGTCGTTGGGCGCGAGAAGATGGTCGTCTTCGACGACATGGAGCTCGATCACAAGATCACCGTCTACGACAAGGCGCCCGAGCAGCCGACCGATACCTACGGCGAGTGGCGTACGCGAACCGGCGACAAATACTCACCGAAGATCCCGAACGACGAGCCCCTGCGCCTCGAGTGTCAGGCCTTCCTCGACCTGCTGGACGGCGGCGGCGACCCGCGTGCCGTGGCCCTAAGCGGCCTCACGGTCTCGCGCACGCTCGATCAGCTTCAGAATTCGCTGGTCGCAGGGCGATGAGCAGCGAGGGCGCCGAGATCGCGGCCAGCGCCATCGTCTATCCGGGCACGGTGCTCGGAGAAGGGTGCAGGATTCTCGACAACGCCGTGGTCGGGAAGCAGCCCTCGCTCGGGAAGCGCTCGACGGCGAAACGCGACCCGCTTCCGCCCACGGTCATCGGCGCGGGAGCGACGATCTCGACCGGCGCGATCGTCTTCGCCGGCGCCACGGTCGGCGAGAACGCCATCGTCGGCGACCAGGCCTGCGTGCGCGAGCGGGTGACGCTGGGCGCGAGCACCGTCGTCGGTCGCGGCTCGCTGGTCGAGAACGACACCACGATCGGCGATCGCACCCGCGTACAGGCGAACGCCTACATCACGGCTTACACGAAGATCGAGGAAGACGTCTTCATTGCCCCCTGCGTGCAGACGACCAACGACAACTTCATGGGTCGCACCGAGAAGCGCCTGGCACTGATGAAGGGCCCGACCATCCGACGTGCCGCCCGCGTCGGAGGCGGCTCGGTTCTCTGTCCGGGCGTCGAGATCGGCGAAGAGGCCTTCGTCGGAGCGGGCTCGGTGGTCACCAAGGACGTTCCCGCGCGCACCGTCGTCGTCGGCAATCCCGCCCGGCGTCTGCGTGACGTTCCCGAAGAAGAGCTGCTCGAAAACCAGTAGGTCGTGCTGGCTATCGCGGAAGCGGTAGCGCCTTGTGCTGGTAGTAGTTGACGGCGCGATTGCGGAAGAAGCCGCCGTCGTCGTCGGCCGAGTAGGAACGACGCGTGTTGCCGTCGATCGGTGCCGGATTGGTGACTCCGTCGTGGGCGGCGTCGCAGGCACAGGTGGGGCCGTCGGCGCCGCGGCCGAAGAGGNNATCTGCCAGGCGACCATGCGCAGTCCCGTCTGGTGCACGAAGATCGCGGCGTAGAGCATGTGGCGGCGGAAGTCTGCCGGCTTGAACCAGAGCTTGGAGTTACCCTGGGTGACCTGGTAGAAGCCGGCGTCGCGGTCGGAGAAGTCCTCGAAGGAGATGTCGAAGCGGGCTCCGAGCGACTGCTCGAACTTCGCCGAGCGGGTCGCGTAAGCGCGAACGACGGCGTCGGACGGCTTCTCGTAGACGATGTCGTGCATCGTTCCCCAGCCGCTCATGTGATAGGCGAGCAGAACGTTCGGCGCCAGCTTGTCGCGCAGCAGAACCAC
>PMMN01000069.1:1544-17147 GCA_003162235.1 Actinomycetota bacterium | reverse complement strand
CGGCTCTCGACCAGCAGCGTCACGTGCGAGCCGCCTTCCAGCGTCAGCTCGCAGCCGGTGATCGGGCGCAGCCCCAGCGCCCTGGCCGCATGCGCGAACTCGAGCGAGCCGTAGAGGCCGTCGTGGTCGGTCAGCGCCAGCGCCTCGTAGCCCAGCTCGACGGCGCGCGCGACCAGCTCCTCGGGCTGCGAGGCCCCGTCCAGAAACGAGTAGGCCGAGTGGGCGTGCAGCTCGACGTACGAAAAGCGTTTCGGCCGTCGCTTCTTCGGTGACATCTCAGCCATGGAAGCCCCCGACGAAGGCTCGCTGGAGCTCTATGAGCAGGTGCTGGATGAGCTGCAGCTGCTGCGGCCGGGAATCGCGAGCAAGAAGATGTTCGGGATGCCCTCTCTGATGATCGCCGGCAAGCCCTTCGCCGGGCTGAGCGGCGAGGACATGATCTTCAAGCTCAGCGGCGAGGCGCATGCGCGGGCGCTCGCACTGCCCGGCACGAAGCCGTTCGACCCGATGGGCGGGCACCCGATGAAGGCCTGGGTGCAGGTACCGCCCGAGCATTCCGAGTTGTGGCCCGATTTGGCCGAGGAAGCGCTGCACAGCCATCTCGCCGAGCACCAGACCTAGGCCTTCTGCGCGAACCAGCCGCCGCGCACGGCGTCGTGGAAGACGACGAGCGCCTGCCCGCTTGCGAGCACGCAGTCGAAGTAGCGACGGTAGACGGGCTCCTCCGTCCACCAGCGGTCGACCACCCGCCACTCCTCGCGCACGAGCGCGACCTGCTGGCGGTTGATGCACACGGGCACGCCTGCGGCGTTCGTCTCGACCAGCGCCGCCCGCGGCGCGTTCAGGGCCCGGGCCCGCCCATGCGAGGTCGGATAGGGATGGCGATCTCCGCCCTCGACGCTCGTAACGCGCGCCGTGCTCGACAACTTTCCCTCCGACTACTCGTCACGCGGGACAAGGAGCGCGCGCGCCTCGGGGATGCGCGACCAGGGCGCAACCTCGACGACGCTGCAAACGGAGCCCGGCCCCGTGCTCGTTCGCACCTGCTTCAACCCCTGCGCCAGCCGCGCGTCCAGCTCGCCTCCGGCCGCCGCCGCCAGCTGCAGCTGCTCGCCCGTCTCCTCGGCCAGCGTCTCCAGCTCCAGGCCCAGCTCCAGCACCGGCGAGGGAATCTCGGCCAGCTTGGAAGAGAGAGCCGCGGAGATGCGGCCGCGCTCGGCGCTGGGCTGGCGCAGCGTGGTCTTGCGGCGCCAGGAGCCACCGCCGGCGAGCTTGGCCGAGAGGGCGAGCGAGCGCACGAAGCGACCGTTCCGCTCGGGCCGGGCGAGCAGGCGCTCGACCAGCACCGAGAAGGTTCGCCTCAGCGTCAGCTCGTTTGCGACCGCCTCGGGAAAGGCGATCGACTCGGCGATCTCGGCGGCCGGCACTCTCCCCTGTATGTGCGCCGACGAGCCGCCGCGCGCCAGCTCCCAGGCCCGGCGCACCTCCTTGCCCAGACGCTCGCCCGCGGCGCCGCCCGGAATCACGGTCAACTGCCCGATCGTGCGCACGCCCAGCTCGTGCAGGCGCTCGCGCTCGGGCGCCGGCATCGGCAGAAGCTCGATCGGAAGCGGCGCCAGGAACTCCTCCGTTTGCTGCTCGGGAACGATCAGCGCCTGCCCGCCCCGGGCGACACTCGCCGCCGCGAGCGCCGCGAAGCGCCTGGCAGCCGCGCCGAGGCAGGGATCCCAGAAGGGCCCCACGGCCAGGATCGCGCGCTCGAGCACCTGCTCGATCCCGCGGTAGAGCCGCTCGACGTGGCGCGTCTCGAAGTAGAGGCAGCCCGGCTCCTCCGGCTCCACGGCGATGCCAACATCCTCGAGCCGCCGCAGCAAGTGCTCCCACTCGGCTTCGACTCGGGCCGGATCGGGCTCCAGCAGACAGAGTCCCGGACAAACCGCGAGCGCCTCCCCCAGGCGCATCCCCGGCCTCACCCCAGCCTCCGCTGCCTTCGCCGTCACCGGCCCGATCACATTCTCGCTGCCGGGCAGTGGCTCGAGCGCCAGTGGCCGTCCGCGAAGCTCCTCCCGACCAGCCAGAACCGCCCGTAATTCGAAGCCCGGAATGAGGAGACAGGCGATCATTGGGAACATATGTTCTACACGAACAGGAGTTCCCCTGCAAGAGCGCCCAGCGAAAGTCCGTCTCCTGCGGAGGCATGACGACTTTCGTCGGTGCGGAAGCCGGTGTTGAGGTGGCCGAGATAACGAAGCTGCAGGCCAGCTAGCGCTAGCGCCCCTTCTTCCGCCGCGCCGCCCGCGCCAGATCGCTCAGTTCGGTGAGGGCACGGTCGGCTTCGGCCGTGTCCCGGTCTCGGATCGCGGCGTGGACGCTCCGGCCCGCCGTGTCGACGTGGACGGTCGCGAGGCGCAGGCGGCGCTGGAACGGGCCCTGCACGCGGCGCAGGCTCTGCACCTTCTCGAGCGGGACCCAGGCGGTCACGCGCCGGATCCGCCCGCTGGTTGTGGCGACGCAGGTCTCGCTGCGTCCCCAGGCGAGCATGCGGTAACGGAGCGGGCTCTTCAGGAGCACGCGCTGCGGCGGAGGCGATTGCCTTCGCGGCCGGTCGGGGACGATGCGCTCGAGCAGCTCCTCGGCCAGAGCGCGACTTCCAACGGGGAGCACCGTGCGAAGCGGCCGGCGCTCGGCCTGGCCCTCTCCCTTCGAGCGCTGCTTCCCGGCCAGATCGACCTCGAGCCGGCACCAGCCGAGCGCCCGCCAGAGAAGCGGCTCGACCATGCGCACGGCCTGCACGCGGCCGGGCCGGATCGTCTCCGCGCTCAGCGCGATCAGGCCGGAGCGGAGGCGCAGCCCATCGGGAGCCTCGGCCAGGCTCAGCCGGTACTCCTGGTTGAAGCGTCGCCAGACGAGCGTCAGCACGCTGAAGATCGGCACGGCGCTGCCGCCCGCCACCGCCACCGCCGCGTTGGGAGAGAGCACGGCAACGAGAATCAGCCCGGCGATCACCGCCTCGGCGAAGAGCCCCACATCGCTGATCAGGATCGAGGCGATCAGCCGGCCCGTTGGGACCGTTGTCAGCACGCGCTCCTCGATGGCCACTTCCGGCGCCGGCTTCCCTTCATGCGTGCGGGCGCCCTCGGCGAGGGCGAGCAGCCGGGCGCGCAGTGGCTCCGCCTCTTGCGCGGCCAGGTAGGCGAGTCGCGCCGTCGCACCGCTCGAGCCACCGGTCCGCAACCTGAGCTCTGCCACGCCGAAGACGCGAGCCAGCCCCGGCCGCACGATGTCGATCGCCTGGACCTGTGATAGCGGGAAGCGGAGCGACTGCCGGCGCAACAGGCCCGACTCGATCCGGAGGTCGTCGCCGTCAATCCGCCAGCGGGTGACCAGCCACGAGACGAAGCCGAAAGCGAAGATGATGCCGGCGATCGCCAGATCGGGGATCAAGCCGCTCGTTCTCCCGCCACCTGCGAGCGAGAGCAGGAGCAGCGTCGCGACTGCGATCGTGGCCCTGCCACCGCGAACGATCGGCGAGAGCGGATGAAGGCGCCGCCAGCCTTCTGCCTCGCTCACAGTCCTGCCGCCTGCGCCTCCCCGACCTCGGCCAGGCGATCGCGCAAGCGGGCTGCCTCCTCGCGGTCGAGCCCCGGGATGCGCGCATCGCTCGCGGCCGCGGCGGTGTGCATACGCACGGTCGCCAGCCGGAACGATCGCTCGAGCGGGCCGGCGGTCACGTCGATGAACTGCATACGTCCGTAGGGCACCACCGAGAGCCGGGAGAAGAGCAATCCGCGCCGGACGAGCAGGTCGTCCTCGCGCTCGGCATAACCCCAGGCATAAAAGCGCCGGGCGACGAAGCGCTCGGCTCCGAGTCCGAGCACCAGTGCCCCACCCAGGCAGGCGAGCCCGACGATCGTGTGCCCCAGTAAAGCGACGACGCCGGCGGCGATCAGCGCAGCGAGCGCGATTGCCGCCACCTCCAGCCGGCGCAGCACGAGCAGCCGCGGCGACGGATGCCGCCAGCTTTCGTTCCGTGTCTCTTCTACGCTCACCGACGCGGAGTATGCCGAACCGAGTCGATGGCGTCGCTGGGTATGGAACGCCGTATATCGCGCGGATTCCCCGCCAACCGGAAAAGACGCAGGCGTTGCGTCTTTACCACTAGACGTACTCCTCGCTCTCCGCGGCGGCGTTCGAGAAAAAGCGCTCGGGAATGCGCCGACTTCGTGCCGACTATGCATCGCGCTACCTAGAGCACCTAACGAGGTGATCTCTACTGCCCGTTCCAGGAGAAGTGCTGGTAGTCCTTGAGCGAGTGCCAGTAGCCGCCCCAGTGCCAGCCGACCGCCTCGAAAGCGCGCACGGTCGCGTCGCCGGCGTGGATCATCCCCTTCGACTGCTTGCTCCGGTTGGTGTACTTGCGCCCGCCCGGCGGCGAGACGACGCCCTGGCGAACCGCGGGGTTCTCGAGCGGGTTGATGTCGATCGCGCGGCCGTAGGCGTGCTCCGACCAGGAGCCCGCGCCGGGAACGCCACGGCAATTGAAGGCCGAGGTGTTGTCGGCCGCCATCGAGCGGTCGTCGCTGGAGCCGTAGGCCTCTACCAGCTGCATGCGTCGGATCGGAAAGCGCGCTTCGTAGAGCGTGCGCAGCGCCGTCACCACCGGGCTTGTGTAACTCATGTGCAAGATCAGCTTGCCCTGATGCGCCCGACCGTCGAAGCCCCAGAAACTGACCTCGACCAGGCGCAGCTCCGAGATCGGAACCGGACAGCCGCGGTGCCAGGAGGTCATGCTCTTTGCGAGCGCCGGTCCGATGCTCGAGACGGAGGCGCGGAAGGGCGGCTGGGTCTGCGAGCCGGCGCCGGGCACGAACAGGGTGCCGGCCAGTGTCAGCGCCGTGAACGCCCAACCCATGCGGTAGCTATGGCCGAACCGCTGCATCGTTCCCCTTTCTAACACCTTTGACGAGACGGAGAGGGGCTTGCTTGTAGCTCGCCACCGAGAGAGACTCCAATTAGAAGCGAACGCCCTCCGCCGGAAGGAGGCTCCGGATGATCGTCGTCGGGGTGGATGGCTCCGAGTGCTCGCGCTCGGCGCTCAGGTTCGCTCTCGATGAGGCTCGCATCCGGCATACCAAGCTGCGCATAGTCGTCGGCTGGCACGTGCCGCTGGCAGCCTACGGGGCGGGTTTGGCGCCGCCGCCTCCCGGCCTGATGGAGGACGCCGAGATTGCGGCCGGAGAGGTGCTCGCAGAGGCTCTGGAGCTGGCGAAAGCGGACGGACCGGCGCTGGAGATCGAGCCGGTCGTCCGTGAGGGCCAGCCCGCGAACATACTCGTCGAGGAGGCCGCGAGGGCAGATCTCCTCGTTGTCGGCTCACGCGGCTGGGGCGGCTTCCGCGAGCTGATGCTGGGCTCGGTCAGCCAGCAATGCGCGCACCACGCCCGCTGCCCGGTCGCAATCGTCCGCGCCGGATGCGAAGGCGCGCCCCCGGCCGAGTCCGGCCGCTAGCGCGGGAGCACCCAGGTCCCGGCTCGGCAGCTGGGAGTCCCACGGCGCGTGATCACGATCCGACCGGGAAATTCGGCGGGGAGAGACCAAGCGCGCAGAGTCGCGCCCTCGAGGCAGTGGTAGGCCGAATCGTTGCTCTGGAAGGAACGAACGCGGCCGATCCGCTTCGCGTCGCTGACGCGCGCCACCTCGACCTGGGGCGTCGAGATCAGACTCACTCTCTTCCCGTTCCACGTAGCCGAGTAGTCGAGCTGCCTTGGCTTGAGCGGCAGGAAAACCGGCTTGCGCGGTTTCTGCGAGAAGTCGAAGTCACGCCGCAAGTCGCCGAGAATCGCCACTCGCTCGCGCACCACCGGCCTGGAATCAGGGCGACCGTCGGTCTCCGGATCGAGCCGCCTACCGCCAAGGAAGACGTCTTCGATGAACTTGAGATAGGCATCGAAGGAGAGCGTCTGACCGTCGATGAAGCCGCGCTTGGCGTACGGGCTGATGACGAGCCCCGGCACGCGCAGGCCGTAGCCGTTCTCGTCCACCCGCGGCGGCGAAACGTGATCGTAATAACCGCCCCAGTCGTCCCAGGTAACGAAGATGGCCGTAGACGCCCAATCGGGTCCGCGCATGACGGCGTTGACGAGCCCGGTCACGTAGCTCTCCCCCGTGCTGACGACCCCGGGGTTGCGTTCCGAGAGCGTGGGGTTCGGGACGACCCACGAGACCGCGGGCAGCGTGCCCTTGGCGGCCGCCTCGTAGAACTTGGAGATACTCCGGACGTTCGCTTGCTGGTCGTTATCCCTGACCGTGGTGAAGTAGGGCAAGGGGTTCCACCGCGCCGGGGTTTTCGCGTTCGGCGTGCCCGGGGCGCAGACGGGCAGATAGTCGTTGCATTCGGCCCGCGCCCCGGTGAAGAAGTAGAAGCCCCAGCTCACACCGGCACGATGCAGGAGATAGGTCAGATCGGTCCAGGCGTAGTTCGGGATCTTCCCCGAAGGATTATCGGGAGGAGATTCGGGGTTTGTCCGGACGGCGCTGGAGCAGCTCATCGGGTTTCCCTCGATCTTGCAGCGCGCCGACCAACCCGAGACCATGAAGAGGCTCCCGGTGGGGCCTCCCCAGGAAAGACTCGACGTGAACATGCGGTCCTGGAGTACGAAGTTCTTCGCGTAGGCCCAGTAGTTCGGGATCTCGTGATAGTCGTGATAGCCGATCACATCCGGCGCACTCGTACCCGGCGCACAGGACTGCAGCTGCGGGTTCTTCCGGCACTTCTCGGGATGCGCCTGGGCGACGAACCCGTCCATCTTGCCGCCGTTGATGTCCGCCACCGCGCTCGAATATCCGTGCGCACCACCGACGTTGAGATCGGTCGAGTCGCGGGCGGGACGGACGCATTTACCACTTGCGGGATTAGGGATGCAAACGGTCGGAATGCCATTCTTCATCGGAATCCCGTTTGCTCCCGGGTAGGTCCCGAAGTAGTTGTCGAAGGTGCGGTTCTGCTGCACGATCACGATCACGTGCTTGATCTTGCTGATGCCGGCCGGAGCGGGATCCGCGGCCGGAACTCCGAGTACGAGAACCGCAGCCAAGGCCGAGGCAGTGGCTCCGAGCAAGGCCAGTGCGAGCTTGTTGCCGGTTGTCGCACGCATCTAGGGGATCTTAGAGCCAGCGCCCTGCGAGGCCGGTTCTCAAGAAGCGCGAGTCGAAGGAACTCGATCCTCGGCGAGGAGATGCCCTTCGCTGGTTCGCTCGAAGGCTTCGATCGCCCGGAGAACGATGTCCACCGACCCGACGGGGTCGCGCCCCACCGCCGTCTCGGCGGCCAGCACGAGCCCGTGCACACCGTCCAGCAACGTGTTGGCGATGTCGTTGGCCTCGGCGACCGTGGGCTGGCGGTTGGTGACCATCGACTCGAGCAGGTTGGTGGCCACGTAAACAGGACGGTTCCAGCGGTTGGCCCGGCGAACGATGGCCTTCTGGTAGTAGGGCACGTACTCCAGCGGAATCTCGTGGGACAGGTCGCCTCGATCGACGATAAGGGAATCCGACACCTCGATGATCTCGTCCATGTTCCTGACGCCGGCCCTGCTCTCGATCTTCGACATGATGTGGGCGCCGCCGGGCGCCAACTCGCGGATGCGGACAACGTTCGCAGCGCTGGCCGCAAACGACAGCGCGTAGTGCGTGATCCCATGAGCGGCACCGATACCGATGGCGGCCACGTCCTGCTCGGTGAGGGCGGGCAGCTCCAGCGGCGGGTCTATGGTCACGGCCTTGTTCGTGCGAACTTTGCCGCGAGAGACCACTGTGGCCCGAGCTGACCCCTGTTCCACCTCGGTGATCCGAAGCGCCGCACCGTCGAAATCGAGATTCACGGTAGTGCCGGGGGCCAGTGCCTCGAAAACCGAGTCCGGCCAGAGCGGGATCACCCGGTCGCTTCCGATCAGCGATTCACCGGATAGCCGCACCTCCGTCCCCTCCACCAGCGTCACGTCCGGCTCGATCTGGCCGCACCGAACCTGGGCGCCCTGGGTATCGAGGCAGATCGGCGTGGAGGACACGGCTCTGACCGACGCGATCGCCTGCTCCACGGCTTCGGGAGCGGTGTGGGAGAGGTTGATCCGGAACAGATCTACATGCCGCTCGTCGAGCCCCTTGATCACGTCCGGGGGGAACGACGCCGGGCCGAGCGTGCAGAGGATCTTGATCTTCATCGTTCCTGCTCTCCCTTCGCTGTGAAGAGGCCAGTCTAGAGACTCTGCTTTATATACTCGTGCGCCTGAGCTCCGCGCCCCTCCATAAACCGCTGCTAGTGACCGGCGCTCATCGCACGGGCACCGGCTGGGTCAGCCGCGTTCTGGCCAAATCCCCGACCCCGCTCTGCTACGTCTGGGAGCCGTTCAGCCCCAGGCACCGGCCGGGGACGCTACCGATCAAGTTCGAGCGCTACTTCCAATACGTCTGCGCCGAGAATTGCGAGGGCTACGCCGGTCCGATCGCCGACACGATTGCCCTGCGCTACCGGCCGCTGGCCGAGCTGCGCTCGCTGCGCAGCCCGAGGGATGCCGGCAGGATGGTGCGCGACTGGGGGATCTTCACGCGCCAGCGCCGGCGAGGAGCGGCCGCGCTGCTCAAGGATCCGATCGCGCTCTTCTCCTCCGAATGGCTCGCCGACAGCTTCGACCTCGATGTCGTCATCCTGATCAGGCACCCGGCGGCGTTCGTGGCCAGCCTGAAGACGCGCAACTGGCGCCACAGCTTCCAGAGCCTCCTCGACCAGCCTCTGTTGATGCGCGACTTCCTGCATCCCTACGAGGAGGAGATCCGCTACCACGCCGTCAAGGGACGAGACATCGTCGACGAGTCGGCCGTGCTCTGGAAGGTGCTCTACTCGGCCGTCGCGCGCTTCCAGGAGCGCAGGCCGGACTGGATCTTCGTCCGCCTCGAGGATCTCTCCCGCAACACCCTGCCGGCGTTCCAGAAGCTCTACGAGGATCTCGGGCTGGAGTGGGGCGAGAAGGTCGACGAGTTCGTGCGCTCGACCTCGAGCTCGAGGAACCTCGCCGTGGACAGCGACGCCGGCTCGGTGCGCCGCAACAGCGCCGCTCACTCCTGGAGCTGGAAGAAACAACTCACGCCTGAGGAGATCGAGCGTGTGCGCACAATCACCGGCCCGCTCTGGAAGAGCTTTTACAACGACGCGGACTGGGGCGAGTAGCGCCTTTCGGGATCGCCGGGCTCGGACGGCGTACGACGGTTATCGCCCGGGACTCAGTGGTACCAGTCGTGCACCCAGCGGTGCGGGCGCAGCTTCTCGACCTGCGCCGGGCTGAGCGGTCCGGCCTCGCCGGCCGCGACATTCGACTCGACGTGCCGGACGCTGCGCATACCCGGGATGACGGTCGAGACGGCGTCGGGTACAAGACAGAAGCGAAGCGCCATCTCCGGTAGCCGCTCCAGCGGCACTTCCAGATCGGCGGCGATCTTCTGCACGCTTTCCCACACTTGCTGCTTGCGCTCGCCGGCGAAGTAGGTGTCGCGGAAGTCGCCCTCCTCGAAGACCGTGTCGGGCGTCACTTTGCCGGTCAGGGCGCCTTCGTCGAGAGGGACGCGGACGATGACGCCGACGTTGTTTCGCTCGCAGGCGGGGAAGAGATTGTCCTCGGGCGCCTGGTCGAAGATGTTGTAGATCACCTGCACGCTGTCGACCAGACCGCTCTCGACCAGTTTCAGCACCGAGTTCGGCTGGCAGTCGTTGACCGAGACGCCGAAGAAGCGGATCTTTCCGTCGGCCTTCAGCTGCTCGATCCCCTCCAGCCAGGTTCCTTGACCGACCCAGCTATCCGACCAGACGTGGAACTGCTGCACGTCGATCGTGTCGATGCCGAGATTGCGCAGGCTCTCCTCGGTGCGGGCGATCACATGGGCGGCCGAGAAGGCGTCGTCCGCCGCGGTCGTGTCCTTGGCCGGCCACTCCCAGTTGGCGGGGTTGATCTTGGTGGCGATGATCAGCTCGGGATGCTCGCGCTTGATCTGCCCGACCAGCTTCTCGCTGTGGCCCGAGCCGTAAACGATCGCGGTGTCGATGAAGTTGACCCCGAGCTCGATCGCGCGGCTCATGGCGGCCAGCGAATCGGCGTCGGTTCCGCCCTTCCAGGCGTCCGCCCCTATTCCCCAGGCGCCGAGACCGATCTGCGATACCTCGAGTCCCGTCCGGCCCAGCTTGCGGTTGCGCATGGTAGAAGCCTATCGGCAGCGCGCCCGGAGCGCTATTCAAGAAACTTTGACTGCCGATCAGGAATGTGACGGCACCACGTCACGCTGCCCGGCGCCGGTGAGCGCCGAGCGGAAAGAAGACCCGTCGACTGGGTGGCCGCGCTACTTCTTGCGCTTGGCGGTGATCTTCAGCGGCCCACTGTTGCAGCCCGCGACGCTGTAGTTCATCGTCCCGGTCGCGGTTCCCGACGTGGACACCTTCAACGAGAAACCGAACGTTCCGACCTTGCTGGTTCCAGAGAGATGCACGTCGCTTACCTGACCGCCTGCGCCGGCGTAGAGCGTGTAGGCGTGCGAGATCGTCCGCTTCGCAGAGAGCGCGATCGGCTGGTAGACCGGGAAGAACTCTTCGGCGATCGAGCCGTCGCTGCACGTGGCCTGCGGCCCGCCCAGCGTGTTGACGGTGACGCAATAAGCCTTGTGCAGAAGCTTGCCGCCCGGCGATGCGCACTTGCTGTACGAGATCGACATCTTGAACGTCTGTGGCCCGTTGTTCAGCGCGTTGGTTGTGGACGTCCCGACATAGTGGCCGAGCTTGGGGGACGAACCCGTCGCCGCGGGCGCCGCGACCACGGCGGCGGCGAGCGTCACCAATACGCCGATCGTGCACCATCCGGCAACCATGCGCGGCAGTTTCATTTTCATGACGGAATCCTCTCTCCGATTAGTTCACTCGCAGGTCGGGCGTGCGCGGTAGTGTGTCCGCGACGTCACGCTCCCAAACGCGTCGCTAGCTCAGCAAGCAACAAGTAGTTCGAAGTCGGATGGGGAATGCGCTCCGAGACCCGGATCAGGCAGCCCGAGTAGCCCTCCTTCTCTCCTAGCTCGAGGCAGGCTGGCCGGCTCGAGCACCAGCGTCACGGTCTCGAGTACCGGGCTCACCCTCGCGGGAACAGGCCTCGGTTCACGGGATTGAGCAAGGCCTTACGGAGCAATTCGTCGTGGAGTGCGCCTAGCCGAAAGAGGTCAACCCCGAGTCGATGTTTTGAACGTGCTCCGCCTAGCTTCAGAGGGCGGCCCCGACCGTAGCACTCACACCGAGCGGCGCTATCAGAGGTTTACTTCGACCCCCGTGCCGACCGCGCCGACCAGGCGCGGTACGACCGGCAAGATGCTCTCGCGAGCGCAGTAGGAGATGTCCTCTGCGAGGTCGGCATTGATCAGGTTGCGAGCGCTCTGGCTCACGCTCAACCCATCCTCGGCGCTGGCGAAGGAGCGCGCCAGCCTGATCGCGGCTGTGGCCGAGTCGGTGTAGTCGCCGTCGAGAAGCTCCGCGATCCGCCCGGCGACGTAGGCGTCGTCCAGGCAGAGCTCGCCACGAACGCCGGCGCAGAGGATCGCCAGCTCGTCGGTTCCGTCCGCGCGCACGGCGGCGATCAGCGCCTCGAGGTTGAGCAGCGAGGCGACGAGCACCCGCTCGGAGTGGGCGGCCGCGGTCACGAGCAGGCGCGTGCCGTTGGTGGTCGAGAGCACCAGNNCCGGGGATGTGAACGCACTTGCGCTCGCCCCCGAGCACAGCCGGGCTATGCTCGGCGGCCAGCGCTTTTGCCTCCTCGATCTCCGTGCAGCAAAGAACGCGCGTATAGCCCGACGCTAGCGCCTGCGTGATCGTCGAGGTGGCGCGAAGAACGTCGATGACGACCGCGAGCGGGGCGTCTACGGGTTCTGCCGGAGTAAAGGAGACATGAATGCGCACGGCGAGTACGCTACCGAGAATCCGCAGATGGCGACGTGCTACCGACACCCAGATCGCGAGACGGGGCTCTCCTGCTCGGTTTGCGAGCGCCCGATCTGCACCGACTGCGCGACCTTCGCGGCGGTCGGGATCCGCTGCCCGGAACACTCCGGTAAGCCGCAAGGCGTCGAGCGGGTGGCGAAGACCGTTCAGCGGGCGCACCGCGAAGGCACCGGCGCCCTCGTAACACGGGCGCTGATCGGCATCAACCTAGTTGTTTACCTGATCACCGTAGCGAAGGGTGGAGGAATCAACGCGAATTCCGGCACCGTCTATACCCACGGTGTGCTTTTCGGACCTAGCGTCGCGAACGGTGACTACTGGCGGCTGTTGACGGCCGCCTTCATGCACTACGGCCCGATTCACATCGGGTTCAACATGCTCGCGCTCTGGGTTCTCGGCGGCCCTCTCGAGGAACGGATCGGGCGCGGCCGTTTCCTACTCCTCTACCTCGTGAGNNGGTCACGCCGGCGGCTTCATCGGCGGCATCCTGGCCATGCTCGGCCTCTCCCGCTTCGGCCGCGCCCACGCCCTTTACGGCCGCGCCGGCCTACTCGGGTATCTGACGCTGATCGCGATCGGAGCCGGCAGCGTCGTGCTCGCCATCTGGGCGGCGAAACAGGGCTGTACCGCGGTTCTCTAGGATTGAGACGAGCTCTTAGAGAGCCGTAAGCTTGGCCCGGTGCCGTCTCGCTCTGAACTCGGCCGTCCAGGCGGCCAGCCGCAGGCCGAACCAGAAGATCGCGAACAGCCCGTAGAAGAGGATCAGCGCGAAGAACAAGCAGATCCACCAGGTTGCCCAGCGAAAGGGGCTGATCTTCGGAGGCTCACGGTAGCTCGCCCTTTTCTGCTCATCTGCCCCGCTGCGCGATTCCACGCGGGCAGACTAGCTCAGACGCCGACCTGCGCCCGGCCCAGGCGAACGCCGATCTGCCCGAGCGCGTCTCGCGCCGCGTCTCTGACCTCGGCATCGTGGTCGAGAAGAGCACTTCGGAGCGGACGCAACGCGCTCGCGTCGCCTATCTTCCCCAGCGCCTCGGCGGCGGCGCTGCGCACCATTTCGGACGCGTGCGGATTGCTCATGCAGGCGATCAGAGGTCCCACGGCTCGCTGATCGCCGATCTCGCCCAGCGCCCTCGCCGCAGCCGCGCGCATCGAGCGCGAATCGTCCTCCACCAGCACCGTGATCAGCGGCTTGACCACGCAGCAGCCGATCTCGACCGCGCGATCGATGAGATGGAGCGCAAGGTAATAGCGGGCGCCGTTCTCGTCACAGCTCGGTCGCCAGCCAAGCCGGGCGAGCGAGCGAGCGGCCATCCGGCAGACGTCGTAACGGCGGTCGGCCAGGGTCTCCACAAGCGGCCGGAAGACGCGCGCATCGCCGATCCTTCCGAGCGCCTCCGCCGTCGCGGCGCGTACGCCGGCGTCACTGTCGCCCAGTGCCGCTACCAGCGGTTCGACCGCATGGTTGTCGCAAAGACAGCCGAGAGCTCGTATCGCCGACTCGCGTACATAGGCGTCGCTGTCGGTGAGCGAGGAGAGAAGCGGCCCGACCGCCTGCCGGTTGCCGAGTTGACCGAGCGCCTCGGCGGCCTTGGCACGCACGAGACGATCGCCGTCTGCGAGCTCCGCCACGAGCGGATCCTCGGCGCGCATGTCTCCGATCTTCCCCAGAGCCTCCGCCACAGCCGCGCGCACTTGCGCGTTCGTGTCCTCGAACTCGGCCAGAAGCGGCTCTTCGGCCTCGGCGTCTCCGATCTGGCCAAGCGCTTCGGCGGCCGCCATGCGCACGTGCCAGTCGTGATCGCGGAGCGCCACCACCAATGGCAGTTCCGCCCTCCTGTCGCGGATCGAGCCGAGTGTCCGCGCCGCCTCGGCGCGAACCTCGAGCGCCCTGTCGCCGAGCGCGCCGAAAAGCACATCCAGCTCGCCGATTCTGGCCAGCGCGCGCAGAGCCTTCACACGCAGGTCGGGCTGCTCCGCCGACGCCAGCACCCGCGTCAACCCCGCGATATCGCCTTTGCTCTCCAGCTTCTCTACGTTCAACCTTCCGAAACGCAACATGGATTACTCCCCAAGCTCGCTTCGGGCGCAGTTGGCGGAGTTCGCAGACGACCTGCGTCCAGAGTCGCCTGTCGTTCTCAGTGTAGGACGACGAAAACGGAGCTACAAGCCGAGAACGTTTTTTGCAGGGAATTTCACCCGCGTGAACGCTTTTCAGCAGTCCGCTAATGCCTCGGCGTAGAAGCGTAGGTACCGGTCGATGTGCTTGTTCCAGTAAGAACCGGAGTGCGAGCCCGGCCAGACGTGGAAGGTGATCCTCTGGCCGTGCGCGCGCAGGACGCCCGCCAGCTCGCTGTCGGCCGAGACGAACGGATCCTGATTGCCGACGTCGATCCAGACCAGCGTGCGCCCGAACGGCCGGTAGCGGGCGGCGGCCAGCGCGATCACGTTGTTGCGGTCGAAGTCCTCGGCGTTGTCGAAGGCGCCCTGCGGCGTCTCGCCGCCCGTCCGCCAGATCGCCGGCGAGTGCCCGCCGACCGCGCAGTAGAGCCCGGGACTCTGCAGCCCGAACCGGAGCGCGCCGAATCCGCCCATCGAGATACCACCGATAGCGATCCGGCCCCGGTCGGCTCCCAACCTGGAGACAGCGGCCGGGATCGCCTCGTTCAGCACGTAGCTGCCCCAGCGGCCGTCGGCGCGGTCGTGGTAGTAGCTGTGATCGCCGCCGTCCACGAGTAAGAGATCCGGCGCCCGCGATCCGAGCCTGGCCAGCCCGTCGAACCAGTATTTGGTCAGGTAGCTGCCGGGCGGGGAGCCACGCCCGGGTAGAAGGACGAGCAACGGCCGGCCGACTCCGCCGCCCTTGGGAGCGACGACGATCTCCTCCAGCGAGCGCCCGACCAGAGCGCTCTTGATGGTGAAATGCGTCACTTTCGCCCCATGCTGGTCGGGCTCGAACATCCGGTAGAAGCGAAACAGCCCCCAGCCCGCGAGCGAGAAAAACGCGACGATGATGGTCAGGCCGAGTAGGCGGCGGCCGAGCACCGAACGACCCTATAACCTGTCTGCCCCAGGCCGCAAACGAGAACCAGCGATGAGCGAGGACAGGCAAATGAACGACGTCGTCACGATGGACAAGATCGTTTCGCTCTGCCGCCGGCGCGGCTTCGTCTTCCCCTCTTCGGAGATCTACGGCGGGCTCGGCTCCGCGTACGACTACGGCCACTACGGCGTGCTGGCCAAGAACAACGTCAAAGCGCGCTGGCTGGAGGCGATGACGCAGGAGCGCGACGACATCGTGGCGCTCGACTCGACGATCATCCTCCACCCCAAGGTCTGGGAGGCCTCGGGCCACCTGCAGTCCTTCTCCGACCCGCTGATCGACTGCCGCTACTGCAAGAAGCGCTTCCGCGCCGACGACCTCGAGCATTGCGAGTGCGGCAAGAAGCCGTCCAAGCATCCCGGCGAGGCCTCCGACTGCGACCTGACCGAGCCGCGCCAGTTCAACCTGATGTTCGAGACGACGATCGGACCGGTGCAGGAGTCTGGCTCCAAGGTCTTCCTGCGGCCCGAGACGGCGCAGG
>PMMN01000069.1:0-1443 GCA_003162235.1 Actinomycetota bacterium | reverse complement strand
GACGTCGAGTACCTGTTCCCGATCGGCTGGTCGGAGCTGGAGGGGATCGCCAACCGCGGCGACTACGACCTCAGCCGTCACACCGAGTTCTCGGGCGTCAAACTCGAGTACGTCGGGCAGGACGGCGAGCGCTACGTCCCGCACGTGATCGAGCCCTCCGCCGGCGCCGACCGCTCGCTGCTCGCCTTCCTCGTGGATGCCTACGACGAGGAGATCGTGGCCGAGCGGGAGCGCACCGTGCTCAGGCTCCACCCGCAGATTGCACCGGTGAAGGTGGCCGTGCTGCCCCTGATCGGCAAGAACGAGGACATGGTCGCCAAGGCGCGCTCGCTCCACGAGGATCTGCGCCGTCGCTTCCTGACCGAGTACGACGACTCGGGCGCGATCGGCCGCCGCTACCGGCGCCAGGACGAGATTGGCACCCCCTGGGCCGCCACGATCGACGACCAGACGCTCGAGGACGACACCGTCACCATCCGCGACCGCGACTCGCTGGCGCAGATCCGGGTTGACCTCTCAAAGGTCGGCGCCTACGTCGCCGAGCAATTGGCCGCGCCCTGGCAAACGCCCAAGAAGGATTAGGAAAGGGCCGGGCTCTAGCCCGGCGCCTGGCGCTCCATCAGCCTCGCGTTGGGCGCAGCGAAGCCGAACTTCTTGTAGAGGCCGTGCGCGTCAACGGTGTGCAGGACCCAGCGCATGAGCGCGAATGGGCCTTCCTCGACGCTGAAGCGCACGATCATGGTGCCGAAGCCGCGGCGGCGGTACTGGGGCAGCACGTAGACATCGGCCAGGTAGGCGATCGCGGCCCCGTCCGAGACTGCGCGAGAGAAGCCGATCTGGTGGTCGTTGTGGTAGAGCCCGACTACGCGGCTCGCCTCGCGCACGAGCCGCTGCTGGGTCTCGAAGCTACGCCCCTTGGCCCAGTAGCACTCGGTCGAGAGGAAGCGATGGACCTCGCGGAGATCGATCCTCGAGGAGCTGTCATCCAGCTCGAATCCNNTGCTCTTCATAGGTGGCGGTGATGACGGTCAGACAGTCCCGTGCCGCGCGTTCAGTCAACCCGACCGAGTCGGATTGGGCGAGCGGGCGCCGTAACAGTCCCTCGAGCCCGGCGAATCCGGCGGCGGAGAGCGCCAGCGAACCCGGGGCGCATTTGCTGCAGACGATACCGCCCGCTCGGGCCGAGTAACCGGCGAAGGGTGGCCCGCTTCCACACTCGGCGCAGCTGCCAAGGTGAGGCAGGTAACCGGCCAGCCAGATCAGCTTGAGCTGGAAGGAAAGAGAGAGCGGATCGAGCGAAGCCGCGGCGGGCGCGCGGCTAGGGATCTCGTCGAGCAGGTCGAGGAAGCGCGTCAGCGCCTCGAAGGCGCGCGGGTTCGACTCCTGCTCTCCGAACAGGCGCAGCATCGCCTCGGCGCCGATCAACCCGACCCCGAGCCGGTA
>PMMN01000079.1 GCA_003162235.1 Actinomycetota bacterium | reverse complement strand
TGTTGCGCGTTTCCTCGCGGACGGTGCTCTTTCGTGAGCCGCCGGAGACCATCAGCGCGAGACCAACGACGAAAGACACGATGCCCACGACGAGCAGGATGACCCCAACCGTGTGGACGTTGAAGCCCTTGGCGCTGGCGGAAACAGCGAACTCCAAGATGGCGCCCACAACCACCAGAACCACTCCGAATCCCATCAAACCAGCGCCTCTGTTCATGCCTAGCCTCCCCAGTAAGAACAGTCCATGACTACGACTGTCGTATTTGTCATGCCCGTCCGGGAGAAGGTCTGAAACGCAGCGCGAGTACCGGCCGAGGCGATCGCTAGCCTCGATTCCGTGGCGGGAGCGCTCTGGATCGACCTGCTTGACCCGAGCCGGAGAGAGCTCGCGAAAGCGATGCCGGGCGGCCTGCACGATCGTGCGCTCAACCGCCTGCTCGCCCCCGCCCGGCACGAAGACGAGCCACGGCCGACACTCGAGAGTCACGAGAGCTACGTCTTCGGCATCTTCCTGGTCGCGGTCGCCGTGCCGGACGAGGACCGGATCTTCTACCAGGAGATCGACCTGGTCGTCATGGGCGAGACCGTGATCACCGTGCGAAAAACACCTCCAGACGGAACTCCGTTCGATCCCGCGCCGTTGCACGACGCCTGCGTGCCGGGGCCGGTGCGGGCCGGAATGCTCGTCTACACGCTCGTGGACGAGGTCGCCGAGCGCTATCTCTCGCTCGTGGATGCGCTCGACGACGAGATCGACGAGCTCGAGGAGAAGGTCGAAGAGATGCGAGCGGAGGTCGTACGCGATCGCCTCTCGGGACTTCGCCACGACCTCCTGCACGTACGCCGCACCCTCACGCCCACGCGTGATGCCATTCGCCACGTCATCGACGGACGGATCGAGATCGGAGGAAAGCGGCAGTTCACGAGCGCGGTGGAGCTGCACTTCGCGGACGCCTACGACAAGCTCCTGCGCGCGAGCGAGGCTCTGGAACTGGCGCGCGACCTCGTCGCCGGCGTGCGCGACTACCACCAGTCCAAGATCGCAAACGACCAGAACGAGGTTATGAAGCGCCTGACCGCGATCGCCTCGATGCTGCTCGTGCCGACCTTCATCGTCGGCCTCTACGGCCAGAACTTCCACCACATCCCCGAGCTCAGCTGGGGCTTCGGCTACTGGTGGGCCTGGGGCTGGATCGTGGCCACCACGATCGCCCAGATCGTCTACTTCCGGCGCAAGCGCTGGATCTAACGCCCGAAACCGCTGGCGGTTTCGGGCGCGGAAACACGGCACCTTCTCGCGCTTCTTTCGGCCAAGCGCCCTCTCTCGCGTAGGAAGCCCCGACCTCCTCCTCGCGTCGAGCCTACTCCGGAAAAACGCACGGGTGTGTAACGCAACCGTGCCGGGAATGTGACCTCTCGCGGCGTCCTCAAGCGGGCTCGGCAAGCGCTCGAGGTTCGGCCGCGCTCACCTGCCCCGGCGCCGATACGATCCGCTCATGCCTCTCTACATCTGCCCCAACTGCAAGCAGCGCTCGGTAGACGTCGACGGCGTCGAGGGCATGTCCGGCGAGCCGGTCGCCTGCCACAGCTGCGGCTTCGGCTTCCTGTTCGAGTTGATGGAGGACTACTACCCGGGCCCGAACACGGGGTTCGTCACCTGCGACCGGGAGGGGCGCGTGCTCGCGGTCGGGCGTGGCGTCTTCGAGCTGAGCGGCTACGGGGAAGGAGACCTGATCGGGCGAGACGTGCGCGAAGGGATGGGCCTGAAAGCGGCCGGCGACCAGGATCCGGTGGCGCTTGCGCTCGAGTGGGGCGTGCGGCGCTTGGGCGAGCCGATGACGATGAAGGCGCGGAGCGGGAACGAAAAGGCCGTTGTCTGCGACTTCTTCCCGGCCTATGACGACGACGGCGGGTTGCTCGTGGCGCTGTCGCCGGCTAACGGTTCCTAACTACACCTTCCCGACCGAAGGTGTGTCGGGCGGGTGTGCGAGGGCACCACGTTTCTCCGCCCCCGCCAAATCCACCCACCCGCGGGGTCGTGAAACGGTAACGAGAAAGAACGCACGAGGTGTGCCGACTTCGTACCGAGTTACGACCCCGGCTCGATCACGCTGCCCGGCGCGGCTAGGTGCTGCTTACGTGAGAACTAGACTCGGCTAGCCGGGCACAGATCGGAGACGACGCAGCGCTCGCAGGCCGGGCGGCGGGCGGCGCAGACATGGCGGCCGTGCCAGATCAGCAGGTGCGGGAACAGACGCCATTGCTCGCGCGGGACGAGCTTGATCAGGTCGCGCTCGATCTTGACCGGATCCTGCTCGCGCGTCAGGCCGAGCCGTTGCGCCAGACGGCGGACGTGGGTGTCGACGACGATGCCCTGCGCCTCCCCCAGCTCGGCCGCAACGACGTTGGCGGTCTTGCGGGCGACTCCGGGCAGGCGCACCAGCTCCTGGATCGTGCGCGGAACGCGGCCGCCGAACTCGTCCACGAGCATCCGCATCGAGCCCCGGATCGAGCGCGCTTTCTGGTGGTAGAAGCCGGTCTCGTAGACGTCCTGCTCAAGATCCTCGATCGGGACGGCGAGGTAGTCCTCGGGGCAGTGGTACTTGCGGAAGAGGCGCTCCGTGACACGGTTGACATTAACGTCAGTGGTCTGGGCTGAGAGCATCACGGCGATCAGGAGCTCGACGTCGCTGTCGAAGCGGAGCGCGATCTTCGCGTCCGGGTGCTCCACCGAGAGCAATTCGATCAGCGAGCCGATTCTCTTCTGGGCCGGACCGACGCGACGACGAGCCTCGACCGTGTAGTCGCGCGGCACGGGTGTCCTATCCCTCCACGGGCACCAAGGCGAGCCTGGGCGGGGCGCCGGGCAGATCCATGCCGGCGCAGACGACGCCGCTGGCCGGGCAGTCCGAGCAGGCGAACTGGCTCGGAGTCGGCTTGAATTCGCCCCGCTCGATCGGCTCGATCGCCTCGCTCAGCTCCCGCTCGAGCTCCGCGGCATCCGCGGCGCGATACGTCGTGCTGACGACGGCATCCGCGCTCTCGAGGAAGGCGTAGACCACCTCCACCTCCTCGTAGCCGGCACGCAGGCAGGCGAGCGCGTAGACGAGGCGCTGCAGCCGGTAATCGCTCTCGACGATCTCCTCGGCACTCCTGTCGAGCCGGTTGGTCTTGTAGTCGAGCACAAAGGCCTTGCCCTCACCGAGCGAGACGACGTCGAGGAAGCCGTGCAAGAGCACCCCGCTCTGCTCGAAAACGAAGGGGAGCTCCGCCTGGGGACCGGGCAGCTTCGCCACTCGCCCGGCCAACTCCGAGTCGCAGTAGCTCGAGACCAGGCGCTCGATCCGATCGAGATCCTCGCTCGTGGCGGCCGGGTAGTGCAAGCGCACGCTCTGCTCGAGCTCGTCTCGGTGCGGCGACCTGGGAGCCGTCAGATCGATCCCTTCCAGCAGCTCGTGCGCGGCGCTGCCGAGATCGACGGCGGCAAGTCCCGCACCCTCGCCCGAGGCGGGCCCGCGCGGTAAGGGCTTCATGCCGCAGACGCGCTCGGCGAAGTAGCGGTAGGAGCAGCTCTCGAACAGCCTCAGGGCGCTGTAGGAGAGCCGACGCGGCTTGTGCAGCGGAGGAACCGGTATCTGCACGAGCGGCTGGAGCGGCTCCACCGCCGCGACCGGCTCGGGAACGGGCGCGAGTCCCTGCTGGAAGAGCGAGAGCTGCCCGTCGCCATCCGTCTCGAGGCTCTCCGCAGCGACGGGCTCTCCGCCCGAGGGCTGGAAGCGATCGATGCGAACGAGCACCTTCGACTCGCCGTAGGCGACCTCCTGAAGCTCGCCCGCTTCCGGCGCAAGCACGTCCGTGCCCAGCCGCTCGAGCACCCATCCGATCGGGCTGCGGACGTCGGCGCTGCGTTCCGGGTCGATTGCGCCCGAGACGATCAGGCGCTCGATCGCCCGCGTCATCGCGACGTAGTAGAGGCGCCGCCGCTCGGCGTCTTCCTGGTCGGCGTCGGTCTGGCGCACCTGCTCGTAACCGAGTACCGGGCGGCGCTTACCGCCGCTGGGGTCAGCGACCTTGAAGCCGAAGCGCCCGTCGGCCAGGCAGAGGATCTCGTCCGAGAACGTCTTCGGGCTGCCGCGGCCGGCGTCGGCGACGACCACGACCTTGAACTCGAGTCCCTTGGCTCCGTGGATCGTCAGCAGTCGCACCGAATCGGAGCCCTCCTCCTCGGCGGGAGCCTCCTGAGCCGAGGCGCCGGCGGCCCCGAGATCGGTCACGAAGCGAACGAAGCCCTCGATGTCGGGTCCGCGCAGCTCCTCGAAGGAGCGCGCCATCCGCGCCAGCTTGCGTACGTTCGCGTAGCGCTGACGCCCGTCCCACTGAGCCAGAAGTGCCAGGTCATAGTCGTGCTCGCTGACGATCTGCTCGCAGAGCTGCTCGAGCGAGAGCACGTCAGACGCGGCCGCCAAGCGCTCGTAGCGCTGGCGGAAGGCGCGGAAGAGACGCCCTTCGTCCTCGCTCAAGCCGGGCGGGAGGCCGCGCTCGAGTCCACTGAAGAGCGGGCGGCGCGGCGCGGCGCGGCGCAGCAGCACGAGCGCATCGTTGGAGACCCCGACGAAGGGCGAGGCGAGCACCGTGAAGAGCGCTTCGTCGTCGTAGCGGTTGTGAAGCAGGCGCAGGTAGGCGAGCAGGTCGAGCACCTGCTGCTGACCGTAGTAGCCGCGGCCGGTAGCGCGGTAGGTAGGAAGTCCGAGCGCGCGCAGCTCCTGCTCGTACAGCTCGGAGTCGGTGCCCGCGGCAAAGAGGAGAACGATCTCGCCCGGAGCCGCCTCGCCGCTTTCCACCAGCTCGTTCATGCGCGCGGCGATGTGGCGCGCCTCGGCCCGGCGCCAGTCGAAGTTCGAGCCGGAATAGCTGGGCTTGTCCGTCACGAGCACTTCGACCGCCGGACCGTCAAGCGGAGGGAACTCCGCCGCGGCGGCGAGCGGCCGGTAGTCGGCACCGAAGTCGGGCGCGAAGAAGTAGTTGATGGCGTTCAGCACCTCAGGGCGCGAGCGATAGTTGAGAGTCAGGTCGAGCACACCGCTCGCCTGTGCGCGACGCGCGCGGAAGACGTCGACGTCGGCGTGGCGAAAACGGTAGATCGACTGGAACTCGTCGCCGACGAAGAACAGCTCCTCCACCCCGCCCGCACCGGCCGAAGAGGCCGCGCCGACCTCGCCCGCGAGTAGATCGATCAGCTCGCACTGAAGCCGGTTTGTGTCCTGGAACTCGTCCACGAGCAACGAGCGGAAGCGCAACCGTTCGCGCTCGAGCACTTCCCGGTCGTCGCGCAACAGATCGCGGGCGAAGAGCTGCAAGTCCTCGAAGTCGAGCGCCGAGGCGGCGTCCTTGGCAGCCCGGTAGGCGCGCTCGAAGAGCTGCAGCAACTCTTCGATCAGATCGCGGTCGGCAAGCGCCAGCACATCCCAGGCTCGCTGCTCGAGCGCGAGCCGCGCCTGCTCGTAAGCGGCCGCTTTCTTGACTCCGAGGCGGAACTCACCGAGATCGAGCAGCTGCTCGTCGGAGGGATGCTCGTCAAGCAGGTCGAGCAGCTCGCGGGCCGTGACCTTCGTCTGCTCGGTGGTCTTGGGGTCGGCGCTGAGCGCCTCGGCCTCGGCCCGCAGGGACGCTTCGCATTCGCCGCGCTCGGGCGGCGCAGCGAGCTCGAGCCGGAGCGGGCGCCCGGCCGAGCGCAGCGTCTCGTAGGTGGAGATGATCATCCGCCGCAGGCCCGCGCGCCCGTAGGAGACGAGAAAGTCCGTCCGCGTCCGCTCGCCGTCCGTGCAGAACTCCTCCAGCGCGGCGCCGAAGGCTTCCCGCCCGAGCACCAACGCCTGCTCGGCATCGAGCACGCGGAAATGCGGATCGACGCCGGCGGCAACCGCGTTCTGGCGCAGCAGCCGACTGCAAAAACCGTGAATGGTCGAGATCCAGGCTCCGTCGAGCTCGCGGGCGAGATCGTGGCGGTCGCGCTCGTGCAGGGCCGAGCGGATGCGCGAGCGCAGCTCGCCGGCGGCGCGATCGGTGTAGGTGATCACGAGCAGGGAATCGACCGGGAGCCCGCGCTCGACCACCGCCCGGCAGAAGCGCTCGACCAGCACCGTCGTCTTGCCGGTGCCGGCGCCGGCCGAGACGAAGACGACCCCGGAGGCCTCGATCGCCCGACGCTGCTCTGGATTGGGAGTGCGCGCGCTCATCTTCTGGGCACCCGGCAGAGAGGCGCCAGCCGGCACCAGCTCGGACACGCGTTCTTCGAGCCCGGGCCAAGCTCGCGCCCGAGCGGATCGTGGCGAACGTCGCCGCCACGGATCCGAGCGACGAAGTTGCGCGCGCTTTCGGACGCCCAATCGACCTTGCCCCAGAACTCGTCCTCCTCGAGGTAGTCGTTGCGAACGAAGCCGGGGACTCCGTCCTCTTCCGCCTCCGCCCGCAGGAGCCCCCGCGAGGGACGCTCCCCCGCCAGCGCCCGGTAGACACCGCCGAGTGGCTCGACACCAACCAGATCGCGCAGGACAAGCACATACAGCGGCAGCTGCAGCTTCAGCTCCGACTCGATCTGGGCGGCCGAGTGAGCCGTCTTGCCCGACTTGTAGTCCTGGACGAGGCCGCGGGCGGAGAAGGGATCGAGGTCGATGCGGTCGATCTTTCCCGAGAGCGAGAAACCGCCGAGGTCGAGGCCGCGGCGCAGCTCTACGGCCGAACGCTCCGTACCGAAGCCGATCTCGAAGCGCCTGGGCACCAGCGGCAGCGGCGAGACGGCCTCGCTGCGAACGAACTGCTCGAGGTCGCGCCGGAGTCCGGCCTCGAGCTCGCGGAGCTCGAGCTCGTCGAGCTCCAACCTCACCTGGCTTGCAAGCGAGTCGCTCAGGCACTCGCCGAGGAACTCCAGCGCGCGATCGAGATTGTCCGGCTCGACCTTCTCGGTGCCGAGCCGCTTGGGCAATCCGGAGTAGAAGCGGTAGAGAACCTGGTGAGCGACCGAGCCGCGCAGTTTCGCGTCCACTTCGCCGTCGATCTCGCGCGGCGAGACGATGCGCTCAACCAGCCAGATCGATGAGCAGGTGCCGAAGGCCTCGAGCTCGGTGACCGAGAAAGTGGCGCGAGTTCGGAACTGCTCGAGAACGACCGAGTTGCGGAGCGCCGTCGGCCGCTCGAAGGCTCGGAGCGCGCGCTCGAGCTGACGATCCCAGCCGTTGGCCCGGGCGAGTGCGCGGGCTCGCGGAAGCTCCGACGAGGCGAGCGCCACCAGCGAGCGCAACCGCTCGCGCTCGTTTGGCGCCGCCGCGACCTCGTCCCAGACCAGCTTCGAAAGCGACCTGCGCTTCGTCCAGCGCTCGACGTCGGCGGGATCGAAGAGCTCGCGCAACTCCTCCCAGAAGGGGCTCGCCTGGCGCGGGGAACCGTCCTCGTTGGCGGATTCGCGCACGAGGTAGAGCCGCTCGTGGGCGCGCGTGCAGGCGTTGTAGAAGAGGAAGCGATCGTGCTCGAGCGGATCGGCAGGCGGAGGTGCGGCCGCGTGCGCCTCCAACCGCTCGCGCGCCTCTTCGCCCAGAAGCTGCTGCCGTGAGGTCCGGCGCGGGAAGCTGCCCTCTTCGAGCCCGAGCAAAAAGACGGCGCGAAAACGCCGTGCGCGCACCTGCAGGAGATCGCTGACCACGACGCGACCCGGCTCGCCGACCGAGCCCAACCGCAGCGGCGAGCGCTCGAGCGCGGCGAGGAGATCCTCGCGCGAGACCGTCCTGCCGCTCAGCTCCTGCCAGCCGTCCAGCTCCTCCAGCAGCGAGCGCAAACTGTCTACGGCGCGCAGGTCGAGCCGCGCCTGCTCGGAGACGGGTGGATTCTCGAGCCCGTAGGCCCGCCGCAGCATCAGCGGCAGAAGCCCGCGCACGGCTTCCAGCGGCGAGGACGCCTGCGCCAGCGCCTCCAGATCGCCGATCTGCTGGCCGCCCCTGAGCGAGGCCAGCTCCGACTCGATCCGGGCGCGAGTGTGCACCGCGCGGCCGCGCAGCCGCCCCTCGAGAAAGTCGGCGCTGGAGCGCGTCAGCTCCGAGTACGGCGAGCGCAGGAATGAGAAGAGATCGCGCCGATCGCCGTCGGCCCAGACGAAGCGAAGCAGACCGCAGAGAGCGTGACCGAAGGGGATCTGACCGAGGCGGACGCGACCCTCGAGCACGTAGGGAAGCCCGAAGCCCGAGAAGGCTGTCTCGAGCGGCGCACGCTGGCGCTCGAGCGAAGGACAGACGATTGCTATCTCCTCCGGCTCGACTCCTTCTCTGAGCAACGCCAGCGCCTCCTCGGCGACAAGCTCGAAGACGGCGCGGGCACCCGAGGCCTCGAGAAAGCGAATCGCTCCCTCGCTGGGCGGAGCCTTCGTGGCGCCGGGCTCGAAGAGGTTGCGCTCAACGAAGGCCAGCGCGGGCGCGGCGTACTCGCCGGAGCGAGGAGGCAGCTCGATGATGCGCCCGAAAGCCCGGCGGGCGAGCTCCTCCTGGGTGCTGACCAGCGCGGCGAAGGCCGCCCGCCCGGGCTCGTAGGGAAGCGCCACGGTCACTTCGGCGCGGGCGGCGATCGCGTCCAGTAACCGCCACTGCGCACCGCTGAGGTCCTCGAAGCCGTAGACGAAGAGCGGACGCTCGGAAGGCCAGGCGCCCAGTTCGGCGGCCAGGCGATCTGCGACTTGCCAGCGCTCCAGCTCGCGGTCGGCACTCTCTAGCCGCTCGAGCTCGGCCAGATAGAGGGCATAGAGCGAGCCCAGCTCGCCCTCTACTTGCGCAGGCTCGATCAGAGCCGATTCGAGCTCGGCGAAACTCTCAACCAGGGCGTCGAGAAAACCGCCGAAACGCGCCGAGCGGGCGAAAGAATCGAGCTTCGCTTCGCTCAGCAGCGAGCGCACGACGAAACGGCGCCCGTTGTCGCCGAGCCGGCGCCGTCCAGAAGCCCGCGCAGACAACTCGCGGAAAAGATCGTCGAAGGTCCCGACGCGGCCGGAAAAGAGTGCCGGCGAGCGTCGTAGGAGATCGCGCTGGCTGCGTTCGATGTCGCCGACGTTGGGGACGACCAAGAACGGCCCCCGCTCGATCTCGTTGTGGAATTGCTCGAGTAGTCGCTCGACCTTGCCGGCATTGGCGGGCCCGACGAGAAGACTCAGCGGCATCGGCCCATCGTAGTCCGCGCCCGCCGCGGCCCGGCCGGTATCCGCTCTCGAACAGGAACGGCGATAAAAAAAGAGAGGGACGGTTTCCCGCCCCTCTCCTCTACCTTTGTGAGGCCGCCGCTAGGCAGCGCTCTTCGGGCGGCGTCCGCGACGGGCGGTCGCATGTCCCGGCAATTCCTGAGCGCAGACCTCGCAGAGGTCGGCCTGCTTCGCGCCACGCCGCGCATCGGCATACGTCAGACGAAGCGTCGCGCCCTTTCCTTCGTCGATCTCTTTACTGCAGCTATCGCATACGAGCACGGTTTTACGGGCCACGAAATCCTCCTAATTATCGGGAACTACACCTTTATCGTACATGAATACGTACTCGAAAGGGAATGCTCCTTCTCAGTGATGAATGGACATCGGTGATCTAGCGAGTTCTGCTTTTTCCAGAAGGTCGCGAGACGCTGACGAATCATCCTGATACCTATCGCCTCGGAAGACAAAAAAGAAACCGCTGCTTTGGCGCCATTTGCAGCTTGCCGCCGGTGGAAGCGAAGGCGCGCAAAGCGTGAGCGACGCTGCGACGCGGATCAAATCCGAAGAGAACGGGCGCGAGAAGAAATCAGCGGGCTCCTTTTCGACTTTAAGTCCCCTTAAAATTGACTTGCGTGCAGCCCTTTCGCCGCTGGCGGGTACGATTGCCCGCATGGAGAAGCGATCTCTTGCAGTTCTCGAGGGCGACGAAACCGGGCAGGAGTTGCTCGAGCAGGCACTACGCGTAATCGCGCCCGAGACGATCGGGATCGAGCTCGAGTTGCAGCGCTTCGATCTCTCGCTCGCCAACCGCAGGGCGACCGGGAACGCCGTCGTCTCGGAGGCCGCGGCGGCCATCCGCGAGCTTGGTCTGGGCCTGAAGGCGCCGACAATCACGCCCGAGAAGCCCGGCGACGTCGGCTCACCGAACAGGATCCTGCGCGAGGAGATCGGCGCCCAGGTGATCGTTCGCACCGGCCGGCGCATTCCCGGTGTCACTCCGATCGCCGGGGTGCACGCGCCGATCGCAGTGGTGAGGATGGCGGTCGGCGACGCCTACGGCGCCGAGGAGTGGCGCGAAGGCGAAGGCGAAACCGAGGTCGCGTTCCGGAAGGAGCGGATCGAGCGCCGCGTCTGCCACGCCGTCGCCGAATTCGCCTTCCGCGAGGCGAAAGACATGAAGGCGACCGTCTTCGGCGGTCCCAAATACACGGTCAGTCCTGTCTACGAAGGGATGTTCAAAGAGGAGCTCGACGCTGCTTATAAACGGCACCCCGATGTTCCCTACGACCCGCAGTTGATCGATGCGACTTTTGCTCTTCTTCTCGCCGCCGAGGGCGAGCCGCTCGTCATCCCCGCGCTCAACCGCGACGGCGACATTCTCTCCGATCTGGTGCTGCCGATGTTCGGGTCGATAGCCGGCGCCGAGTCGCTGGTTGCCGCACTCGACGAGAACTACGTTCCGAGACGCCTGATGGCTGAGGCGGCGCATGGAACGGCCCCCTCTTTGGCGGGTAAGGACATGGCCAATCCGCTGGCGATGATCCTGGCCGGCGCGGCGCTGCTCGCGCACGGCGACGCGACGATGCAGCGGGCCGGAAACGCGATCCGCAAGGCCTGCCTCAACGTGATCCACGACGGAGTCCGCACCGCCGATCTCGGCGGCGCGAACGGAACGACCGAGTTCACCGACGAGGTCATCTCGCGGGTGCGCGAGCTTCTCTCTCTCTAGCCGTCGGGCTCATCGCTCGAAGGATCGCCGCCGCCGTTTCCATCTTCCTCGGACGGGCAGCTCTCGTATGTCCCGAGCTAATCGAAATCATCGAGATCGAAATCGACTTGAGCGATTTTGACTTGCACGAAACCCGTATGGCGACTGAAAAAGTCGGTTCGCTCGGACGCTCTGCTCCTTTCCGCTATCGTTCGGCGCCGTGAAGATCGGAGTCCCTAAGGAAACGGCTGCCGGCGAGGCGCGTGTCGCCCTCGTCCCCGAGGTCGTCGCCAAACTGACCGGGCAGAAGCTCGAGGTCGTCGTCGAGAAGGGCGCGGGAACCGCAGCCTCCTTCACTGACGAGGCGTACAAAGCGGCCGGCGCCAAGCTCGTCACCGCCAAGGAAGCCTTCGGCGCCGACATCGTCGCCAAGGTCGCCCANNAATCGCCGGTTTCGCGATGGAGTCGGTGCCGCGCATCACCCGCGCACAGTCGATGGACGCGCTCTCCTCGCAGGCGACCGTCGCCGGCTACAAGGCTGTTGTGATCGCCGCCGACCGCATACCGAAGCTCTTCCCGATGCTGATGACAGCAGCCGGCACGATCGCACCAGTCAAGGTGCTCGTGATCGGCGCCGGCGTCGCCGGGCTGCAGGCGATCGCAACCGCCCGCCGCCTAGGCGCCGTCGTATCGGCCTTCGACATCCGCCCGGCCGTAAAAGAGGAGATCGAGAGCCTCGGCGGCATCTTCCTCGACCTCGGCGTCGTCGGCGAGGAGACCGAGGGCGGCTACGCGAAAGAGCTCACCGCGGCGCAGCGAAAGAAGCAGCAAGCCGAGCTCGAGAAACGCATCCCGGATTTCGACGTCATCGTCACCACTGCGCTCGTGCCCGGCCGCCCGGCACCGAAGCTGATTCCGGCCAAGGCGGCCCAGGCCATGCGGCCCGGCTCGGTAATCGTCGATCTCGCGGCCGAGAACGGCGGCAACTGCGCGCTAACCGTGCCCGGCAAGATCGTCGAGAAGAACGGCCTCACCGTCGTCGGCCTGACCAATCTGCCGAGCGAGATGGCCTTCCATGCCAGCCAGCTGTATTCGCGCAACGTCGCTTCGCTACTCGGACTGCTGGTTCAGGACGGCGAGCTCAAACTCAATTTCGAAGACGAGATCATCGAAGGCGCCTGCGTTACTAGGAAGGAGACGAAATCGTGAGCGGTAACACGGCCGTCTTTCTGGCTGAGCTGACGGTGTTGATCCTGGCGATCTTCCTCGGCATCGAGGTGATCTCCAAGGTGCCGACGCTCCTACACACCCCGCTGATGTCGGGCACCAACGCGATCCACGGCATCGTCATCGTGGGCGCGATCCTGATCACCGGCGCGAATCTCCACTCCACACTGGCACAGGTGGTCGGCTTCTTCGCCGTCGTCCTGGCCAGCGCAAACGTGGTCGGCGGATTCGCGGTCACCGACCGCATGCTCGAGATGTTCAAGGGGAGATAGTCGAGTGAACGCCAACCTGACGACACTCGCCTACCTGCCGACAATCGTCTCGTTCATCCTCGCGCTCAAGTTCCTCTCCTCTCCGAAGCACGCGCGACTGGGCAATCAGCTCGGAGCCGTCGGCATGGCGCTCGCCATCGCCGTGACGCTGGCGCAGAAGCACTTCTATGGCATCGGCTACGCGATCATCGCGGCCGGCGCCATCATCGGAAGCACGGTCGGTTGGGTCGGCGCGCGCAAGGTGAAGATGACTGCGATGCCGCAGATGGTGGCGCTCTTCAACGGCGTCGGCGGCGGCGCGGTGGCCCTGGTCGCACTGGTCGAGTTCCACGAGAAGGCCGGCGCTCCCGGTCGCATAATCCTCAACGAGTCGGTCGCGATCATCATCTCGGCGCTGATCGGAAGCATCTCGTTCGCCGGCAGCATGATCGCCTTCGGCAAGCTGCAGGGCCTGGTCGGCGACCGCCCGATCGTCTGGCGCGGCCAGAGAGTCGGCAACATCCTCATCCTCCTGATCGGCGTCACGGCGGGAGCGATCATCCTCGGGGGTCACAGCTATCAGCTCATCTCGCTGCTCTTGATCGAGATCGCCGCTGCGCTCGCCTTCGGCGTCCTGTTCGTGCTGCCGATCGGCGGCGCCGACATGCCNNCGTTGCTGACGCTGATGATGTGCCGCGCGATGAACCGCTCGCTGAGGAACGTCATCTTCGGCGCCTTCGGCCAGATCCAGGCCGCCGGCCCTGGGGGCGCCTCGAACGAGGGCTTGACGGTTCGCGCGACCACTCCAGAAGACGTGGCGATCATGCTCGCCTACGCGCACAAGGTGATCATCGTCCCGGGCTACGGCCTCGCGGTCGCCCAGGCTCAGCACGACGTGCGCCAGCTCGCCGACCTGCTCACCTCGCGCGGCGTCAATGTCGAGTACGCCATCCACCCCGTCGCCGGGCGCATGCCGGGGCACATGAACGTGCTCCTGGCCGAGGCCAATGTGCCCTACACGCAGCTGAAAGAGATGGACGAGATCAACCCCGAGTTCTCGCAGACGGATGTCTCGCTGGTGATCGGCGCCAACGACGTGGTCAACCCGGCCGCTCGCTCCGACCCGTCGAGCCCGATTTACGGCATGCCGATCCTCGACGTCGACAAGTCGAAAGCCGTCGTGGTGCTCAAGCGCTCGATGAACCCGGGTTTCGCCGGAATCGAAAACCACCTCTTCTACGAGCCCGAGACATCGATGCTCTTCGGCGACGCCAAAGACTCGATCGTCAAGCTGATCGCCGCGGTCAAGGCCGTCTAGGCTCCGGAAACCGGATCAGCATCGGCTCTTTCACGTTCGTGTTGTCGATGACCATGTCGGCAACCTGCTGCGGAGCGTAACGGCTGAAGTAGAGCTCTTGGCCGGGGATGTACCGGGCTCGGTAGCGCTCTCGGACTGCCTCGGCACCTCCCATCAGTTCCCGGTCGCGGGCTTCGACGCGGCGAACGATCTCGTCGAAGTCCGCATGCACAAAGATCGAGAAGTCCCAGAGCGGTCGCAGCTCGGGACGGAGTAGAAAGACGCCGTCGAAGAGAAGGATGGCGCCGGCCTGGGCTTCCTCTTCCGGGGCGAGGACTTCCTCGTCCACCCGATAGTCGAAGACCGCCCGCCGGTAGCGGCGCGAGCCGCCGGGGCCAAGCGGCTCCAGAAGAAGACCGCTAAGCGCCTCGTAGTCGAAGGAGTCGAGGAAGTAACCCTCTGGGGAGTCCAGGCCGCGGCGAAGGCGGTACTCGCGCGGCTTGTGAAAGCCGTCGATTCCCGCCCGGATGACCGGCCGCTTCTCCGCCAGGAGCTCGGCAAGCTCGTCGGCGAGCATCGTCTTACCGGCGGCGTCGGGTCCGTCGAGGGCGACGCGAACAGGATGCGGCCGCTCCAGATCGAGCAGAAGTCCGCCGAGAAGCTCGAGCAGCTCCGGGCGCTTCATCTTCCTAGCCGGTGCGCCGTCGCAACGTCGACGCGCCGAGGGCGAGCGCAAGCACCGTCACTCCGATCGTGACCCCGAGGTCGAGCGCGAAGCGCCCGTCAAAGAGACCGCGCTGGGTGGCGCGCGAGAGCGCGTCGTAGGCGTAGGTGAAGGGAAGCGCGTCGGAGATGCCGCGCAGCCAGCCGGCCATCTGCGCGCGCGGCGTGAACAGGCCGCAGAGCAGGATCTGCGGGAAGATGAAGGCGGGCATGAACTGGATCGCCTGGAACTCGGTGCGGGCAAACGCGCTCACGAACAGGCCCAGCGACATGCCCAGCACCGCGTTCGAGACCGCCAGCAGCACCACCGCCCAGGACGGCCCCTGCGTGTGGAGCCCGAGGAATCCGAACGCGACGATCGAGACCAGCGTCGCCTGCACCGCCGCCAGGAGCGCGAAAGCGAGCGCATAGCCGGCCAGCACGTCTATCTTGGCCAGCGGCAGCGCCATCAGCCGCTCGAGCGTGCCTGAGACACGCTCCCTGAGCATCGTGATCGAGGTGACCAGAAACATCGTGATCAGCGGAAAGAGGCCGAGGAGCGGGCCGCCGATTTGCTGGAAGATCTGCCTGCGATCGTGGAAGAGCTGGTCGAGCAGGAAGATCAGCACGACCGGAACGAGGAGCAGTAGCGCGATCGTGCGCGGATCGCGGCGGAGCTGGTTGAGCACGCGCACGGCGGTGGCGAAGGTGGCGCGGACGCTCACTCGACCTCCTCGTTGATCAGGACGAGGAAGGCCTCGTCGAGATCCTGCTTGCCGCTTTGGGCACGCACGTCCGCCGGGCTCCCGGTCGCGACCAGCTTGCCCTCGCGTAGGAGCAGCAGGTCGTGGCAGTGGTCGGCCTCGTCCATCACGTGGCTCGAGACGAGCAGCGTCTTCCCTTGCTCGGCGAGCTCGTTGAAGGTCTTCCAGAGATCGCGCCTGAGCACCGGGTCGAGGCCGACCGTAGGTTCGTCGAGGACGAGCAGCTCGGGGCTTCCGATCAGCGCCGTCGCCAGCGAGACGCGCGCCCGCTGTCCGCCCGACAGCTTGTTGACGACGCGCCCGGCGAACGAGGTCATGGCGACGGTCTCGAGCACCTCGTCCACGCTCTCCGGCGCGGCGTCGAGGATGCGAGCGAAGTAGCGCAGGTTCTCGCGCACGGTCAGATCGCCGTAGACGGCCGGGTTCTGAGTCATATAGCCGACCTTCCAGCGCAGAGGCGGTGTCCCGGCGGGCTCGCCCAGCACCGCGATCGTCCCCGACTCCACAATCTGGACGCCGACGATCGCGCGCATCAGCGTCGTCTTGCCGCTACCGCTCGGCCCGAGCAAACCGGTGACTCGGCCCGAGGCGACCGCGAGCGAGAGATCGTCGAGCACGATCACGCCACCTCGGCGGATACGCAGCTTGTCGACGACGATGCTCGGCGCGCTTGGCATTGGGCGGTAGTCAATCATGTAAAGCACCGAGAGGATGAAGACCCGTCGATTGGGTGCGAATTGAGCTTCTCGGAGCCCCGGGCGCCTCGCTAATCCACCCTCCTCCCCCCACCCTCCCACGGGGCGTAGCACGGTATCGAGAAGAAGCGCGCTGGAATGTACCGACTTCGTGCCGAAACAACGCCAATCGTCGAGTCCAGCCAAGCGGCCGAATGCTTCGGTCTGTTCTGCGCGCTCATCCGAGTAGGCTTGCAGCGTGGTCCCGTTCCTGACCGCAGAGAACGTCCTCGCCGCCGTCTCGCCCGAGCGTGCAGTCGAGGCGGTGCGGGACGGCTTCGTCGCCTACGCCAGGGGCGAGTGGGCGATGCCGCCCAAGATCTACGTGCCCGCCTATCCGAACGGCGACTTCCGCGCCATGCCGGCGATCGGCGCCGGCCACGCGGTGCTCAAGTGGGTCACCTCCTTCCCGGTCAACCTGGAGAAAGGGTTGCCGACCGTCAAAGCGATCGTGCTCGTCTCGGATGCGGAGACGGGGATGCCGGTCGCTGTGCTCGAGGGCTCGGCGCTGACCGCGCTGCGAACGGGCGCCGCGGCGGTGCTCGCCGCCGAGACGCTGGCCCGGCCCGAAGCGGGCGCCGCGGCCGTGATCGGCACCGGAGTGAACGGCAGGGCGACCGCACGCACCTTCATCGCCCGCGGGCGCGAGGTAATCCTCTGGGATGTCGATCCCGAGCGAGCCCGGACCGCGGCCGAAGAGTTGGGTGCGAGCGTCGCCGCCAGTCGCGAGCAGGCGCTATCCGCCGACATCGTCGCCACGGTCACGCCCGGCCGCGAGCCGCTCTTCGCCGAGAACTCCCTCCTCCCCGGCCAGCACGTCAGCCTGATGGGCGCCGACGGCCCCGGCAAGTGCGAGATCGCCCCGCGCGAGCTGGCCCGGACACACGTCTTCTGCGACGACTGGACGCAGGCCTCCCACGCCGGCGAGCTCCAACACCTCGTCCCGGAGAACCTGATCGCACGCGAGCAGGTCACCCAGCTTGGAGACGTGCTCGCGAACTTCGCCCCCGGTCGCCGCAGCGCCGAGGAGATCACGACCTTCGACTCAACCGGGCTGGCGATCCAGGATCTGGCGCTCGCGCTGGCGGTACTGGAGCGGGTCGGGGAGTTGGAGGGAGCGTTGGAATTGCCGCTCTGGTGAGAAACGAGCACGAGCCCGAACCACTCGCGGTAGTTCGAAAAGAAGCGCCGACTAACGACTCAAACGCTCGCCGGCTCGTCGTCAACCACGTCGGCCTCGTCGCCCTCGGCGCCCTCGGCGCCCTCGAGCGGAATACCGGCTTCCTCGGCGATCAGTGCGGCGGCGGCGGCCAGCTTCTTCTCGTCCTTCTTCTCCTGCTTGCGCACGCGTTTCTCCCTGAGCTCCCGCTCCCGGGTCATCTTCGCCATTGTCTGCCGCTTCTTGGTACTCGAACTCATTCGAACCCCTCTTTCGTCGGACGCCAAGCCGCGACTTGGTGGCAGTCGCCTAGTCACACGGTACAGCCAGGGGCGGCTTGTCCGCCTCGTGCGGACTGCTCACAGGAAAGAATTCGCGGTGGAAGGACGGGCGCCTTGGGGCTCAGCGCGATTCGCTACCAGTATCCCTGGGCCCGATACACACCCTCCGCACAAACCGCCTCCCCAGCCAGCTCCAGCTCCACCAGCGCTACGGCGACCGCGTCCGCCGCGAGCCCCGATCTCTCAACCAACTCGTCCACCGAAGCTGACCGGTCGGCCAGCAGTTCACGCACTCGCCCTGCCTGTTCCGAAAGTCGGGCGCCACGTGAAGCGGCCACCTTCTCCAGCCCCAGCGCATCGATCACGTCCTCCGGCTCGACCAGCGGCGCGGCGCCCAGGCGCAGCAGTTCGTTGGTGCCGCGCGAGAGCGCCGAGGTGATCTCGCCCGGGACGGCAAAGACTTCTCGCCCCTCTTCGAGCGCGAAGTCGGCCGTGATCAGGGCGCCGCTCCGCGCCCGCGCCTCGACGATGATCGTCACCTTGGCCAGTCCGGCGATGATGCGATTTCGGGCTGGGAAGCGCCAAGGCGCCGGCTCGGTGCCGGGCTCGTACTCCGAGACGAGCAGGCCACTGGCGGCGATCCGCTGCGCCAGCGCCGAGTGGGCGCGCGGGTAGTCGCGGTCGATGCCACAGCCGAGCACGGCCACGGTCGCGCCCTCGCCTTCGAGCGCACCGCGGTGCGCCTCGGCGTCGATCCCGCGCGCCAGGCCACTGACGACAACGGCGCCGGCCGCCGCCAGCTCGCGCCCGAGCCGCCGCGCCACCTGGGCGCCGTAGGGCGAGCAGGAGCGAGTGCCGACGATCGTCACCGCCGGACAGGAGAGCAGACGGGGCGAGCCGTCTCCGCGCAGGTAGAGCCGTTTCGGTGGATCGTGGATGGCGGCCAGAAGCTCCGGGTAGTCGGCGCTTCGACGCGTCAGGAAGCGGTAGCCGCGGTCGGTCTTCACGTGCCCGTCAACTCCGGCGGGATGCGGTAAGAGAGCGCCTCGGCCAGATGCTCGCGCGCGATCTCCTCGGCGCCGGCGAGCGCCGCGATCGTGCGCGCCACCCGGGTGACCCGCGCCCGCCCTCGCCCAGATAGCGGCAGCTTCTCGACCGCCTCGGTTAGCAACGCCCGCGCCTCGCTGCTCATCCGCAGCGGCTTTGCCTCCAGCCGCGCCCGCGCCGCCTGCACCCGCTCGCGCACGAGCGCCGAGGTCTCCTCCCCTGTCCCGTCCAGCTCGGCAGCGCGCGGGCGCGGCATCGCCACCACCAGGTCGAAGCGATCGAGCAGCGCACGCGAGAGCTTCTCGCGGAAGTGCGCCAGCCGCGCGGCCGAGCAAGAGCAGCCGGCCGCATCGCCGCGGCCGCCGCAGGGGCAGAGGTTCATCGTAGCCACCAGCTGGAAGCGGGCCGGAAAGGTCGCTCGGCCGTTGGCCCGGGCGACGCTGACGACGCCGTCCTCGAGCGGCTGGCGCAGCGCCTCCAGCACCGGGCGTTGGAACTCGGGGAACTCGTCGAGGAGGAGGACGCCGCGGTGCGCCAGACTGGCCTCGCCGGGGCTGGGGCCGCTGCCGCCGCCTACTATCGCGGGCATCGAGGAGGAGTGATGGGGCGCGCGGAAGGGCGGCTCGGCGACCAGCGGCTGCCCGGACGGGAGCAGGCCGACGACCGAGTGAATGCGCGTCACCTCGAGCGCCTCTTCCTGCGCCAGCGGCGGCAGGATCCCGGGCAGCCTGCGTGCGAGCATCGTCTTACCGGTCCCCGGCGGCCCTGCCAGGAGTAGGTTGTGGCGCCCGGCGGCGGCGATCTCGAGCGCCCGGCGCCCGCGCCGCTGCCCCTTCACCTCGGCCAGGTCGGGACATGTGACGGGCGCTCGCCCGTTCGAAGACAGCGCCGGCGGCGGCGCGGGCAGCCAGTCGCCGCGNNCGGCGCAGAGCACGAACTCGATTCCGGCCCGCCGCGCTCCCTCGGCGACAACCAGCGCTCCCCCGACCGGCCGCACCCTGCCGTCGAGCGCCAGTTCCCCGACAGCGGCATGAGCTCTGAGCGAGCCGAACGGAACCTGGTGTGAGGCGGCGAGGATGGCGAGCGCGATCGTCAGGTCGAAGCCGGAGCCCTCCTTGCGCAGCGCGGCGGGCGCCAGGTTGACGGTGATGCGCCTGAGCGGCCACTCCAGCTCGGCCGAGACGATGCCGCTGCGNNACCTCCACCCGCCGCGGCTCCAGCCCGACGAGCGCGTAGGTCAGCATCTGCGCGAGCACTCGTTCAGCCTAGAAGGAGAAGCGTCACACGTCTGTCACGAATCCGTGCCGAAAGCCGCACGAGTAGTCGCGACTCGGTCTCGCACCGCCGAGGCGTGCGGAGCCGGCGCCCGGACGGCGCCGCGCGCGCAAGAATCCGAATACCTGGCCCGATTCCCTTTCGGCACCAAGCCGGCACACTCCCGAGCGATTTTTCTCAATACCGTGCTACGCCCCGTGGGTGGGTGGGGGGAGGAGGGCGGATTAGCGAGGTGCCCGGAACTGCGAGAAGTTCAGATCGCGCTCGTCAAGCATCTTCTCGAAAACGGGAACGCGAGACCGGCGACGAGATCGGAGGGGGATCAGACCTCGCCGCGATCTCGCGGGCTTGCCCCGCGCTCGCGGTCGTTACCGGGCGTAGCGGGCGATCAGAACGTCTTCGTAGAACTCTCCGGCGCGGCGGCCGGTGCGGCGGTTTACGTGTCGGCGGTGTCGATCTTCAAGCTCCAGCCCGGCACGAGTGAGGATGTCCGGATAGAGATCGCGGCGGTCGTTGACGACAATCGCCACCGGGGCGCCTGCGCGCAGGGCGGGGCGCACGTTCTCGAGCACCGCAACAATCCCGTCGCAGTAGTTCGAGAGAGCAGAACGACCTGTTCCGGTTGCGGCCGCGCCGAGTTCCTGCCCGCGGCGGTCGTCGAGGNNAGCAGCTCGTAGGCGTAGCGGTGCTGCTCGTGGTAGTCGATCAGGCCGGGATAGGGCGGCGAGGTGACGATGCCGTCATAGACGCTTTCGAGCGGAATCGAGCAGGAATCGCCGTGCGCAACGATCGCCTCGCGACCTCGCGAGCGCAGGCGCTGGAACTCCTTGACGCGTTTGAGCGTGTCGAGGGCGTAGCGGCGGAGGAAGTGCGACGCGGTCTCGACCGGCCGACAGGTGCGCCGGTGCTTGTGGCACCAGTAGGGCTCGAGCTGAGGCTCACGCGGAAACTCGAGATCGAAGTGGCGCGTGCGCCGGGCCGAACGGGCGGCACGGGTTAGAACGACGCGAAGCAGATCGACGTGCTCGCGGCCGGCGATCAGCTCACGGAAGCCGATCAGCTCGGCGAGCGCCTGCGGCGCATACCANNCAACGACGTTTCTGATCTCGCGCTCGAGCGAGAAGAGCTCGTAGCGACGCGTCTTGACCTGCATGAGTAGGCAGTTGAAGGCGGCGATGTCGATGCCGGTCGCATCAAGCCCGCTTTCGAGCGACTGCACGAGCGTCGTTCCCGAGCCGGCGAAGGGATCGAGAACGTGCTGCCTCGGCCTGAAGTAGCGGCCGAGCAGCACCTCGACCAACTGCGGGACGAACTTGCCCAGATAGGGATGGAGGCGGTGAACGTGCTTCGTCCGCTCACGTTCGGGGAGATCCCGCTCCGACCACGACAGCTCGAGGTCGAGGTCGAGCTCGCGGTAGAGAGCTTCCTGGGTGAGCGCCATCGCCCGCATCGTTTCGACGCGAACGGCTCGTAGCCCTGCCTCGGAAGGAATGAGACGATTTCGGCATTTACGACACTCCCGCCTCGATTCGGAGCGGCCGGACTCGTACGTGGCGCCGGGACATGTCCCGGGAGAGCATCGTCAGCGAGGCCGAGCTCGGCCGGAAAGCCGGGGGCGCCTCGACGCTACGAGCCGATTGCCAGGAACTCGAGCGAGCCGGGGCTGCCGTTCGGGAGCGTCGCGTCCTGCCAGGCCTTCGCAAGGCCCTCTCCAAGCGCGACACAGCGCTCATTGCTCGCGGGCAAGAAATTGGCGCAGACAACGCCGCAGCCGGCACCCGGGCCGTCCGTACCGGCGAGAAGCGCCTCCACCTCCCGCTCCGATTGGCCGGCGGCGGCCGTGAGCATCAGGTCGCCGCACCACACCGTCGCGCCGGCCGCTCGCGCGTACTCACGCAGCATTCCGATCGGGTAGGCGCGCTGCTCGGACGCGTCGTAGCCGTACCAGTAGACGACCTTGAATCCGCCCGAGATCAGGCTGGCGGCAACCTCGAGCGCCGAAGCTCCGCCGGCGACCACGAAGGGCTCGAACGGGTCGATCGTAACGACCACCTCGCCTGGGTCGCCCTCGAAGCGGCGCGCCGCTTCGAGTACCGTGGTCATTCCGTCGGCGTCGCGGACGCGCTCCTGCTCGCCCAGCCCGAGCTTGGCGGCGGCGGCGCGCAGGCTGGCCGTGCTCTCGGGATCGAGATCGCAGAGCAGGTACTCGGCCTCTTTGCCGAGCATGTGCATCGTCAGTAGCGCCGAGCCCGGATAGCTCGCGGGCGCCTCACCGTCGCCCGAGAACCGGCGCAGCTCGGCCGCGTAACGCGACTCGGCCAGCTCGGGGACGCTGTCGCCGTGCTCGAGGAAGCGATATACGCCGTAGTCTCGATCGGGCGAGTGCGTGAGCGGATAGGAGGCCGAGCCGGCGTGCGTCTCCCAGTAGTGCTTAGGCGGCTCGAGCGCCAGTAGCTCTGCTAGCACGAGGTGCTTCCAGACATCGCCCAGGTTCGCGTAGTAGCGGTTCACGGAGAGCAAGCTAACACTACGCGACGCTCCCGGCACGGAGTTACGGTCAGACGCGACGGAACCGGCCTCGACCGAGCCGGCCCGGGATTCTAGAATCAAACCATGCGTCGACTCGCATCACTGGCACTCGCGCTCGGAGTCACACTCGCGTTCGCCGGAGGCGCTGCCGGGACAAAAAGCTCGACCACCGTTCGTCGCTTCATAGCGTTCAATGGAAAGAGCCTCGCCCCCACACTGGAAGTAACTAAGCGTGGACGCGGCTATTGCTGGGTCGGCTCAATCGCCGACGGGCGTGCAGATGCCTGGCGCTGCTTCCTTGGTAACTCGATTCTCGATCCTTGCTTCTCGAAGGGGAAGCTGTCGAAACCGTTCGTCGTGTGTCCCATAGCGCCGTGGAGTCGGCGCGCAACCGTACTCGTACTGACGAAGCCGATACCACTAGTCGAGGGCAACGCAACGAGTCGCTCGAGTACCGAGCCTTGGGGAATCGTCACCGCGAACGGTAAGCATTGCCTAGCTTTCACCGGTGCTACAGGCGTTATCGGTGGCCGATACGTTCGCTACGGCTGCCAGGAGGGCGGCGTGTTGCTAGGTGTGCCTGATCGGCACACGCCCGTGTGGACGATCTTCTACGCAGCCAAGAACTCGAGTCTCCAGTTCAGAGTCAGAATCACGGACGCCTGGTCTTAGAGCCTATTCCGCTAGGCCTGNNGATCCGCGGCGCCAGCACCCGAAGGGCCGCTAACCGCACTACCAGTGCGCCTTCACAACCCTTCGGCCACTGGCATCCACGGCTTGACCCCCTCGGACGCACATCCCTACCGAAATACGCTCTTAGGTCTTACTAGAACGCGTTCTCGACCCGCTCCAGCTCGCCGCCACGCACGGCGACGACGTCGAAGCGCACCACCTGGTCGTGAGCCGGCTGCTGCGCGAGCCAAGTCTCGGCGGCGCGGCGCAAGCGAGTCTGCTTGCGCTCGTCGACCATCTCGAGCGGATCGCCGAAGCTTTCGCCCGTCTTCTCCTTGACCTCGCAGAAGACGACCGTGCCGCGGCGGCGGCAGAGGAGATCGACCTCGACTCCGGCCAGGCGAACGTTGGCGCCGAGGACCCTGTAGCCGCGCAGGCGATAGTGGCGGCGGGCACGGCGCTCGGCCGCGGCGCCGGGAAGACCGGCAGCCCTCACGCGCTTTGCTCGTAACAGGCCGCCCGGAAGGAACGGCGATGGACGATGCTGGGGCCGTGCTTGCGCACGGCTGCCGAGTGGGCGCCGGTGATGTAGCCGACGTGGGAGGAAAAGCCGTAGTTGGGATAGAGAGAGTCGAGCCGCCGCATCATGCGGTCGCGCACGACCTTGGCCACGATCGAGGCGCAAGCGATGGCCGCGCTGCGCTCGTCACCACCCACCAGCGCCTCGTGCGGCGGTGCCTCGGGGCCAAGCGAAAACCCGTCCACGAGACAGAGCTCGGCCGGCGGGACGCAGGCTGTGAGAGCGCGCCGCAGCGCCTCGAGATTGGCCTTGTGGAGCCCGCCGCGATCGATCTCGCGGGCCGGTATCAACTCGACCACGACCAGCTCGCTCAAGGCGAGGACGCTCGAGAGGAGCCGTTCGCGCACCGCCGGAGTGCATTGTTTGGAGTCGCGCAGCCCCGCGAGAGCCCGCCCGCCCGAGCCACGCAGCTTCTCCAGATCGAGAACCACCGCAGCCGCGCTGAGCGGTCCCGCCAGCGACCCTCTTCCGGCTTCGTCCGCCCCGGCGACGAAGCGGGCTCCGAAGCTGCGATCGTGCTCGATCAGCCTTCTTCCGCAGCTCGCGCCCATGAGAGCGAGGATAGCGCCGGCTTCGGCTCGGCTCGTGCCGTAGCGCCGGAAGTTACTGCTCTGTCACAAAGAGGGGAAGTCCGAGCCGGGAGCGCTATCGCTTGACGCGGACGCGAGCCTTCTTGCCGACCTTGCCGCGCAGGTAGTAGAGCTTGGCACGGCTCACGTCGCCGATCGAGATCACGTCGATCTTGCCGATCTTGGGCGAATGGAGCGGGAAGGTGCGCTCGACGCCGACTCCGAAGGAGCTCTTGCGCACGGTGAAGGTCTCGCGCGCGCCGGCACCCTGGCGCTTGATCACAATCCCCTCGAAGACCTGGATGCGCTGGCGCTGGCCCTCGATTACCTTGAAGTGCACGCGTACGCTGTCGCCCGCCTTGAACTGAGGCAATTCGGGGCGCAGCTGACGCTGCTCGATCTGTTCGATGATCTTGCTCATTTGAAAGAGGGAAACCGACCGGCGGCCGGCGGCAATCGTAGCGAAAACGCGGGGTCGGGCGGGGAATCTACTGAAGCTGCGCCCTCAAGTGCTCTCAAGAAAACGAGATGCGGTTGGGCGGCCAGTAAGTCATGAAAACGGGCCCGATCAAGTTCTTCCGCGGCACCGTGCCCCATATGCGCGAGTCGCAGGAGTCCTTGCGGTTGTCGCCCATGAAGAAGTACTCGTGTTTCCCGATCCGCCAGATGCCGCTGAGCGTGTCGCGCCGGTCGGGCTTGACGTAGGGCTCGTCGAGCTTCTTGCCGTTGACGTAAATGGTGCCGCTTTTCTCGATCAGCTTGTCGCCGGGGAGGCCGATCAGGCGCTTGACGAGAACGCTCGTGTTGAGATCGCCGCACATCAGCGAGGCCACACGCGGGGGCTTGAAAACGACGATCTCACCCCTGTGCGGGCTGCGGAAGTCGAAGATGAACCGGTTCACGAGCACGCGGTCAGCGAAGCGAATGCCGAGAAAGGAGCCCCCCTGGCACCCGTTCAGGGAGTACGCTCTCGACCGTTTAGGAACCGATGACTGATTCTGCCCCGGCTGCAGCGAGGAGCCGGGAGGCGAAGGCTTGACGATGCCCGAGGGCACGCAGTGAAGCGTCGGCTCCATCGAAGCGGTCGGGATTGCATAAGGAGTAACGACCCAGGCGCGGACGGCGAGCACGATCGCCACCGCTATCGCGATCCCGATCAGCCAGTCGGCGGCGACCCGTGCAGGACCGGGAAGACGGTCGAGTTGCTTGTTGACTGGGTTTCGCATCGGGATCGGTCAATGGATGGCGATCCGGTTCGGAGGCCAGTAGGTGAAGAAGACCGGGCCGATCAGATTTTTACGCGGCACGGCACCCCAGTCGCGCGAGTCGCAGGACTCGCCGCGGTTGTCACCCATGAAGAAGTACTCGCCCTCGGGCACCTTCCATTTGCCGCTGCGCACATCGCGCCGTCCCGGCTTGATGTACGTCTCATTCAGCCTCTTCCCGCCGATGGAGACAAAGCCCTGCTTTTCGACCACCGTCTCGCCGGGGAGTCCGATCAGGCGCTTGACGAAGACAGAGCTCCCGGAGCTGCCGGCGCAGACCTCGCGCGCCCGTTTGGGCGTCTCGAAGACGATGATCTCGCCCCGGTGCGGACTTCGGAAGTGGTAGCTGACCCGGTCGGCGAGCACCCGGTCGGAGAACCTCGCCTCGCAGCCGGGGCCGGGGCGTGCGCAGTGGAGGGTCGGCTCCATCGAGGAGGTGGGGATGCGGTAGGGATTCACGACCCAGGCCTTGATCGCAAGCACGATCGCGATCGCGCCGACGATCGTCAGCGCCCAGTCGAGGAAGACCCGGAGCGGTCTGGGCAGGTTTCCGAGCAGGCGGTCGATCGGGTTCCTCAACCTGCGCTCCTGATCCGACTCTGCTCGCGCCGCCAGCTCTCGATGCGGGCATGGTTACCCGAGAGCAGGATTTCGGGCACCTTCCAGCCGCGGAACTCCGCCGGGCGCGTGAACTGCGGATATTCGAGCCCTCCGTCGAGCTCCTCGGAGAAACTCTCGATCAGGCCGGACTCCTCACTCCCGAGCGCGCCCGGAAGGCGGCGCACGACGCTGTCCAGAAGCGCCATGGCCGGAATCTCGCCGCCCGATAGAACGTAGGGGCCGATCGAGACCGTGTCGGTGCACATGTGCTCGATGATGCGCTCGTCGAAGCCCTCGAAGCGCGCCGAGAGAAGGGTGAGGCTCTCCGCGGCGGCCAGCTCCTCGACCAGCGGCTGGTCGAGCTGGCGCCCTTGCGGCGTGAGCGCGATCACCCGTCGCTCCGGGATGCCGCCGTAGACGGCGTCGAAAGCAGCGGCCACGACGTCCACGCGCAGCACCATCCCGGCGCCGCCGCCGTAGGGCTCGTCGTCCACCTGGCGGGCGCTGAGAGGTGTCGTCTCGCGATAGCTGAAAAGGCGCAGGTCGAGCTCGCTCCCGAGGACAGCGGCCAGCGGGCGTCGCTCACACATCCATGCGAATGCGGACGGAATGAGCGTGAAGATGTCGATCTGCAAGGGAGCAATTTTCCAGGGCGCTAGGCGGGCTCGGTAAAGCCGGCACGCACAACGATACGTGCTCGCTCGAGATCGACGAGCGAGATGCAGTCCTCCACCATCGGCAGGGCCAGGCCCGAATCGAGCTCGAGCACGTCGTTGGCCACGCCCGAGACGACCTCCTGGACGTATCCAAGCTCGCGTCCCCCCTCCTCCTCGACCGCGAGCCCGACCAGCTCGAAGGCGTAGTAGGTGTCGGCGGGAAGAGGCGGTAGCTCGGAGCGCGGAATCTCCAACTCGGCGCCGCGCTCGACATCGCGGTCGAGCCGGATTACGGGCCGCCCGGCCGATCGCTTCGACTCGACGATCGTGGCCGGGGCGCCNNGAGACCGTGCGGTTTCCCGACGCGACCGACAGAGGCGAGCTGGGGATCGCTACTCGACAATCTCGAGTAGGTAGCGCCTTCCCTCGCGCACGCCACCGGCACGGACTAGCGTGCGCAAGGCCCGAACTATACGGCCCCCGCGGCCGATCACCTTACCGCGGTCGGCCTCGGCCACGGTCAGCCTCAGCAAGACCTCGCCGCCCTGCTCCAGCTCCTCGATCGAGACGGCGCCGGGGTCGTCGACCAGCCGGCGCGCGATCTCTAGCACGAGCTCAGCCACGGAGCCCCTTGACCTTGAGCAGGCGACTGACAGGATCGGTCGGCTGTACGCCCTTGCTGAGCCAGTCCTTCACCTTGGCCTCGTCGAACTCGATCAGCGAAGGCTGGCTCTGAGGGTTGTAGCGACCGACGATCTCGATGAACCTGCCGTCGCGCGGCGAGTGCGAGTCGGCGACCACGACACGGTAGATCGGATTCTTCTTCGATCCGACGCGCGTCAGCCTCATCTTTACTGACATCTAGATCCTTTCCGGACGGAGCCGTTCGCTCCGCCGTTCTCGTGGAAGTCTCGGAAATCCGGGCAAACCTTAGCGGCGACGGCGCTTGCGGCGCGCACTCGATGGTCTTCTGGCCGGCCGGGCACTGCCGCCCGCACCCGGAAGACGGGGTCCCTTGCCGGTGTTCATCTGCTTCAGCATCCGCTCCATCTGACGCCGCATCTCGAGCACTTGGTTCACCTGCTGCACGGTGGTGCCGCTGCCTTTGGCGATTCGCAGGCGCCGCTTACCATCGATCATCCCGGGCCGGCGCCGCTCCTCGAGCGTCATCGAGAGCACGACCGCCTCGACTCGCGCCAGCTGCTTCTCGTCCACCTCGGCGTCTTTGAGCTGGCTGCCGAGCCCCGGAATCATGCCCAGGAGGCCCTTGAGGGAGCCCATCCGCCGCATCATCTTGTAGGTGCGCAGGAAGTCCTCGAAGCTGAAGTGGCCGCGGAGCATTCGCTCTTCCATCTCGGCCTGCTCGTCGACGGCGACCGCCTGCTCGGCGCGCTCGATCAGGGAGAGGACGTCGCCCATACCGAGGATGCGCGAGGCCATACGCTCGGGGTGGAAGAGCTCGAGCTGGTCGAGCTTCTCGCCCACCGAGACGTACTTGATCGGCTTGCCGGTCACGGCCTTGACCGAGAGCGCCGCGCCGCCACGGGCGTCGCCGTCAAGCTTGGTCATGACGACGCCGTCGAAGGCGACTCTGTCGGAGAAGGCCTCGGCGACTGTGACCGCCTCCTGACCGGTCATCGAATCGAGGACGAGCAGGACGTTGTGGGGCTTGACCGCGTCCTTGACCGCAGCAAGCTGCGCCATCATCTCCTCGTCCACGTGCAGGCGTCCGGCGGTGTCGACGATCGCCACGTCGCAGCCACGGCGCACGCACTCCTCGATCCCTTCGCGCGCGACCGCGACCGGATCGGAGCTGTCGCGTCGCGTGTAGACGGGAACTTGGATCTGCTCGCCCAGCTGTTCGAGCTGGTCGATCGCGGCCGGGCGCTGCAGGTCGCAGGCGACCAGAAAGGCCTTCTTCTTTTCCTTGCGCAGGAAGAGCGCCAGCTTGGCCGCGGCCGTCGTCTTGCCCGAGCCCTGCAGCCCGGCGAGCAGGATCACCGTCGGTGCGCGCTCCGCGCGAAGGCAAGCCCGGAGGCGCCCGCACCCATCAGCGCGGTCAGCTCCTCGTGCACGATCTTCACGACCTGCTGGCCCGGGGTCAGGCTCCTCAGCACGTCCTGCCCATGCGCCCGCTCACGCACCTGGGCCACGAATTCCCTGACTACCTTGAAGTTGACGTCGGCCTCGAGCAGCGCCAGCCGGATCTCGCGCATCGCCCGCGAGATCGCCTCCTCGTCGAGCGTGCCGCGCTTGCGCAGGTCGCCGAGGACGCCCTGGAGCCGGTCGGAGAGTGAGTCGAACATCGGGGTCAGTGTAGTGGCGGGCATTGCGAGCCTCGCCTCTGCGAGCGCGTCTGAGAGTCTGTTTGACATAAGACGTTCACCGTTATATTCTCTGCGCCGATGCGTGAGCCGACCTACTTCACCCTCGCCGCTCTGCTCGACGGGCCGCTGCACGGCTACGCGATCGTCAAGCGCGCCGAGCAGCTCTCCGAGGGCGCCGTGCGCATGACCGCCGGAACCCTCTACGGGGCGCTCGAGCGGCTTAGTCGCGAGGGACTTGTCGCCGAGGAGGGCCAGGAGATCGTGGCCGGGCGCGCACGCCGTTACTACCGGCTAACCGACGCCGGGCGAACGGCGCTCGAGGACGAAGCCGGACGAATGCAGCGAGCGGCGACCGTCGTGCAGAACTCGAGCCGAACCGCCATTAGCGCAGGACAATCCCGATCCGTGAAACCCCACCCGGGTCTCGCATGAGTGGAGCCGAACGGAGTTATCGGATCGCGCTTTATGCCTTTCCGAAGCAATACCGCGAAGAGCGTGGCGAGGAGGTCGTGGCGACGATCCTCGAGGGCGGCGATAGCTGGCGCCCTCGTCTGCGTGAGTTTTTCGGACTGTTCTGGGCCGGCATCGGGCAGCGAGCGCTCAGAGCGGGCGGAGAAAAGGCGGTGGGCTCGGTGCGTGCAGGGATTCGCCTTGGCGCCTATTTCCTTCTCTGGGTCGTAGCGGCCGCCGGGGTCAACCAGGTTCTCGACCCGGTTCGCGCCAATAACGGATCCGTCGCAGGCGGGCGCTACGAGATCATCGGGATTGCAGTGACTTCGCTCCTGGCCCTGGCCACTCTCAGCCGCGGCTGGTGGGCGGCGCCGCTCGGCTTCACCGTCGCCTGGTCGATCGCGGACTCTCTCTTCCTCGACTCGAATGCTCCCCACTGGCCCTGGCGACCAGATAGCCTCGGTTTGGGCTACTGGATGCTCTTTTTCAGTGCGCTCGGGTTCCTACCCCCGCTTCTTTGCGTAATCGCAAGACCGCGCGGGCGCGAGCCCCACGACCTGCGCTCGCCGCTCTGGGCGATCGCGGGTCTGGCACTAGGCGCACTCATGGCATGGCACACCACCTCCTGGTTGGAATGGCAATGGCTGCTGGCCGTTCCGCCCGTCGCCTGGCTCGTCCTCGGTTGGCGCGATCTGCGCCTGGCAATCGCCACCGCCACGGTCATGACGTTCGCCGGGCTCGAGCTGGTGTTCTACGCCGGCCCGATCGCCTGGGACGCGCCGACCGGATTGGTCGGGTGCGCGCTCGTAATCGGTGCGGCCGCACTGGCGGCGATCGGCTTTGGCGCCCGGCGCGCCAACGCCTAAGAGCTCGGCTCGAGACGAGGAAGTTTGGCGAGGAGCCGTGCTCGACGGCGGCGCGACGTTTCTGAATCAGCGCAGTATCGGCACATCGAGCTGCGCTTTTCGGCTTGACGGGACGGTACTTTTCAACGACCCCGCGGGTGGGTGGCTCGGGGGAGGGCTGCGAAACGTTGTGCCGTACAGCGACGAGTCGACGAGGCCTTGGTTCGACTTCGCGCGCTCCTCGCTAACGACAGCGCTCAGTGCGTTTTCGTGCGCCCCTTGCTCCCGCTCGGCACGCGCTCGACCCGAGCCGCGAACGACCCGATCGCCCGCGCGACCGCTGCGGGCTCGACCAGCATCGAGAGGTGACCGGCGCGCGGAATCACGATCAGCTTCACGCCGAGCGCCTGGGCCGAGGTGCGTCCCGCTTTCAAATCGTCGACCGTGTCGTGCTGGCCCCAGACGACGATCCGCGGCACGCGCAGCCGTCGCAGGTCGGCGAGGGTCAGGCCCTGGACGCCCGTGTGGAAGAGGCCGCGGAAGCCGTTCTCGGTGCCCTGGACGCGAAACTCCCGCTCCCAGGCATCGACCTGGGCGCCCGTGATCGGCGGCCGGTCGGGGCCGTAGGCCTGGTCGAGCACCTGCCGGACAAGCCAGTCGGAGTGAGTGACCAGGCGGAAGATGGTCGTGTAGTAGGGATTCAGGACGAGATTCGTGATCCAGTGCGGGCCGCCGACCGGGAGCGCGTCGCCATCGAGCAGAACTACTCCGGCCGTGTCGCCCGGCGCCTCGAGGCCCACGTTCACCGCGACCGCCGCACCGAGCGAATGCCCGACGACAAGCGGCCGCCGCAGCCCAAAGTGGGCGCTGAAGTCGCTCACCAGTCGTGTCCAGCCGGCAAGGCTGTATGGACCCTTGCGTTCCGAGTAACCGAAAGGCGGAAGGTCGAGCGCGTAGACGCGGTGATCGCTCGCCAGCCGGGTTGCGACCGGAGCCCAGACCCAGGAGGGCTCGGCGAAACCGCCGAGGAAGATGATCGGGCTGCCCTGCGTGCCCAGCTCGCGGTAGGCGATCTGCCTGCCGTCTATCTTCACGTACGGACCTGAATAGAGCGCCGAAGCCGGCTTCTGATCGCCGTTCGTGGCCAGGTTGTAAACGAGCGAGAAGAGCGTCGTCACGACGAAGATCGCCAGAAGCACGCGCACCGTCCAACGCAGCCAGCGCCGGCGGATCCAGGGGCGCCCGCGCCGCCGAAGACGTAAGCGGGAGAGCCCGCGCTTCGGGCTCTCGGTCGTATTTCCGTTGGGATCGGCGGCGGCCATCAGCCTCGACACTACCCGCAAGGCGCCCGCTCGAGTCTCCGCGCTGTTTCGGCACAGATCTGCGCGGCAAGCACGGATAGCGTTCTCACTGGGGTGCCCCCAAGGGCGCCAGGAGAGGCGTGGCCCGAGTTCTCAGGCCGTCTCAGCCGCGCACCAGCGCCTGGGCGAAGTCGCCCGGATCGAACGGGCGCAGGTCGTCGAGCTGCTCGCCCAGGCCGATCAGCTTGACCGGCAGATCGAGCTCGTAGGCGATCGCAACCGCGACGCCGCCCTTGG
>PMMN01000029.1 GCA_003162235.1 Actinomycetota bacterium | reverse complement strand
CGCCACAACTTCTATCCGGCGCGAATCTTCATGGGCGACTCGGGCGCGCTCCTGCTCGGCTTCGTGCTGGCGGCGATCTCGGTCGAGGGCCTGCTCAAGACCGCCGCCGCCGTCGCTCTGGCCTTCCCGCTGCTCGTGCTGGCGATTCCGATCATCGACACCTCCTTCGTCGTGGCCAAGCGCATCAAGCACGGCAAGCCGATCTACTCCGCCGACCGCTTCCACCTCCACCATCGCTTCCTCGACCGTGGCTTTACGCAGCGCCAGGCGGTGCTGACGATGTACCTCTGGTGCGCGACGCTGGCCGGCGCCGCGATCGCCACCCGCTTCCTGGCCCCGCACGCTCATGGTCGCTGGCAGCCCTGGCAGACGTTCGCCGACGCGTTGATCGGGCTCGCCGTCCTGGCCGCCTCCGCCTACATCGTTTACGTGCTCGAGATCGTCAAGGTCTCGAGCCCGCGCGCCCGGCGGCGAAGACGGGCGGCAGAGCGAGAACGGCGCTCGGCTTGAGGTAACCGCGGTCGTTTAATAAAGTCGTCGTACCGTGCCGCCGCGAACCAGTCTAGGCCCGATCGTTCGTCTAGCCTCCATCGTCGCTCTCGCTGCGCTTCTTCTTTCCGGCTGCGGTAGCTCGGCTGCGAAGAACGCGTCGAAATCGGACTCCAAGTCCAAGACCACGAGTTGGCGGGCGAAGGACTGCCAGCCGGCCGGTAGCCACGGCCCGATTTCGTACCAACTCTGCTGGCGTCCGGTCGGGAACCAGCATGGCACCTTCCTCCGGCTTGAGGGAGGAAAGAAGACGACGCTGCAGCTCGTTCCGCCTGGCCCCACGCCGACGTCCAAGTACGCCGGTCGCGGTGGCCATTGGTACTGGGCCGCGCTTTCTCCCGACGGCTCGCGCTTTCTCGGCCAGTGGTCGGGCGACTGCGAGGTTCCTACCGCCTTCTTTGCCCCACTCGGCGGCGGCAAGCCCATCCCGGTCACCGGTGAGGGCGACTGGCAGAAGAGCCCGAACACGATGGCCTACGGCTGGACGACCGACGGTCGCGCGATCGTCTTCATCCCGACCAAGCCCGGATGCGGCACGGGCATCTTCCGTCCCGGCATCTACCTGGTCACGGACGACGCCGGCTCATCTACGCGGTCATGCCGCTGTCAGCGAGAGCTGATCTGGGCCGGCAAGGAGCCCCCGGCCAGGTTCGAGCGCTCGCTCAAACCGCGCACGCACGCACGTTTGCGAGCGATCCTCGGCCCGAGCTCCCTGTAAGCGAAATCGCAGCGCCAGAGCGGGTTTTCGTCGCTCCGTAGGGGGCTCGTACGGCGGAACGGCTCTGATATCCTCGGCGCGGCATGGAGCGTCCACCGCGCCCGTCGTTCGAGCCCGTGGGGGCCGGTGGTCTCCTTGTTGCGACGACCGTGGTGCTGGTGGGGATCGGTGCGCTGGTAGGTTGGGCGCTCGGCGGTGCCGGGGTCGGAGCGGCGGTCGGAGCGGCCGCCGGTATTCCAGCGGGCATCTTCGTCGTCTACCGACGTTACCGGGGGTATTTCACCTGAGTTCCAGAGCGCCAAGCAAGATCGCCGCACCCCGCCCGCTGCCGAACCTGAGGCTGCCCGCGCTCGCCGGCGCGCTCGTGGTCGTTCTGGCGCTACCGGTCTTCCTGGTCGCGGGCTGGTCGATCGAGGGTTGGGGGCTGGCCGCCGCTCTCTGGGCTGCTGTGCAGGCCTTCGGTCTTGTCGCCACTCGCCTGGCGCCCCGTGATGCCAGTCTCCAGGCGGTCGGCCTGGCCGGCTTCGTGCGCATGTTTCGCCTGCTTGCGATCGTGGTCGTACTGGCGGTACTGGCCAGTGCGAACCGCGATCTCGTGCTGCCGGTGATCGCCGTCTACGGGCTCGCCTACACCTGCGAGCTCGGGCTCTCGCTCCTTTCCTACTTCGGGGGCAAGCCGCTGTGAAGAAGGCCCGGCCGATCCTGTTTGCGCTCGGGCTCGTCCTGATCGCGGCGATCTTCGCGCTGACGACGCACAAGCCGCAGTCGTTCAAGCCCGACGAGGAGTTCGCGCTCAAGACCTGGGTCCCGATCCACCTCGGCCCGCTCGACCTCTCGATCAACAAGGCGGTTGCCTACCTGGCGCTGGGCTCGCTGCTGACGATCTTCCTCGGCATCTTCCTGATGCGCAGCCGGCTCGCGCTCCTACCGGGTAGGCGCCAGACGATCGGCGAGGCTCTATACGAGCTGACCCAGACCCAGATCGCCGAGCAGGGACTACCGACCAAGGCGATCGGTACCTGGTTCCCCTACGTCGCCTCGCTCTTCCTCTTCATCTTCACGCTCAACATGGTCGGCTTCATCCCTTTGCCGCTCAGCGACCAGAGGTTCCACGTCGCCGGGGTCGCGCTTCCGACCTGGGGCGTCTACGCGGTCACCTCGCAGCTCTCGGTCACGCTCGTGCTGGCGCTGATGAGCGTCATCTTCACCCACATCGAGGGCTTCCGCTGGAACGGACCGAAGTACGTGAAGAGCTTCATCCCGGCCGGAGTGCCCAAGGCGATGGTGCCGGTGATGGCCGTGCTCGAGACGATCTCTCACATCTTCCGCGTCATCAGCCTGAGCGTTCGTCTCTACGCCAACATGCTCGCCGGGCACATGCTGATCCTGATCTCGATCGGGTTGCTCTTCATCCTCAGCGGCGCCACGGCCTATATCGTCGCCCCGTTCTCGCTCACGATCGGCATCCTCTTCTACATCTTCGAGGTCGGGATCGTGGTCACGATCCAAGCGTTCATCTTTTCAATCCTTACCGCCATCTACATCGGCTCGGCGATTGAGCCGTCCCACTAAGGAGGAATCCGTGCTCGCAACGCTCCTAGCTGCAACCTCAGGTTCTGTCGTCAAGGCCGCTCAGGCGCTCGGCTTCGGCCTGGGCATGGGACTGGGCTCGCTCGGCGCCGGCGTCGGTATCGGCGTCGTCTTCGGCTCGATGATCCAGTCGGTCGCCCGTCAGCCCGAGTTGCGCGGCGAGCTGCAGGGAATCATGTGGCTCGGCTTCGCGCTCACCGAGGCGGTCGTCTTCTACGGCCTGATCGGCGGCTTCCTGGGCTTCGTCCTCGTCAAGTGATGACGAACGTGGCGCCCATACTGGCGAGCTCCAGCCCGCTGACCCGGATCATCCCGGGCCTGATGATCTGGACGGTCGTCTTCTTCCTGCTCACGTTCTGGATCCTCAAGCGCTTCGCCTTCGCTCAGATCCAGTCGATGATCGACAAGCGCCGCGAGCAGATCGTCCGCTCGATCGAGCAAGCCGAGCGGGCCCGCGACGAAGCGGCCAGTCTGCTCGAGGAGCACCGCGCGATGCTGGTCGAGGCGCGCACCCAGGCCGAACAGATACTCGAGGAAGCGCGCAAGGTGGCGGAGTCGCAACGCGAGCGAACCCGCACCGAGCTCGACGCCGATCGCGTCCGCCGCCTGGCCGAGACCGAGCGCCAGATCGCGGCCGAGACTCAGAGCGCGCTCGACCAGATCAAGAACGAGATCGCCGAGCTGACGCTGATCACCACCGCCAAGGTGACCGGCAAGCTGCTCACGCTCGACGATCATCGCCGCCTGATCGACAGCGCCGTAGAGGAGCTCGACTTCTCCGCCCTCGAGGAGGCCCGCCACTAGTGGGAATCGTCGAACGAAAGTACGCGCAGGCGCTGTACAACGCCGCCCTCGACAGGAAGCGCTTGAGCGAGGTTAGAAGCGGCCTTGTCGACTTCCTCGAGGCCGAGCGCGAGGTGCCCGAGCTGGCAGCCGTGCTCGCGAATCCCGAGCTCGACTCCGCCTCCAAGGTCGCGCTGGTAGATGACCTGTTGCAGGGCGACGAGCCGCTGGTGCGCAACTTTCTGCGCCTGCTGGCCGAGAAGGCGCGGATCACCACCGTCGAGGAGATCGTTCGCGAGTTCGAGGCGCTCGTGGCCGTGGGCGAGAAACGCCTGCGCGTGGTCGTGACGACGGCGCAGGAGCTCTCCGAGGAAGAGGCGCGCTCGCTCGTGTCCAAGATCGAGGCCGCGACTGGAAACCAGGTCGAGGCGCGTCGCCACGTCGACCCGTCGTTACTCGGCGGCCTGATCGTGCAGGCGGGTTCGCTGCGCCTGGATGCCAGCGTCCGCGGTCGTATCGAAAAACTTCGTACCGAGCTTGTCGAGACAAGGAGTTGAGGTGAAGCCGTGAAGCTGCGCCCTGAAGAGATCACCACCATCCTCAAGCAGAGGATCGAGCAGTTCGAGATCGAGACCGATCTCTCTGAGACCGGCACCGTACTGCAGCTCGCCGACGGCATCGCGCGCGTGCACGGCCTCGAAAACTGCGTTGCGCTGGAGATGCTCGAGTTCGAGTTCGGGGTCATCGGCCTTGCCTTCAACCTCGAGGAGGACAACGTCGGAGCTGCGCTCTTCGGTGAGTGGCAGAAGCTCTACGAGGGCTCGAGCGTACGCCGGACGGGCCGCGTCGCCAGCGTTCAGGTCGGCGACGAGCTACTCGGACGCGTGGTCGATCCGCTCGGCAACCCGGTTGACGGCGGCGGTCCGATCACCGCGCACGAGCGCCGTCCGCTGGAGCTGAAGGCGCCGGGCGTGATCGCGCGCCAGCCGGTGAAGGAACCGCTTCAGACCGGGATCAAGGCGGTCGACGCGATGATCCCGATCGG
>PMMN01000084.1 GCA_003162235.1 Actinomycetota bacterium | reverse complement strand
CGGCAGCCGATCAGGATCTCCGGCGAGGGGCACGCGGGCAGTCGCGGCGGCCGCGCGGGCGACGTGTATGTACCGGTGCGCGTACGTCCGGATGAGCGTTTCGTGCGCGAGGGCGACGATCTCGTCTCAACGCTGGAGCTGACGATGACCCAGGCGGCACTCGGCGGCAAGGCGACGGTCCCGACCCTGGACGGCGACGCCGAGGTCGAGATCGAGTCGGGCACCCAGCCCGGCGCCGTCCTGATCCTTAAGGGCAAGGGGATGCCGCGGCTGCGGGGTTACGGCCACGGCGACCTGCGCCTGCTTCTGACCGTGCTCGTTCCGCGCCAGCTCGACGAGAAGCAGCGCAAGCTGCTCGCGCAGTTCGAAGAGAGCGCCACCGCCGCCACCTACGAGCACGACGAAAGTTTGTTTAAACGCCTGAAGGGCGTCTTCCACTGACAGATCTGCTTCGCATAGCCGTGCGCGTGCCGCCCGAGCGGGCCGAGGAGGCGCGGGCGGAGCTGCTCGGGTTCGCCACCCACGGCTTCGAGGAACGAGATCTCCCCGGTGAGCTCGAGCTGGCCGTATACGGCGGGCTCGAGGTCGAGGAGGCGCTGCGCGCGAGCTTCGGCGAGGTCTCGTCCGAGCGGGTCGAGCCCGGCTGGGAGGACAACTGGCGGACCTTTCACCGCCCGGTAGAAATCGGACGACTCTGGGTCGGCCCGCCCTGGGAGGAGGCTCGGGAGGGTCTTCTCCCTGTCGTGATCGATCCCGGACGCGCCTTCGGCACCGGCGCCCATCCGACCACCAGACTTTGCCTCGAGCTTTTACAGGAGCTGGAGCCGGCGAGCCTGTTGGATGTCGGCTGCGGCTCCGGGGTGCTGGCGATCGCCGCGGCCAGGCTCGGCTTTGCGCCGATCACGGCGCTCGACAACGACCCCGAGGCAACCGAGGCGACGCTGGCGAACGCCGAGGCGAACGGCGTCTCACTAGATGTGCGGCTCGCCGACGTCCTCGCCGATTCGCCGCCGCCGGCGGAAGTCGCCGTCTGCAATATCAGCTTTCCGTTTATGGAGGCCCTGGCGCCGCGGCTCGAGTGCAAGACGCTGCTGGCCTCAGGCTTCCTGGTTTCCGACGAGTTGCGGCTCGACGGGTATCAAGTCGTGAGCAGGTATGAGCAATTGGAGTGGGCGGCCGTTCTGGCAGACCGAGAAAGCTAGAGAGAGGGGCGGAGATGATCGGGGAAGCAGAAATGGTCGAGACCCCGTCGGGGCTTCTGCCTGATGGCGCCGGTTGGTTCGTGGTCAACGTCCGCGACACCGCTTGGGCGAAAAACGATCAGCTCGGAGCGGGCTGCCGGTTCGAGAGCACAGACAATCCCTTTCCAGAGCTCGGGATCAATCTGCGCGTGCTCAAGCCGGGGCAGGCGAACGCGATGTATCACCGGGAGTCGAGCCAGGAGGACTTCCTCGTCCTGGCGGGCCGGTGCTTGCTGCTAATCGAGGGTCGGGAGAGGGAGCTTGGGGCCTGGGACTTCGTGCACTGCCCGCCCAACACCGAGCACGTCTTCATCGGCGCCGGAAGCTCTCCCTGTGTGATCTTGATGGTGGGGACACGCAATCCGGACGGGGAAGTGTTCTATCCGGTTTCCGGGCTCGCGCGCCGCCATAGCGCCGGCGTAGACGAGGGGACGAGCTCGCCGCCCGAGGCCTACGCACACGTCGGGCCGTTCCGCGCCGAGCGCCCGCCCGATTGGGACGAGCTGCCCTGGTCGTAGGGGGCTGCTCGATTCTGTTTCGGCACTGAACCGGCGCATTCGCGTGCGCTTTTCGTTGATACCGTGTTCCGCCCCGTGGGTGGGTGGGGGGAGGCGGGTGGTCAAGCCGTTCGGCCGGGCGCGCCAGGCGGAGACGTGGGTCCGGGTTCTCCCTACTGCTTGGACACCAGCGCACGCGGTCTGCTTTCCTGGCAGCGAACGTCACCTACAGTTGATGCGATGACCACCTTCTCCGTGCGCTTTCTCGGCTGCAAGGTCTCCTACTCGGACGCCGAGGAGATCCGCGAGCGGCTACTCGCCGACGGGCACGACGACGCGCCGGCCGGCGATGCCGAAGTCGCGCTCGTCAACACCTGCTGCGTCACGCGTGAGGCGGTCGCGAAGTCGCGCCAGGCGGCGGCGAAGGCCGCGCGCACTCACAAGCGTGTCTACGTGACCGGTTGCGGCGCCGGTCTGGATGAAGCCTTCGCGGGACTGGCCGAGAACGTCGTCGTCGTGCCGCGGGGGGAGACCGCCGCGTCCGAGCTCGTGGCGAGCATGCTCGGACCGGGCCGCAAGGTCGATCTGGCGCCGAGGCCGAGGCGCGTGCGCGCCTTCGTGACGATTCAGGACGGTTGCTCTTTCGGCTGCAGCTACTGCGTCGTTCCGCTCGTGCGCGGGCCGGGGCGCTCCAAGCCGGCCGAGGAGGTGCTGGGTGAAGTACGGCGCCGAGTCGGGCAGGGGCACAAGGAGGTCGTTCTCTCCGGGATCAATCTCGGCTGCTTCCGCGATAGGTCGGCCGGTATCTCGCTCACCGGGCTGGTACGCGAGGCGGGGAAGACTCCCGGTCTCGAGCGTCTACGCCTCTCGTCGATCGAGGTCAACCACCTGAGCGCTGAGCTGATCGCCGCCATCCGCGAAACGCCCGTAGCCTGCAGGCACCTGCACGTTCCCCTGCAATCCGGCGACGACGGGATCCTGCTCGCGATGAAGCGCCGTTACGACTCCTCCACCTTCCTGCGCCGGCTCGAAAGGCTGGAGGACTTCAATCTCACCAGCGACGTGATCGTCGGTTACCCCGGCGAGGACGAGACGGCTTTCCAGCACACGCTCGATCTCGTCGAGCGCGCCGGAATTACGAAAGTGCACGTATTTCCCTACTCGCCGCGCCCCGGAACGGCGACCGCGGGTGAGGATGACGTGCCTGCCGCGGTAAAGAAAGAGCGAGCCGCTCGTATGCGCGAATCTTCGAAAAACGCGTGTTTTCGGCGCTGGCGTGGCAAGATCGGTACGGAGGAGAGCGTTTTGATCGATCGACCGGGACGTGGATACGCGGACGACTACACGCCTTGGCTCGTCAACGGGCCGGTCGGAGAGCTGGTGCGGGCCCACGCCGAAAGCGTGAGCGAAGATGGAATAGCCGCGTTGACGATGCGACCATGAGCTCCGACGACTGCCTCTTCTGCGAGCTCGTCCGTAGCGGCTCCCACATCCGCCGTACGGACGGCTTCGTCGCCATCGATGACGTCAACCCGAAGGCGGAGACACACGTCCTGATCGTGCCCGAGCGCCATATCGACACCTTCCGCCAGATCGGCCAGTTCCCCGCGGAGGAAGCACGGCGGATGCTCGAGTTCATCGCCGAGACGGCACGCGTACTCGGGCTCGAGGACTACCGCGTGCTCTGCACGGTCGGGCCGAGCGCGGGGCAGACGGTCTTTCACCTCCACTGGCACCTGCTCGGCGGGCGCGACCTCGGTGGCCACCTGCCGGCGCTGGCGCTGGCGGAAGTGGAGGGGGAAGCGTGAGCCTGATCAAGCGCATCGAGCAGGAGCTCGCGCAGGCGATGCGCGATCATGATGAGCTTCGCCGCGACACCTTGCGCCTGGCGCTGTCTGAGCTGCGCTCCGCCGAGAAAGATCTTCTGCGCCCGCTCTCCGCGCAGGAGGAGCTGCAGGTGCTCCAGCGTGAGCGCAAGCGCCACGTCGAGTCCGCCGATGCCTTCCGCGCGGGCGGGCGCCCGGAGCGGGCCGAGCGCGAGCAGGCCGAGCTGGCGGCGCTGGAGGAGTTCATGCCGGCACCGCTCTCCGAGGAGGAGCTGGAGGAGATCGTCGACAACGTGATCGCCGAAGTGGGCGCGACCAGCATCCGCGACCTCGGCCGCGTCATGGCCGACGTCATGCCCCAAGTCTCAGGCCGCGCTGACGGCTCGGTCGTGTCGCAGTTGGTGCGCGAGGCGCTCGCGTAGTCCGCGCCCGACCTGCTCGCCCCGGCGAGGCGCTTGTGGACGAGGCCGGCACGGCGGGAGCAACGAAGGCGCAGGTGGGTCTCGGGGCCAGCGCCTACACTGACTGCCAGATGCAGGACGTCTTGACCATCTCGAACGAGGTTGCGGCCGAGCTCGCGGGAGTCTCGGACAGCGTGCTCGAGGCCCTGCGCGAGCGACTCGGTTGCACGATCAGGCTGCGCGGCAACCGGCTCACGCTCGAGGGTGGGGAGGAGGAGGTCGCCAAGGCGCGGACGGTAGTGGACGAGATCGTCGGGCTGTTCGAGGACGGGCAGGAAGTGGGACCGAGCACGGTCGATGCGGTGCGCGTGGCGCTCGATCAGGCCGCCGACGTGCGCGAGGTCTTCGAGGACGTGGTCTGGCGCCANNACCGGCAAGACCTACCTGGCGATGGCTCTGGCCGTCGCGGCGCTCTCCGACGGCCAGGTCGGGCGCATCATTCTCACCCGGCCCGCGGTCGAGGCCGGCGAGCGACTCGGCTTTCTGCCGGGCGACCTGATGGCCAAGGTCGATCCCTACTTGCGCCCGCTCTTCGACGCCCTCTACGACATGCTCGATCCCGAGCGGCTGAGCTCCTACATGGAGCGGGGCACGATCGAAGTCGCACCGCTCGCCTTCATGCGCGGACGCACGCTCAACGACTCCTTCATCATCCTCGACGAGGCCCAGAACACCACGCCCGAGCAGATGCAGATGTTCCTGACCCGACTCGGCTTCGGCTCGCGCGTCGTCATCACCGGCGACATCACCCAGGTCGACCTGCCCAAGGAGCAGGCCTCGGGGCTGATCCAGGTGCAGCAGATCCTGGCCGACATCGAGGGCATCTCCTTCGTCCGTTTCGGGCACGAGGATGTCGTTCGCCACAAGCTGGTGCAGCGGATCGTCGAGGCCTACAAGCGCCACGTCGAGGCGACGGGAGCCGAGCGGCGCCGTTGACGGCTAGCGCGATGGTCGAGATCGAGATCGAAAACCGAAGCGGCGAGAGCATTGAGGAGGAGGCGGCCGCCGCGCTCGCGCGCTCGCTTCTCGAGGCCGAGGGAGTCGGCTCCTGCGAGCTCGGACTCTCGTTCGTGGGCCCCGAGGAGATCCGCGCGCTCAAGCGCGAGCACCTGGAGATCGATGAAGTCACCGATGTCCTCTCCTTCCCGATCGACGGGCTGGGCGAGTTGCCCGAGGGACTACCGCGTCAGCTCGGCGACGTCGTCCTCTGCCCGCAGGTCGTCGATAGCGACTGGCGCCGGCCACTCGTGCATGGCCTCCTGCACCTACTCGGCTACGAGCACGGCTCCGAGATGGAGGAGCGGGAGAGTCGCTACGTAAAGGGATGACCACGGAACTCGTCTCAAAACGAAGCACTCCGCCACCTGGACGCGCTCGGCGGCGCGATGCGTTGCCCTCGGCCTCGCCCGTAGCTTCGGCTACGAACGAGGCGCTGCGTCCTAGCCTGGTATCCCCCGATCGCACCCAGCCGATGGGTCTTCATTCTGAAACGAGTTCATGCGCTCGCGCATAACCCTCATCGACAGCTTCAACTACGCCTTTCAGGGTGTGATCCACGCTGTCCGAACGCAGCGCAACATGCGCATCCACATGCTCGTCGCGATCACCGTGCTGGTCATTGCGATCGCTATCGGAGTGACCCAGATGGAGCTGATCGCACTGGTCATTGCAATCGCCTTCGTGCTCATCACCGAGATGATCAACAGCGCCGTCGAGGGGGCGATCGACGTGGCGACCACCTCCTTCGATCCAATGGCCAAGCTGGCCAAGGACATGGCGGCCGGCGCCGTTCTGATCTCCACCATCGCGGCGCTCGCGATCGGTTTCCTCGTCTTCAACGACCACATCGCCAATCCGAGCACGCGTCTACTCAACCGGCTCGAGAATGCGCCCGTCTATCTGACCCTGGTGGCGTTGATGGTCACAGTGCTGCTCGTGATTGCGACCAAGGCGCTGACCCACCGGGGGACGCCGCTTAGGGGCGGGCTTCCCTCCGGCCACTCGGCGATCGCCTTCGCCGGCTGGATGGCCCTCACCTACCTCGTCCACGGTGTCGAGCACCGCTTTTTGATCTCGGCGCTGGCTTTCGCGATGGCGCTTCTGGTTGCGCAGACCCGGGTCGAGGCCGGTTATCATTCCGCACTCGAGGTCACCTACGGCGCCGTCATCGGCGCGCTCGTGACCCTCTCTCTCTTCCAACTGTTCGCGTGAGCGAGACTCTGAAGAGCGGTTTCGTTGCCATAGCGGGACGGCCCAACGTCGGCAAGTCCACGCTCGTGAATGCGCTCTGCGGCGGTAAGGTCGCAATCGTCTCGGACAAGCCGCAGACGACGCGACGGAGGATCTTCGGCGTCGCCAATAGCCCCGACTACCAGCTCGTGCTCGTCGACCTGCCAGGCTTCCAGCGCCCGCTCGACGCTATGACCGAGCGCATGCAGCGCACGGTCGAGAGCTCGTTCGAAGACGTGGATGCCGTCGTCTTCATGCTTTCCGCCCAGGAGCGGATCGGCGCCGGCGATCGCTTCATCGCCCAGACGGTGTTCGCGCTCGACGTGCCGGTGGTGATCGTGCTCAACAAGGTCGACCAGCAGAAGCCCGGCCACATCGCCGGCCAGATGAAGGTCGCCGCCGGACTCGGCGATTTCCACGCGCTCCATCCGATCAGCGCCAAGACCGGGGATGGAGTCGCCGACCTGCGCCAGGACCTGATCGAGCTTCTTCCCGAGGGAGTCGCTTATTTCCCCCGCGACGCCATCACCGACTTGTCGCTCGAGTTCCGGCTGGCCGAGCTCGTGCGCGAGAAGGCTCTCGCCCTCACGCGCGACGAGGTTCCGCACTCGCTCTCGGTGGAGGTGGAAGAGCTCGGCGAGCGCGTTCTCCGAGCCCGGATTCTGGTCGAGACCGAGTCGCAGAAGCAGATCCTGGTCGGGCGGGCCGGGCGGATGGTGAAGGCGATCGGAGTGCAGGCACGGCCCGAGGTCGAGCAGCTGCTCGGGCACAGGGTCTACCTAGACCTCACGGTCAAGGTCGAGCCGCGCTGGCGGCGCGACCCGGCGACACTCGAACGGCTCGGAATCTAGGAGCCGATGCGAACAGGCGCTCGGTGTAGATTGATTGGTGCGACGCCGGTCTTCGGGCTGTTCAGGAAGGGGCACCCCCCATGCAAATGATCTTGATCGCGACCGACGGCTCGGTCTGCGGGCAGCAGGCCGAGGACGAGGACGAGGGAGTCGCGCTGGCCGTCGCTACGGGCGCCCGCGTGGTCTTCGTTCACGTCCAGCCCGAGGTGGATTCCTCCCGATACCAGCCGGGCGAGGTCAGCGAGCAGACCGAGGAGTCGCACTTCCTCCTCGACCGAGCGCTCGCAAAGGCGCTACAGGCCGGTGTCGATGCCGAGTCGGAGATCGTCGAGGGAAGTCCCGCCCAGGAGATCGTCGATGCGGCCAAACTGCGCGGGGCGGACATGATCATCGTCGGCTCGCGTGGACTGGGCACGATCTCGAGCATGTTTCTCGGCAGCGTCTCGCGCGACGTGCTGAGCGAAGCCGACCGGCCGGTGCTGATCGTGAAGGAAAAGCCGGCGCCCTAGACCGACCGCTCGGCCGATTCTTTCAGGTGCGCGAGCGCTCGACCGTAGATTTCGAGCAGGTTTTCGTCGACGAAGACGAAGCGCACCTTCTCGATCATCGGCAAGCGCTCGAGCGCCTCGATCGTGGCCCTCAAGGCAACCCGCGCGGCCAGCTCGGGCGGGTAACCGTAGGCGCCGGTCGAGATCGCCGGGAAGGCGACCGTGCGGCAGCCGTGCTCCCTCGCCAACTCGAGTGCCCGCTCGTGGCAGGAAGCGAGGAGAAGCTCCTCGTCGTCCCGTCCACCCTCCCAGACCGGGCCGACCGCATGGATCACGAAGCGCGCGGGAAGCCTGCCGGCGCCGGTGATGACGGCGTCGCCCGGATCGCAGTGACCGATCCTGCGGCACTCCTCCATGATCTCGGGCCCGCCGGCACGGTGAATCGCCCCGTCGACACCGCCGCCTCCGCGCAGGCCGCTGTTGGCCGCGTTGACGATCGCGTCGACCCTCTCCTTCGTGATGTCGCCAAGCGCGAGCTCGATTCTCAGCGGGGACTCGGCCGGTGGCATTCGCTAAGGCTAATACGTACGGCTGCGAGATTCGACGCTCGCCAACATCAGCGCCTTCGAGCGCGGCGA
>PMMN01000078.1:17226-17441 GCA_003162235.1 Actinomycetota bacterium | reverse complement strand
ATCAACCCGACCCCGAGCCGGTAATACTCTTCGCGGACAGCCCGGTGCGAGCGCAGCAGCTCGACCCCGGTGATCGTGCCCAGCTCGCCCCTGCCCTCGTGCACCATGATCTCCACGTGCGAGAGCGGCTCCAGCCGGGCGCCGAAGCGCGACTTGGTCTTGCGGATCCCCTTTGCAATGGCGCCGATACGGCCGCGCTCGAGGCTGTAGATGTG
>PMMN01000078.1:0-17070 GCA_003162235.1 Actinomycetota bacterium | reverse complement strand
GGATGTAGCTTCGCCCGCCAGAGCGCCTCGTCCACGTAGATGTTCCCGAGCCCGGCGAGCGTGCGTTGATCGAGCAGAGCCGCCTTGAGCGGAGCCCGGCGACCGGCCAGGCGCTCCCCCAACAGCTCCGGCGTGAACTCCGGCGCCAGCGGCTCGGGGCCGACGCGCGCGTCCAGATACTCCTCGAGCGCGTCCGGCGTGAGCAGGTGCCAGGTGCCGAAGCGGCGCACGTCGCGGTAGGCGAGCTCGCTGCCGTCGTCGAGCTCGAGCCGGGCTCGCTCGTGCGCGACCTGCTCGGCACCCGCGCGCCGGTGCCGGAGCGAGCCGGTCATACGCAGATGGATGACGAGTGTGAGCCCGCTCTCCAGGCGAACGAGCAGGTATTTGCCACGACGATCGAGCACCTCGATCCGCTCGCCGCTCAGCCCGGCCGCGAGCTCATTCGCTGGGACAGGCCGGGTCAGCCGCGGGTCGTTTATCTCGACACGGACGATCTTCCTGCCGGAGAGCAGCGGCTCGAGCCGGCGGCGGATCGTCTCGACCTCGGGGAGCTCGGGCACCCGTCAAGCCTAGTCGCGGCCGGGCACGAGACTCACAACCGCGCTCAGAACGGTGTGACGAAGGGCTTGCCGGGAAGGCTTCGCCCCGGCGATCGGCCGCCGAGCCAGGCGTTCACGGTCGCGCCAACGTCGGCCGGCTCGCCCTCGTGGATGCGCCCCGAGGCGTTCGTGCCCTCGACGTAGGCGAGCAGGAGCTCGTACTCGCGTGTGTGATCGGTGCCCTCCGTGGTCGGATCGCAGCCGTGATCGGAGGTGAGCACGAGCAGGTCGCCCTCGCGTAAATGAGCGAGCAGGTCGGGCAGGCGGCGGTCGAAATCCTGAAGAGAACGGTGGAAGTTGACCGGATCGTTGCGGTGCCCCCAGAGCATGTCGGTCTCGACCAGATTGGTGAAGACGAGACAGTTCTCGAGCTCCTCGAGCAGGCGCTCGGTCTGGGCGATTCCCTCGGCGTTCGACTTGGTCGGGATCGACTCGTCGATGTCGCAACCGGCGAAGATGTCGCCGATCTTGCCGACCCCAAAGACCTTGGCGCCGGCTTCGTGGATGAGAGTGAGGTAGTTGGGACGGCGCGGTTGGAGCGAGAAATCGCGCCGGTTCGGCGTGCTCTCAAAGGAACCCGGCTCGCCCACGAAGGGCCGTGCGATCACTCGCCCGACGTTGTGCTTGCCGACGAAAAGCTCTCGTGCGACAGCGCTAGCCTCGTACAACTCCTCGAGCGGGATGACCTCCTCGTGCGCGGCGAGCTGGAAGACGGAGTCGGCCGAGGTGTAGATGATCCACTTGCCCGTCTCCATGTGCTCCTCACCGAGCTCCTGGATGATGTCCACACCGGAGGCGACCTTGTTGCCGAGCACGCCACGACCGGTACGGTGCATGAACGGGTCGACGACCTCGAAGGGGAAGCCGTGCTGAAAGGTCGGAAGCGGCTGCGGCATGACNNCCTTCGAGCGGAGCGACGTTGCCCAAGCCGAGAGCCTCGAGCATCGGTAGGTCGAGCCCGCCAACCGCCTTCGCAACGTTGCCGAGCGTGTTCGCATTTTCGTCGCCGTAGCGTGCCGCATCGGGGAGCGCGCCTGCTCCCACCGCATCGAGCACAATCACGCAGGCCCGCGCCATGTGACTATTCTAGGGAGCGATGGCCACGGTACTCGGAATAATCGGATTCATCATCTTCATCGTCTGCGTTATTGCGTTCGCGGCGGCGATCACCTGGCTCGTGGTCAAGATCAGTCCGACCACCGCGGGCAAGAAGCGGATTCCGAAGAGCGGCTAGCNNAGCGTCACGTCCACCATCCGTTTGAGATCGTCGACGGCGATCTCCTCCTCGGGCGAGTGGATGTGGGCCATGCCGTTGGAGAGGTTGACGCAAGGAAGGCCGCCCGCGTTGAAGACGTTGGCGTCGGCGCCGCCGCCGGTGAGTCCGAGCTTGGGCTCGAAGCCGCAGCTTGCAAGTGCGTTTCGCGCCAGCGCCACCGGCAAGTCGTCGGGCTTGAAACGGTAGCCCCGGTAGATCTCGACCACCTTGGTCTCGGTCCGGCACTCGCTCTGCTCGGCCGCGAAGGCGATCGACTCGAGCATCTCCTCGATCAGCCCGAGTTGCGTCTTCTCGTTGTGCGAGCGAATCTCTGCCTCGAGCTCGCAGAGTCCCGGGACGATGTTGCGCGCCTGGCCGCCGCGAACGACCCCGACGTTGGCGGTCGTCTCCCCGTCGATCCGGCCTAGGCGGAAGTCGCCGATCGCCCGCGCGCAGGCGACGATCGCGCTCCTCCCCTCCTCCGGCGCGATCCCCGAGTGCGCCGCGCGGCCGATGAAGCTCGCGTGCAGCTCGCGGTGGTAGGGCGCTCCGAGGATGACCTCGCCGATCGGGGCCGCCTGGTCGTAGACGTAGCCGACCTTGGCCTCGAGCGAGCCCAGGTCGAGATGCTTGGCGCCCTGGAGCCCGACCTCCTCCACAACCGTGAAGACGAGCTCGACGCCCGCGTGGGAACGGTGCTCCTTGACGATTCTCCGCGCCGCCTCCAGCATCGCCGCGACCGCCGCCTTGTTGTCGGCACCGAGGATCGTTCCGGCTGCGTTGCGGACGACCCCGTCCGTGACGACCGGCTCGATCGGGCCCTGCGGCGGCACCGTGTCGAGATGCGAGCAGAGCATGATCGGCACACCGCCTTCCTGCGCGCCGGGCAGGCGGCAGACGATGTTCCCCGACTCGGAGGGAACGAGCGGAGCGGAGCCGTCCTCGCGGGGATCGAGCCCGAGCCCACGCAGATACGCGAGCACGTAGTTGGCCGCGGCACGCTCCTTGCCCGACGGGCTCGGAATCCGAGCCAGCTCGCAGAAGAGCGTCAGAACGCGATCGGGCATCGCCGGATTGTATTCGTCTCCCGGAACGAACGAGCCGCCGCGGAAACGCGCACCTAGGCGATCTCTTTACCGGCGGNNCTGGCCACGAACCAGGGATGGTCGGGAAGCTCGACGACCTCGACGAGGCGTCCGTCTTGGTAGGTGCCCGAGATCACGAGCCCGGCCTCGATCAGGCGTTCGCGGTAGATGTTGTTCACCTCGTAACGGTGCCTGTGGCGCTCGTGAATGATCGGCTCGTCGTAGGTGGCGCGGACTCCCGTTCCCTCGGCCAGCTCCACGGCGCTGGCGCCCAGTCGCATCGTCCCGCCCAGATCCTCCACCTCTTTCTGCTCGGGCAGGAGGTCGATGACCGGATAGGGCGTCTCGGGATCCATCTCGGTCGAGTTGGCCCCGTCGAGCCCGGCGACGTGACGGGCGAACTCCGAGACGGCCACATGCATGCCAAGGCAAATACCGAGGTAGGGAATGCCCTGCTCGCGTGCGACCTGGCAGGCGAGGATCTTCCCCTCCCAGCCACGCGATCCGAAGCCGCCGGGAACGAGCACGCCGTCCGCCTGCTCGAGCTCGCGGCGCGCCTCCTCGAGCGACATCCCGTCGGAGTCGACCCAGCGCACGTGCACGTGACAGCCATGGTGGATGCCGCCGTGCTTGAGTGCCTCGAGCACGGACAGGTAGGCGTCCTGCAGCTTGACGTACTTGCCCACGAGCGCGATCTCGACGTCTCCCTCGAGCTTGCCGATGCGGGTAACCAGATCCTCCCACTCGCCCAGATCGGTGACGCCGGCCGGCAGTTTGAGCTTCTCGCAGACGAGCCGGTCGAGCCCTTCGCGCTTGAGGACGGTGGGAACCAGGTAGACGTCGGGCACATCCGGATTGCCGATTACGGCCTCACGGTCGACGTCGGTGAAGAGAGCAATCTTGTCGCGGATCTCTTGCGAGATTGGCTCGTGCGAACGGGCGACGACGATGTCGGGGTGGATACCGATGCGCCTGAGCTCGTTCACGGAGTGCTGGGTCGGCTTGGTCTTGAGCTCGCCGGCAGCCTCGATGAAGGGCACGAGCGTGACGTGGATGTAGAGCACGTTCTCCTGCCCGACCTCACGCCGGAACTGGCGGATCGCCTCGAGGAAGGGGAGCGACTCGATGTCGCCGACGGTGCCGCCGATCTCGCTGATGACGACGTCGGCCGGAGTCGTCTCGGCGACGCGGCGGATGCGGTGCTTGATCTCGTTGGTGATATGCGGGATCACCTGCACGGTCGCGCCCAGGAACTCGCCCTTGCGCTCCTTCCGCAAGACCGTCTGCCAGATCGCACCCGAGGTGTTCGAAGAGGCACCCGTGAAGTTGAGATCGATGAAGCGTTCGTAGTGGCCGATGTCGAGATCGGTCTCAGTCCCGTCCTCGGTCACGAACACCTCGCCGTGCTGGAAGGGACTCATCGTGCCGGGATCGACGTTGAGGTAGGGGTCGAACTTCTGCACCTGGACGGAGAGACCGCGCGCCTTCAGCAGGCGTCCGAGCGACGCCGCGACGATGCCCTTGCCGAGCGCCGAAACGACGCCCCCGGTCACGAAGATGTACTTGGTCGCGCGCGCGCTCACAATCCGCTCCTTCCAGGCCGATCGACAGATACCGACATGGCACCGAACTCGCGACTTGCTCTGCTTTTTAGGGGAAGCGACTCTTCGGGCAACCGAATCGCACGCTCGAGAATCGACAGGTCTCGCCCCTCCACTGAACGCAAAGCTAGCACGGCGAGGGTCATCCTCGAATCTCCATCCCCCGTAGCGCCATGACCAAAGGATCGTAGGACGACGACAGGACGGCGCGGATCTTAGGGCCTATCCCGCTAGGTCTACACGCCCNNAAGCGGCCGCTCCGCGGCGCCAGCGGCCGCCCAGATCGCTTAACGCACTACCAGTGCGTCTTCACGGTCCGTCCGACCCCTGGCATCCACGGCTCACCCACTTCGACCGCGCAACCCTAACGGGATAGGCCCTTAAAGCCTACGAAACCTCGCGAGAGGCAACCGTGGCCAGGAACTCCTCGCCGCCGAGCATGCGCTCGATCTCGGCGGCGCGTTCTCCGGGGTCGAGCGCGTCGATACGAGTGTGCGTAGGATCGCCGGGGATCTTCTCGACCGAGAAGTGACGCGCGGCTCTGCTGGCGATCTGGGGTAGGTGCGTGATGGTTATCACCTGGGCGCGGGTACCGAGGCGCTCGAGCGTGTCGGCGACCGTGTTCGCCGTGCGGCCGCCGATACCGGCGTCGATCTCGTCGAAGACGAGCGTCTCTCCGCCGGCCACGGCCGCCAGCGCCAGCGCGATGCGGGAGAGCTCGCCNNCCGGATGCCGTCTCGGCGACCGGGGCGAAGGGCAGGCCGCGGTTGGGACGGATCAGGAAGGCTACCTCGTCGGCGCCGCTCGGCCCGGGCTCGCGCTCGGCCAGCTCGACCCGGAACTCGCCCTCCCCCAGCCCGATCTGTCCCAACTCGGTCGCAACAGCCGCGGCGAACGGCTCGGCGGCGGCACGCCGGGCGGCTCGTAACTCTTCCGCCAGCTCTTGCACGCGCTCCTCGCCCGCGTTCATCTCGGCCTCGGCGGCGGCGACAGGATCGACTCCCTCGGCCACCCGAGCAAGCTCCACTCGCGCCGCTGCCGCAGTCTCCATGAGCTCGGCGAAATCGAGGCAGCGGAAACGCCTCTTGGCCAGCGCAATCCGATCGAGCTCGGCCTCCAGCTGCTCGAGTCGGTCGGGCTCGACGTCGAGCGAGGCCAGGAAGGCGGAGAGTGAGCTGGCGCTCTCACGCAGCTCGAGCTCGACTCCGCGCAACTCCTCGCCGCAGGCCGCCAGCTCGGGCGCCAGCCGCTCGACCGATGCCACCGAGCGTTCGGCGGCCGCGACCAGCCCCGCAGCTCCGTCCCCTTCCTCCGGCGCCAGCGCCTCGAGCGCCTCCTGCGCCGCCTGCGCCAGCTCGGCCACGTGGCGGATTCGCTCGCGCTCGATGCGCAGCCTCTCCTCGCTGCCCGGATCGAGATCCTCGGTCGCCTCCACGAGCGCCCGCTGCTCCTCTAGTCGGGCCTGCACCGCGCCTGCGTCACGCGCCAGCTCCGAATAGCGGCGCCTGGCCGCCTGCAGCTCACGCCAGGCCCGACGCGCGTCTACTCTTCTGCGGTTCTGCTCCTCGCCTGCGAAGGCGTCGAGCAGACCGAGNNGCGTAAGCGCGCGTGCGTCCGTCGGCAAAGACCCGCCGCGCCAGCACGAGACCGTCCTCCCCGTCGGGCTGTAGCTCCGCCAGCGCCGCGAACTCCTCTTCGTCGAACAAGCCCTCGGGCAGTTCCAGCTCGGCCTCGACATACGCCTCCTCGGCGGCCGGCCCAACCGCTGAAGCTTCGCCCTTCTGGCCGAGTAGGAGCCCGATCGCCTGGGCGAGGATGGTCTTGCCGGCGCCGGTCTCACCCGTGATCGCATTCAGCCCGGGCGCGAACTCGAGCTCGGCCTCGCGGATCAAAACGAGGTTCTCGATTTTGAGCCTACGCAGCATTGGAGTCCCGGACGAAGGTCACTTCGGAGAGGCTAGCGACTGCGCAGGACTGCGGACAGTTGACGCTTCTGGACAGGTGGGGGCGCCGCGTTCCTCGGCTCTCTACCGAGAGCGCCAAGCGGAATGGAAAACCTCCGACCGGACGCGTAACGGCGCTTCTCTCTGCGCCCGTCGCCGAGCCACCCGCCCGCGGGGTCGTTGAAAAGTACCGTACCGGCGAGACGAAAAGCCCCTCTCGATGTGCCGATTCTGCGCCGAATCAGAACCACACCCGCCCCGTCGATAGCGCCGGACGCGTCTTCGAACCGAGCTCTAGGAAGGGAAGATCTCGCGGAAGCGCCGCACGAAGGTCACTTCCGGCAGCAGCGCCAGCAGTCCGCGCTTCTCGCCGAAGATGACCTGAGCATGCTGGCCGAAGTCGAGCTGGGCCAGCGGATAACCGTCGACGAGCACCGATACGGGGATGTCGGCCGTCTCGTTGCGGGCCACGAGCGACTGCCCGCGCGGAACCACGAGCGGGCGCGCGGCGAGGGTATGCGGGGCGACGAAGGTGATCGCCATCACGTCGATACCCCAGACCAGCACCGGGCCTCCGTTCGAGAGGTTGTAAGCGGTCGATCCGATCGCGGTCGCGCAGACCATGCCGTCGCAGGCGACCTTGCCGTAGTCCTCGCCGCCGACCTGCCAGTTGAGCTCGACGACGCGTCCGTGCGTCGCGGAGATGAGCACGATGTCGTTGATCGCGGCGCGGCGCTGGCCGTCCGCCTCGACCTCGAGGGTCGGGAGATCGAGCCGGCGGTAGTCGCCGGCGAAGGCTCGCTCGACGCCGCTCTCCAACTCGGCGCCGGGGACGGAGGTCAGGAAGCCGACGCGGCCGTAGTTGACGCCGAAGACCGGGATGCCGCTGTCGAGGAGGCTGTCGAGCGTGCGCAGCATCGTTCCGTCGCCGCCGAGCACGACTACGAGGTCAGCCTGGCGAACATCGTCGTCTCCGTCAGGGAGACCATGCTTCTCACGCTCCTCATGGGGGAAGAGCAGCGTCACGCCGCTGCGCTCGGCTACGGCGCGCAGGCGCTCGAGCCCGTCGCCGATCGTCTCGACCCGGCCGTGCGTGATCACGGCCGCCTTGCGCACCGGCTCATTGAGCGGCATCGGCAATCCATTCCTCGAGCTCGGCTGGGAGCTTCGGCTTGAGGGCGTTGACGAGGTGGATGAAGATCTCTCTGTTTCCCTTCGGACCCGGTAGCCCGGAGTCTACGACGCCGGCCACCCGCGCATGCCAGTGGAGCGAAGCTTCCGCGATCTCGCGCACCACCCGGCGACGGATCTCCGGATCGCGGACGACGCCGCCCTTGCCGACCTCCTCCCTGCCGGCCTCGAACTGCGGCTTGACCAGCGCCAGCGCCTGCCAGCCCGACGCGGCTAGCGCGAGAGCCGGCGGCAGCACGAGCTTGAGGCCGATGAAGGAGACGTCGCAGACGACCAGCTCGGGTGCAAAAGCGAGCTCTTTCAGCTCACGCGCGTTCACCCGCTCCAGTACGGTCACGCGAGAGTCGTCCCGCAGCTTCTGCGCGAGCTGCCCGTAGCCGACATCCAGCGCGATCACCCGCCGGGCGCCGCGCTGGAGCAGGCAATCGGTGAAGCCGCCGCTCGAGGCGCCGACGTCGAGGCAGTCCTTCCCGGCCGGATCGACGCCGAGCAGGTCGAGCGCATGAGCAAGCTTCTCGCCGCCGCGCGAGACGTAGGGAGCCTTCGCCGTGAGCTCGATCTCGGCGTCCTCGGCCACCTGCTGCCCGGCCTTCGAGTAACCGCGCACTCGACCCGCCATCACGAGCGCCTGGGCTTGAGCTCGGGTCTCAGCGAGGCCGCGCTCCACGAGCAGGATGTCGAGGCGTTTCTTGATCGATCGGCTGCTCATGTTCGTGACATCGTGGGCGCTTCTCGGCGTTCCGGGGCACCTCGCTAATCCACCCGCCTCCCCCCACCCTCCCACGGGGCGTGACACGGTATCAACGAAATCGTCGCGAATGGGAAACGGGATCGTCGCGAATCCGTAACGATCGCTCCACAGCGATCCCAGGATGAACTCGGCTGCTATTCCAGCTAAGCGTCTAGTTCGTACGCGCAGCGAGGCTCTCGACGATGCCCTCGAGCACCGAGGTATCGGCATCGATCCCAGCGAGGCACAACCGGGCTCGCTCGGCCGCCTCGTCGGCCAGGCGCCGCGTCGTCTCGACGCCGTGGACGAGCACGTGGCCGTCACGGTCGAGCAGGTCGTCTACGAGCTGGAAGAGCAGGCCTAACTCCTCGGCGAAGGCGCGCCAGGGCGCCTGCTCGGGCCCGGGCAACTCGGCGACTTCGAGCGCCAGCCCGATCGCGGCGGCGAATAGTCGTCCGGTCTTGAGCCGGTGTAGCTCGACCAGGTCGCCACTGTGGGTGATGTCCAGGTACTGGCCGCCGATCATTCCCTGCGTCGCCTCGATCAGCTCGCGGGCGACCGCCGGGCTCGGGTAGGTGAGAGCCAGGCGAACCGCCTCGCCCAGAAGTGCGTCGCCGGCGAGAATGGCGACCGCCTCTCCCCACTGGATGTGCGTGCTCGGGCGCCCGCGCCGCTCGGCGTCGTCGTCGAGGGCGGGTAGGTCGTCGTGGACGAGCGAGAAGCTGTGTACCAGCTCGAGCGCGGCGGCGGCGGCGAGCGCCCGCTCCGGCTCGCAGCCGATCGCTTCTGCGGTTGCCAGACAAAGCACGGGCCGGATGCGCTTACCGCCGCCGGCGAGCGCGTAGCGCATCGAGTCGCCCAGGTCGCCGAGCTCGCCCGAGAGCTCGAGCCCGAGCAGGTAGTCCTCGATCAATCCGAGTAGCTGGTCAGGCGTCTGCATCCGCTTCCGTCTCCGCCTCGCGGCGGGCGCGGCCCAGCTCTGCCTCTACCTCCTTGGCCAGCTCGGCAAGCTCGCTCAGGATCTCGATCGACTGCGCCGGGTCGTCGGTTTGCTCGAGCCGCTTGCGGGCCTCCTCGACCCGTTCGAGCAGCTTCTCCGCTCTGGCCAAAGCTTCCTCCGCGCTCACTCGCTGCCTCCTTCTCTCGCGATCTTGCCGAGCGCGCCGTTGACCAGGCGCGCCGCCTCGTCGGTGGTATAGCGCTTCGCCAGCTCGACCGCCTCGTTGACGGCCACCTCGTAGGGCACCCGTGCTCCCTCGATCTCGTAGACGGCGATGCGAAGGATGTTTCGTTCCAGCGCCCCGAGGCGATCGGCCGTCCAGTCCTGCAGGATTTCGTTGATCCGTTCGTCGAGATCGGCGGCGCGCTCGGAAACAGCCGTGGCGGTCTCGAGAGCGAAGGGATCGACCTCCCCCTCATAAAGGGAGGCGAGCGGCTTTCCGGTCAGATCCCACTGGTAGAGGAGAAAGAGAGCGGTTCGCCGGGCGGCTCTGCGACCGGCCATCAGCGTCTCTCCAGGACGGCCTTCAAGTGATCTCCTCGACCGTCACATCGACCGTCAGCTCGCGCAGCTCGCACATGAACTCGAGCGCCTCGTGCACGGAACTCTGCACGCGCGCCGCCAACTCCGGCAGCACGGTGCCGGCCGGAGCGACGATGCCCACCTCCACGCGCGAGGGTTCGGCGCCGAGCTCGAAGGCGACGCTGCGACGAGGGTACCGGCGCACGCGTGCACCGCCGCGCTCGACAGCCACCGCGACGATCATTGCCAGAGTCTGGGAGGGAACGACTATCCGCCCCGCCTGCTCCTCGAAGACGAGGGCTTCCTTCATCCTCCAGCCAGAGCCGGGAGTCGGCCGGCCGCCTCGGCGATGAAGCTCGTCGAGTAGTCGCCGCTGCGGAACTCCTCGGAGTCGAGAATTTCGCGAATGACCGGAACGGTGGTCGTGACGCCCTCGATCTCCAGCTCGCCGAGCGCTCGCAGCGCGCGAGCGATCGCGGACGGGCGATCCGAAGCGTGAACGACGATCTTCGCGAGCAAGGAGTCGTAGTGGGGCTGGATTTCCATCCCCTCCTCGGCGAAGGTGTCGACGCGTATGCCCGGGCCGAGCGGCGGACGGAAGCGCACGAGCCGGCCCGGAGTGGGCACGAAATCGCGGGCGGGATCCTCGGCGTTCAGGCGCATTTCGATCGCATGGCCCGAGCGCGGCGCGCGCCCTGTCAACCCCAGCGGCTCGCCGGCGGCGATGCGGATCTGCTCGCGAACGATGTCGATGCCAGTGACGAGCTCGGAGACCGGGTGCTCGACCTGGAGGCGGGCGTTCAGCTCCATGAAGTAGAAGCCACCGTCGGAGGAGAGCAGGAACTCGAAGGTGCCGGCGTTGGTGTAGCCGATCACGCCGCAGGCGCGCTCGGCCGCGCTCTCCATCTCCAGGCGCAGTTCCGGCGTCGTGGCGGGCGAGGGCGACTCCTCGATCAGCTTCTGGTGCCGGCGCTGGATCGAGCACTCTCTCTCGCCCAGCGTGAGCACGCCGCCGAAGGAGTCGCAAAGAACCTGCACCTCGACGTGGCGGGCCGGTACGACAGCCCGCTCGACGTAGAGGGCACCGTCGCCGAAGGCAGCCTCGGCCTCGGTGGAGGCGGTCGAGTAAGCGTTCTCGAGCTCGGCGGGATCGTCGACGAAGCGCATGCCTTTGCCGCCGCCACCGGCGGCCGCCTTGAGCAGGAGCGGATAGCCGAGCTCCTTCGCGCCCGCCTGCACGCCCGCAAACGAGTTCACCGCATCGGTGCCGGGCACAAGTGGAACGTTCGCCGCCATCAGCTCGCGCTTCGCCTCGGCCTTGTCGCCCATGCGCCGCATCAAATCCGCGCTAGGACCGATGAAGACGAAGCCGGTCTCCTCGCATGCTTCGACGAAGGTGGGATTCTCGGAGAGGAAGCCGTAACCGGGGTGGACGGCCTGGCAGCGCGTCGTCTCGGCGGCTCCGATCACATTGGCGATGCGCAAGTAGCTCTCGCTGGCGGACGGAGGACCGATGCAGACCGCCTCGTCGGCCAGACGGACGTGCAGCGACTCGGCATCGGCGGTCGAGTAAACGGCGACAGCTTCGACCCCGAGCTCGTGCAGCGCGCGAATGACGCGAACTGCAATCTCACCACGGTTGGCGACTAGGACACGTGAGAACATTCTTCGATCAGCCTCTGAGAAAAGACGGTTGGGCGCGCCGAAAGGCTGCGCCGGAGTTAATCCGGTCTGCCACTTTACTCCTCCGGGCGGCAAACCAGAAAGGATTAGTAATTGTCGAGCGGCTTGCCGCTGATCGGCTCGAGCTCGACCAGCAGGTCGCCGAACTGCACCGGGTCGCCGTCCTCCTTGCAGATCCGGCGTACGATTCCACCCTGCTCGGCCTTGACCTCGTTCATCAGCTTCATCGCCTCGAGGATGCAGAGGCTCTGGCCGGACTCGATCGTGTCGCCGAGCTGGACGAACGGCGGCGTTACGGGACTGGGCGCGCGGTAGAAGGTACCGACCATCGGCGACTCGACTGCGATCATCCCCTCGGTCGGGCGAATCTCCGGCACCTGCCCGAACTCGGCCGAGGCGAGCGGCGCCGTGGAGCCGGCCGCCCGCTCGGCGGCGGAGCGAACGGTCACACGCATGTCCTCGTCCTCAATTGTGACCTCGGAGACGCCCGTCTCTTGCACGATCTGGACGATGTCTCGGATCCTGTCGGCCCGGTCGCGCTCGACGGCGCCGGCGAAGAAATCGATGTCGGGCGAGGTGCGGCTCCGAATCGCGCGCAGAAGCGGCTCGGCTTCCTGGTCGAAGAAGCGAAGCAGCAGCAGCTCTTCGTCGCTTGCCGCCAGCCCCGAAACGCGCTCGCGCAGCTCTTCCAACGTCGGCGCCGGCTTGGGCTCGGACGGCTTCGGCGAGCGCAGCTCGATCGCCCGTTTCACCGTCGGATCGACCTCGTCGGGAGTGCGGCCGTACTCGCCGCGCACCAGCGGCGGCAGCTCGTCCACCACGGTCTGGTAGCGGCTCGCCGAGAGAACGTGCAGGAGCGCCTGCCAACCTAGGATCTGGGCGATCGGAGAGGCGAGCGGCGGCGAGCCGAGCTCCTGGCGAACGCGGGCCAGCTCGTCGAGCACATCGTCGAGCAGGTCAGATGCGGAGTAAGTCTGCAGATGAGTATCGAGGGCGGCGACGATCCCGGGCGGGAAGCCGTACTCGGCCGCACGCGCAGCGATCCGCGGCACGAGTGGCGCGATCAGCTCGTCGCCGATGTGCTCGTCCACGAGATCGGAGGCCTGCCAGAGCGCTTCTACGTCCACGTTGCAGTCGAAACCGAGGCCAGCGAGCGTCTGAGCCAGGACCTCGCCGGGCGGACGGTGCAGGGTTAGGGCAATCGGGTAGATCGAGCAGGCGATCAGCTCCGCTCCGGCTCTAGCCGCCTCGATGCTAGAGGCGAGCGCATTGCCGCCGGCGCCCTGACAGTAAACGGCGACGGGAAGTCCGCTCTCGGCCCTGAGCCGCTCGACCAACTCGTGTGCGCGGTACGGCGGCAGAGAGCCGGTCGGGTCGTGCAGGACGACGCGCGCGGCGCCGATCTTGGGCAACTTGCTCGCTTGCTCGATCAGGAGCTCGTTGTCGCCACCTCGGCCCGGGCTGTAGACGAGCCCACCCTCGAACTCCTTGCCCGCCGCGAGCACGGCCTCGGCCGCTTCGCGCAGGTTGTCGACGTCGTTCAGCGGATCGTCGAGACGGAAGACATCGATGCCATTGGCTGCTGCGCAAGCGATGAAGCGCCTGATCACATCGTCCTCGACCGGATGGGTGCCGACGAGGAAGCGGCCGCGCAAGGCTAGCGCCAGCGGCGTCTTGGTGCGCATCTTGATCGCGCGGATGCGTTCCCAGGGGCTCTCCACGCCGCGCCTGACCGCAGCCTCGAAGCAGCCGCCACCGGATACGTCGAGATAAGCGAAACCGGCGCCGTCGAGGAGCTCGGCGAGCTTGTAGAGGTCGCCGGCCGGGACGCGCCCGGCCAGTGGCTCCTGGCCGAGCAGGCGGATAGAGGTGTCTACGAGCGCGGGCATCGTGCGAGCGAGAGCCTAGTCGATCAGCTGCGCTGCTCGTCGATCGTCCGACACCAGATCGACACGAGCAAGGTGGGTACTACGCCCGCGAGATATAGCGGCGCTCGCGTGTGTCGACCTTGATGCGCTCGCCCTTGTTGACGAAGAGCGGAACCTGGACGACCGCGCCGGTCTCGAGTGTGGCGGGCTTGGTGACGTTGGAGACGGTGTCGCCGCGGACGCCGGGCTCGGTCTCGGTGATCGTCAGCTCGACCGACGCCGGAAGTTGAATCCCGGCCGGCTTGCCGTCCACCATCATCATTTGCGCCGAGCTCGAGGGAAGCAGGAAATCGATCGAGTCCTCGACGACGGCGTGCGCCAGGTGGATCTGCTCGTAGTTCTCCTCGTCCATGAACACGACCTCGTCGCCGCTGTCGTAGAGGTACTGGACGTTCTTGGTCTCGGTGTAGATGCGCGCCATCTTCTCGCCGGCCCGGAAGGTACGCTCGACGACTGCGCCCGAGTCGAGGCTCTTGATCTTGGTACGTACGAAGGCGCCACCCTTGCCCGGCTTCACGTGCTGGAACTCGACGATGCGCCAAACGACGCCGTCGAGCTCGATGTGCATACCGTTCTTGAACTGGCTGGTGGTAATGACGTCGGCCATCGGCGCCGAGTGTACCGAACCCGTCTCAAAACGAAGCACTCCGCCGCCTGACCGCGCTCGGCGGGTCTTCATTCCGAGACGGGTTCACCCGACTATGGTCAGCTGCTTCGAGGTGCTCGTCAGCACTTCGGCCCCGTCTTCGCCGACTACGAGCAGATCCTCGATGCGAACGCCGCCGAGTCCCTCCAGGTAGATGCCCGGCTCGACGGTTACCACGTTGCCGGCCTCAAGCCGTACCGCCCCAGCCTCGGCCCTGAGCGACGGCGCCTCGTGCACCTCGACGCCGACTCCGTGCCCGAGCCCGTGCCCGAATCGGCCCGCAAACTCACTCGCCTCGATCAGATCGCGGGCGGCCGCGTCGACCTCGCAAGCGAGCGCACCGGCTCTGACCGCGGCGACTCCAACCTCCTGCGCGGCCAGGCAGACCTCGTAGGCGCGGCGAAGCTCTGCCGGCGGCTCGCCACAGGTAAAGGTGCGGGTGCAGTCGGCGCAGTAGCCGTCAACCGACGCGCCCGCATCGACGAGTACGAAGTCGCCCGCCTGGACAATCCGTTCGCCCGGCTCGGCATGGGGAAAGGCGCCGTTCGGTCCCGAGGCGACGATGGTCGGGAAGGCCTCTTTTCCCGATCCCAGCTCGTGGAAGAGCTCGCGCATGCGCCAAGCCAGATCGACCTCGCGGCGCCCGGCGAAGGACTCCGAGGCGAGCCGCTCATAGGCCCTGTTCGTCACTTCCGCGGCGCGGCGGATCGCTTCCAGCTCGCCCTCGTCCTTGACCGCGCGGAGCCGCTCCACGAGACCGGTGGCCGCAACGAGCGAGGCGCCGCCGGAGCGCAGCTTCTCGAAACTCGCAACCGTGACGGCGTCCGGCTCGAAGCCGACCTCCCCTTCGAGCAGCCCGGACAGTCCTCCGTAGAGATCGCGGCCGATGTCGACCACCTCGACCTCGGGCAGCAGCCGCGCCGCCGCCGTATAGCGGGAGTCGGTATAGAGACGTACTGTCTGTGGTTCGACCAGAAGCGCCGCGTTCGAGCTACGAAAGCCGCTCAGGTAGCGCACGTTGGCCGGATCCGTCACGAGAAGCGGCCGCTCCAGCGCGGCCTGCAGGCGCTCCAGCCGCGTCATTGTTCGCTTAAGAACTCGAGCGCCTCGCGGTAGCCGTCGGCGCCCTTGCCCGAGATCGTCAGAGCCGCCAGCTCGCGCACTACCGAGATGCGCCGAAACTCTTCCCGCGCCTCAATATTCGAGAGGTGCACCTCGACGATCGGTACCTGCAAGAGCTCGAGCGCGTCTCGGATCGCATAGCTGTAGTGCGTCCACGCGCCCGGATTGACGATCACCGCGTCGGCGCTGTCGAGCGCCTCGTGCAGCCATTCGACGTACTTACTCTCGGCGTTGGTCTGCCGGCAGTCGACCTCGAGCCCGAGCGCCTCGGCCCACTCCCTTACCTTCCCTTCCAACTCTGGCAGAGTCAGCGATCCGTAGTGCGCGGGATCGCGCCGGCCGAGCATGTCGAGATTGACGCCGTGCAGGACGTAGACGCGCATGTGGGGAGTGTAGGCATGCGCGACGGAAGAGGCGCACCCGATTCTGTCGTCGGAGCTACGAATCCGCGATCAAAGCATCAAGCGTTCGCCGAACCTCGTCCTCGCTCAGCTCGACGCCCCAGACGGGCTTTCCGGGCGCCTCGAGGAGCACGAACTTGGGTGTTCCGCCGACGACCTTNNACCAGGCCGAGCGCGACCGCCTCGCCGTGGGTCGGGCTTCCGTAGGCGCCGGCGACCTCGAGCGCGTGCGCGAAGGTGTGACCGAGATTGAGTGTCGCCCGCTCGCTTTTCTCGTTCGGATCTCGCAGGCAGATCGTGAGCTTGTGGACGGCGCAGCCTCGCACCATCTCGGCGTCGGGAAGCTCCCAGAGACTCTTTCCGGCCAGCAGCCCGGTTTTTACGAGCTCGGCCATGCCTTCGCGGCGTTCCTTCTCGGGCAGAGTCGCAAGTAGGTCAGGGTCGGCGACGACGCGCAGCGGCCAGTGAAAGGCACCGACCAGGTTCTTGCCGCTGCGGGTGTTGATCGCCGTCTTGCCGCCGATGCCGGCGTCGACTTGACCGACGAGCGTGGTCGGGGCGCTCAGCCAGCCGATGCCGCGCATGTAGGTGGCGGCGGCAAACCCGCCGACGTCGGTGGTGCAACCGCCTCCCAGGGCGACGATCAGGTCGCCGCGCTCGAGCGGCAGCTCCTCGAGCAGGCGCTGGAAGCTGGCGAAGCTCTTGGCTTCCTCGCCGGCCGCCAGCTCGTGCGCCGAGATCAGCCGCCCGGCGAGCGCCTTCTCGGCGGCCGCGCCGTAGAGACGGGCGACGTTCTCGTCCATGACCAGTCCGGCCTTGCCCTCTCCGGGCGTCAGCTCGCTGAGCCGCGCGAGCGCGCCGGGCGCAACCTCGACCCCTCCGGCGGCCAGGATCGCGCTCTCCAGGTCGGAGCAGGCGGCATCGGCGCAGTCGCGGTAAACGGGCAGGCGCTCCTCGAACAGTCTGCGAAAAGCCGCCACGTCGCGTGCGAGCGGACGGTCGCCAGCCGAGGCCACGCGGCGCCAGGCCTTTTCGACGTCCACCTCGACCAGAATGGTGAAGGCGCGCTCGCTGAGTGCTTTCCTCGTTGCCGCGGCGCCGAGCGCACCGCCGCCTAGCGCGATCACCGCGGGCTCGCAAGTAGCCAGCGCCTCGCGGATCCGTCGCTCTTCGAGCACCCTGAACTCGCTTTCACCACGAGAGCCGAATATGTCCGTGATCGACGTTCCAGCCTCGCGCTCGATCTCAGCGTCCACGTCCACGAAAGTGCGCCCGAGCGCGAGCGCCAGATCGGAGCCGAGCATCGTCTTGCCCGCGCCCATGAAGCCGACGAGGGCGATGTGGCTTTCGAGGGCGTGGGTCAG
>PMMN01000096.1 GCA_003162235.1 Actinomycetota bacterium | reverse complement strand
TTCTACTCGGCCGACTACCTGCGTGCCTGGGTTCGCTCCGCGCAGCTTCGCGCGACCCTGCTCGAGGAGGTTGGAGGGGAGTGGTGGAAGAGCCCGAGAACCGGCGAGGTGCTGCGCTCGCTCTTCAAAGAGGGCACGCGGCCGTTGAGCGAGGAGATCGCGGCCCGGCTCGGTTACGACCCGCTCGACTGCGCTCCGCTCCTGGCCGAGCTGGGCGCATCCGGCGGCTAGCTAGCGGGGGGAACGATCAGCCCCCAAACAGGGCTTGCGCTCCAGCACGGGGCGTCTACGATCCGACCTGATTCCCCCCGAGCACGCAGCGCATGCGAGTCGTAAGAAAAGCTACCCGCGTTTCCGCCAAGCCTCGTCTATCGCTGCTTGTGTCCTCACTTGCGCTCCTTCTTCTCGTCCTGTCGCTGCTCGCGATCAACGCCTTCAGCGCAACGACGCAGGCGAAGCCGATCAAGGCTCCGACTCCCACCGTCTCTCCCCAGCCCCCGGCTCGGGTCAAGGGGTGCCCCGCGCATACGCGCTACAACCCGACGACCCGCGGCTGCGAGAAGATCCGCTTCTAGCGGAACACCGTGCGGGCGTTTCGTGTTGGGTGGTAGCGGTCTGAACCGCGTCGTTTAGCCGTTTAAGAGTGCCGATCATATGCTTCACCGGCAGCGCGAGGGCGGACTCGACCGCAGCCTGTGCCGGTAGGAAGCGCGTCAAGGCCTCGTGGAGAACCTCGAGCCCCTCCGGCGCGAGCTCGATCAGGGCAGATCGCCCGTCGGACGGGTTCTTGGATCTCGAGATGTGACCCCGCACAGTGAGACGGTTGAGGTAAGAAGACACCGTGGTGGCGGGCATACCGAGATGCTCGGAGATCTCGTTCGGGGTGATTGGCTGCTCGTCGTAAAGAGCGCTGTAGAAGCCGAACTCGTCCGCGTTCAGGCCTGAATCGTCAAGCGCCTTGTCGAGCAGCTCGCTGACGTATTCCTCCGACCACGAGTACGGCGCTCGAGGCTCTTCGTACACAGCGGCACGGTCGTGCTCGACAAGCTCGGGTAACGACTGCTTCGAGTACGGGGCTCGGAGGCTAATCGTCCGGGCGCCGGCGCCTCGGAGTCGCCACCTGAAGCGCCGATTTCCGGTCGCGGCGTCGCCGTGCGCAGATCGTACTTGACGTACTATTACGTTAACGCTAACGTAACACTACGTTATCGGCCCATACGGCCGGGAATCGAAAGGAGAGGCGTGGCCAGAGTCTTCAAGCGCGGCGAGCTCAAGCAGGCGATAGCCGCCGTGCTCGTATCTCTCGGGGACGCGCACGGCTATGCGATCATGGCCGAGCTCAAGGAGCGCGTCGGAGGACGCTGGCAGCCGAGCCCCGGCGCCATCTATCCGGCTCTGCTCTCACTCGAAGAGCTCGGGCTCCTGAGCTCGCGCGACGAGGACGGAACCAGGATCTACTCGCTCACCGGCGAGGGCCGGCGCTTGGCGGAAACGGCGTCCGGCGCCTGGGCGGCACTCGCCAAGCGGGCCCAGGAAGCTGCGCCCCGCGCCAGCGTCGGCTCCATCCTCGATGCCTTCGCTTCGGCTCAACCGGAGCGGCGCAAGCTCGTCGACGCCAAGCAGTTGCGAGCCGTCGAGCGGGTGCTCGAGCGGGCAGGCAAAGAGATCACCTCAACACTGAAAAAAGGAGAGAGAGATGGATGAGTTCGGCGAGCTCGCGGTGCGCGAGCGTGAAGCGCGCAGAATCGTGCGCAGGCAGTGGTTCTGGCTGCATTTCGTGGTCTACGCGACGATTCAGATCTTCCTGCTGATCGTCTGGGCGATTACCGGGCACAACTTCCCCTGGTTCATTTTCCCGCTGTTTGGCTGGGGCATCTTCGTCGCCGGGCACGCCGCTTACGCCTACATCGTGCGCGATCCGGAGGAGATCATGGTCGAGCGTGAGCGAAAGCGGACGGAACGCGGCGAGTGAGCCCGGCGAGCGCGCATTAGGAAGGAGACGGAGTGAGCCCGCTACTCATCGAGACAGCCGGACAGCAGTTCGTGGACGGGCTCTGGGCCGAGATCGTGAAACTCGGCGAGCTCTGGCTGCACCTGGTTTCCTGGCTGATCGCAGAGAACGGGCGGCCGCTCGTATCTCTGTCCGAGCCGCTAGCTCCCTGGATCGTCCTGCTCTTGATCGTCGCCGGACGAGCTCTCTCCCCGGCGTTCACCCAGACCAGCCCACGAACGCAACGACCTACCGGAGGTACTGGATGAGCACGCAATTCCGTCCGCCGACCTTCTCCGAGACGGTACTGAGGCCGTTCTTCGCGCGGGAGACTTACCTTGGCCTCGCCTACGCTCTGCTCGGCCTCCCGCTGGGGACTTTCTACTTCGTGTTCCTGGTGACGGGGTTGTCGGTCGGGCTCGGGCTCGCGGTCACCGTCGTCGGCATTCCGATCCTCGTGCTCATCGTCGTCGCCGCGCGCGGACTGGCCCAGCTCGAGCGCACCCTGGCCGTCTCGCTTCTCGGCGCATCAATGCCCCGCGTCGCGAAAGAGCGGGGAGCAGGAGTGCTCTGGCGCCGCCTCGCCGGCCAGGCGCGATCAGGCGCGACCTGGCGCGAGCTTGCCTACCTGCTGATTCGCTTTCCGACCGGTGTCGCCAGCTTCTCGATCGCTGTCTCGGTGGTCGGCGCCGGTGGCTACGCGATCGTCGCGCCGATAGTCATCGCCAGTGGCGTTCGCGGTGCCGAGTTCGGCAGCTGGCGGATTGACAGCGTCAGCGAGGCGCTGCTACTCGTACCGCCCGGGATCGTCCTGCTCTTCCTGGCGCCACTGATCCTCACGCTCCAGGCTCGGCTCGAACGGGCGCTGGTCGTCCATTTCCTCGGCCGCGTCCCGCGCGCGGACTTTCGTCGCGCGGTCGGTCACACTCTCGCTCGCGGCGACGCCGATGCCTTCTCGCTGATGGCCGATCTCGAGCTCTACTTCGGGCCCGGCCCGCACCTCAGCGCGACCAGGCTCGAGGCAACGCTGCTCGGGCTTCAGGATCTCGGTTTGGTCGTCTCGGCTCGCTCCGGGCCCGTCGATCGCTACTCGCTGACCGCGGCGGGGCGAACGGCTCTGGCACGGGCGTAGCGACCGGGAGCAGCGCCTCCGCCTTCTATCTCGGCGTGAATTGTTGTGGTTCGGGGAACAACCGCTGCGATTCGACCAGATATCTCCACTCTCAGGAGGAAGGCTATGAAGCGGTTGATCCACCTCCGACCGTCGCCGGCGATGGTAGTTGCCTGCATCGCGCTAATGATTGCGCTCGGCGGGACGAGCGTCGCGGCGATCCAGGCGTTGCCGAAAAACAGCGTCGGTACGAAGCAGCTCAAAAAAGGGGCAGTGACCGGAGCCAAGGTGCGGGCGCACACGCTCACCGCGAACAAGTTCGCCCAAGGCGTGCTCCCCGACATATCCGACTACTACACCAAGACTCAGATCAACGCCACCCACTACACGAAGGATCAGTCCAACGACCGCTACCTGCAGGGAACGACCACGGTCGTCGTGTCCGCGCTCGCACCTGCGGGCGATATCGGTACCGCCACGGCCATCTGCCCGGCCGGATCCCAAGCGGTAGGCGGCGGCGTTGATCCCGAGAACAGGCAGAAGATGTTCGTCACGTCCTCGAGCCCGCTGATCGGCAGCACCTGGCTATGGGACACCGCGGAGGGCCAGCACGGTGCCGCCGTCGGTTGGAACGGCGCCGTTAACAACACCAGCGCCGGCAATCTCCAGTTCAAGGTCGCCGCAATCTGCGCTCCGATCGGATAGTGAGCAACGGCGCCTC
>PMMN01000016.1:16295-16799 GCA_003162235.1 Actinomycetota bacterium | reverse complement strand
CCAGGGCGTCGCGGCCGCGAGACACTTCCGTACACTCGGAGTGATGCTCGTTCGTTCCTGGAACCTCTACCACGGCATGACCTCGCCCCGGGACCGGCGCAGTCACCTGGAGGAGTCGGTGCGGCTGGTCTCGTCCGACCGCCCAGACGTGATCTGCCTGCAGGAGGTTCCGCTCTGGGGCTGTCCCTATTTGGAGGACTGGAGCGGCATGACGGCGATCTCGAGGAGCACCCGCCGCGTCTGGTTTCCGTCCCGGCTGGGCGGCTGGATCACCCGGCTCGACCAGGGCTTATTCCGCTCGGCGGTCTCCGGGCAAGCGAACGCGATCCTGCTCCGTCCCCGCCTCGTCCCGCTCGAAGAGCGCTGGACGGCGATCAGCCGCGGCCGGCGCGAGCGCCGCATCTGCCAGGCCGTACGCTTGGAGGGGATGGTGATCGCGAACCTGCACGCCTCGAGCGAGCCCGGCCGCCCCGAGATCGGTGCCGGCGAGATCCTGCGCGCGCT
>PMMN01000016.1:0-16275 GCA_003162235.1 Actinomycetota bacterium | reverse complement strand
GACGCGATCGTCCTCGCCGGCGACTTCAACCTGCGCTCGAGCGAGCTACCCGAGCTGCCCGGCTTCTCGGCACCCGGCCCTGGTATCGACCACATCCTCGTCCGCGGCGCCTCAGCGACCCCGCTCGAGGTCTGGCCAGAAGCGGAAAGGACGACCGCTTCGGGAGTCCTCTCCGATCACGCCCCAGGTGAGCTCAGGGTCGGGTAGGAGCGGTTATCGTCCCGGCGATGGACTTCGCCCAGGCCCGCGCCCAGTTTCCGGTGCTCGAAAGCCTCGCCTATCTGAACGCGGGGACGTTCGGGCCGCTCGCCCGCGCCACGATCGANNGCGATCTCGAGCTCGGGCGCTCGGGGCCGGATTTCTTCACCGAGGTAACCGGGCTCCGTAACGAGGTGCGGGCGCGGATCGCGGCGCTCGTGGGCGTCGAGCCCGGGCAGGTTGCCCTCACGTGCTCGACCACCGACGGCTGCAACATCGTCCTGGGCGGGCTCGACCTTTCGCCGGAGGACGAGGTCGTGACCACCGCCGACGAGCACTTCGGCCTGCTCGGGCCCCTGTATGCGTCCGGCGCCCGCATCGTCGTTGCGGCGCCCGACCCCGGGGCGATCGTGGCCGCGGTCACGCCGCGCACCAGGTTGGTCGCGCTCTCGCAAGTGCTCTGGACGGACGGGCGCGTGTTGCCCGTGGCCGAATTGCGCGAGCGAAGCGGGCTGCCCGTGCTCGTGGACGGCGCTCAGGCGGTCGGTGCCATCCCCGTAAACGCCTCTGGGCTCGACTTCCTCACTATCTCGGCACAAAAGTGGCTCTGCGGCCCGGACACGGTCGGAGCGCTCGTTGTCCGCGATCCCGAGCGGCTTCGTGTGGCCCGGCCGAGCTACTTCGCCCAGAAGAGCTTTCAGCCCGACGGACGGTTCGAGCCGCGGCCGGGCGCCACCCGCTTCGATTCGCAGTGGATCTCGCCGGCCTCGTTGGCCGGGCTCCTCGCGGCACTCGACTCCGTTCCCGAGTGGAACTACGAGCGCGCCGCCGAGATGAGCGAGCGCTGCCGCTCGGCCCTGGCGGAGCGCTTCGACGTCATCTCGGTTCCCGGCCAGGGAACGCTTGTCAGTTGGCGCGCCGAAGGAGATCCGACCGAGACGGTCAGGCGCCTGTTCGAGCGCGGTGTCGTCGTTCGCGACATCCCCGGAAGGAACCTGATCCGCGCCTCCTGCGGCTGGTGGACAAGCGAGGACGACATCGAGCGGTTGCTCGCGGGGCTCGAGACGCTGGCCTCGTAAACGCTGGGCCGGGCTATGCCGATCCGGGCGGGTCGAGCAGGCGTCTCACCTCGGCCCGCGACATGGTCTCCGAAATGAAGCCGAGATCGCGCTTTTCGAGCAGCTCCTCGGCGATCCGAGCCGTGAGTGCGAAGCCGGCTCTCTGCGCCTGTGGGCCGATACTCAGCCGGCGCACGCCGAGGCGCTCGAGCTCTGCGAAAGGCGGTAATCCCAAGTCGGCGAAGACGTTGAGCGGGCCGTTCAGCGCCGTCACGAGCCAGACGATCGTCTCCCTGTCCGTGACGCCGGGAACAAAGACGCAGTCGGCTCCGGCGGTGGTATAGGCGTTCGCTCGACGCACCGTCTCCTCGAAGCGTCCCTCCGGCTTGTCGACCTGGCGTAGGTAGACGTCGGTGCGAGCGTTGATGACGAGCGGAACGCCCTCGCGCTCTCCGACTTCGCGTATCGCCGCGATTCGCTCGACCTGTTGCTCGAGCGGGAGAAGCGGGCTCGCGCCTCCGTGCCAGGCGTCCTCGAGATTGAGCCCGACGGCTCCGGCGGCGATGACCTCTACCGCCGTCTCGGCCGCCGCCTCGGTGCCGGCTCCGTATCCGGCCTCGACATCGGCGCTGACCGGAACCTCGATGGCGCGCGCAATCCGGCCGACCATCTCCAACATCTCCTCGCGCGGGATGACCTCTCCGTCTGGGTAGCCGAGCACAGCGGCGATGCCGGCGCTGGTCGTGCCCAGAGCCTTGCAAGAGGGAGAGCGGGCGAAGATGCGGGCGCTGACGACGTCCCAGGCGTTCGGGAGCACGAACAGACTCGGCCCCGCATGAAGAGCGCGAAAGCTCTCGGCCCTGGCGCGCTGTTCGGAACGACCCAGCGGAAACCGCCTAGCTCTTGTCGGCGGCGGTTCGTAGTCCCAGCTGTGCGGCGATAGGCCTGAGCGCGGCGATCACGAAGGCAATGTGCTCATCCAGGTCGACGCCCAGTTCCTCGGCGCCTTGGTAGACCTCGTCGCGGTTGACGCGGGCGGCGAAGGAGGGCTGCTTCAACTTCTTGCGCACCGACTTCGGCTCCAGCGTGTCGATCCCGTCCGGGCGTACCAGTCCGCAGGCATGGACGAAGCCCGCCAGCTCATCGCAGGCGAACACCGTCTTCTGCAGCAGTGTCTCGCGCGGGACACCGGTGTGGCTGGCATGGGAGAGGATCGCCAGCACGATTTCCTCGGGGTAGCCCTGTTCGCGCAGAATAGGCGCGCCCGCCTGGGGATGCTGGTCGAGCGTCGGGTGGATCTCGTAGTCGAAGTCGTGTAGGAGCGCGGCAATGCCCCAGATTTCCTCGTCCTCGCCGAACTTACGCGCGTAGGCACGAACCGCCGCTTCGACCGCGAGCGCGTGCCGGCGCAGCGCCTCGCTCTTCGTGTACTCGGTCAGCGTTACCCAGGCTTGCTCGCGTGTCACAGCCATCGACGGCAGCATAACGCGCCCGGTCACCGCGTTTCCGCGGGCCATGTCCCGGTGCCGGGCACGTTGACATGGCCGAAATGGGCGCGGTTAGTCGATTTCGGCCCGAGCCTCCGGCAGACCCGGTAGCTACGATAGGCGCGCTCGCTCGTAGATAGCGGGCGCCGAAACCATGACCGACGCCGCAGTCGCCGAAGCCCTACACCGTGGGTCCTTTGTAATAGAGGGCGGCCACCCGCTTTCCGGGACGGTGCGCGCGGCCGGCAACAAGAACGCTGCCCTGCCGATCTTGGCCGCCTCGCTGCTCAGTGCCGAGCCGGTGGTGCTGCAGAACGTTCCCCGTATTCTCGACGTCGAGACGATGGTGGAGCTGATCGCGCACGTCGGCGTCGAGGCCGAATGGACTGGCCCGAACGAGGTGCGCATCAAAGCCGGCGAGATCGCCAACACCGACCTCGATCCCGAGCTCTGCCGCCGCATCCGCGCATCTTTCCTACTCGCCGGGCCGCTCCTTGCCCGCGCCGGCAAGGTGAAGATCCCGGCGCCGGGTGGCGACGTGATCGGCCGCCGGCGTCTCGACACACACGTCAAGGCCTTCGTCGAGCTGGGCGTGGAGATCGCGATCGAGCGCGATTACGTGATGAGAGTTGACAAGCTGCGCGGCCAAAGGCTTTTCCTCGATGAGCCGAGCGTGATGGGCACCGAGAACGTCGTGATGGCGGCCGTCCTGGCCGAGGGCGAGACGGTGGTAGCCAACGCAGCCGGCGAGCCGCATGTCCAGGACCTGTGCCGCTTCCTCGTCTCGCTGGGGGCGGAGATCGAGGGTATCGGCTCCAATCTACTGCGCATCCGCGGCGTGCCTAGCCTGAACGGTGGCGAGCACCGCATCTCGCCCGATTACATCGAGATCGCCAGCTTCATCGGCCTCGGTGCGGTCACGCGCGGCAAGCTGACGATCGAGGGTTGCAGCGGCGAGGACCTGCGCCCGATCATGCCGCACCTGGAGCGGCTGGGCGTGCGCGTCGAGTCCAGCGACTGCACGGTGCACGTCCCCGACGGGCAGGAGCTGGTGATCCAAGACGACCTCGGCGGAGCGATCCCGAAGATCGAAGACGGACCCTGGCCTCAGTTCCCCGCCGACCTGACCTCAATCGCAGTGGTCGTGGCGACGCAGGCGCGTGGCACNNGGCTCTTCTTTGTCGACAAGCTCGTAGGGATGGGAGCCCGGATCATCCTCTGCGATCCTCACCGGGCGGTCGTGACGGGCCCGGCGCCGCTTGTCGGAGATCGCATGGAGAGTCCGGATATCCGCGCCGGCATGGCGATGTTGATCGCCAGTCTCTGCGCCGACGGCGTCTCGACGATCGGGAACATCGGTCAGATCGATCGCGGCTACGAGCGCATCGACGAGCGCCTGCGCTCGCTCGGAGCTTGCATCGAGCGAATCTCAAGTTAGGACTAGGAGCGGAATGAAGACCCGTCGACTGGGTGCGATCGGTGAGTGCGAGGCTAGGACGCAGCGTCACGTTCGTAGCCGGCGGCTACGGGCGCGACCGAGGACAAAGCATCGTGCCGCCGAGCGCGGCCACGCGATGGAGTGCTCCGTTTCGATTCTAGTTCTCAGTTAGGGTGCCCTATGGCCGCCGATGAGACTGCCAGCACACGAAGCGCAGTCCGGCTGGCTCTGGCGGGTGCAGGACAGGCTCACGTCGAGACCGGTGTCCCCGTTCTCGACCGGCTGCTCGAGCAACTCGCGCGCTACGGCCGTTTCGATCTCACGCTCGGAGTCGCGCCCGGCAGCGCCGACACGCAGGTGGCCGAGTCCGGGCAGGCGTTCGGGAGCGCGCTGGCCACGCTTCTGCGCGCCGAGGGAGCGGACGGGCACGGAAGCGCGCACGTACCCTCGGCCGAAGCTCTCGCGCACGTCGCGCTCGACCTCAGCGACGATCCCTGTCTGGTCACCAATTTCGACCTCTCGGTCGCTCATGTCGGAGGTCTCGCCGGCGACCTGGCCGATCGTTTCCTGAACGAGCTGGCGCGCGCCGCCGGAATCACTCTGCACGTTCGTCTTGTTGAGGGCCGCGACACCCAGCACGTGCTGGGCGCGATCTTCAAGGCGCTCGGCGTAGCGCTCGAAGCCGCCTGCCGCGTGAGNNTACAATCAGGCGATCTCCGCCGCCGGTCTCGTCTTCGTCTCCGGCCAGCTCGGGCTCGTTCCCGGCGAGACCACGCTCGAGGGCAAGGGCATCGAGGCGCAGACGCGCCAGGTGCTCGAGAACATCAAGGCGATCCTGGAGGAGGCCGGAAGCGGGTTGGGCGACCTGCTAAAGACGACCGTCTTCCTGGCCAACCTGGCCGACTTCGGCGCGATGAACGCTGTCTACTCCGAGTTCGTCGGCGAGGTTCCGCCGGCCCGGGCAACCGTGCAGGTGGCGGCGCTTCCCTCCGGGGCTCTGGTCGAGATCGACGCCGTCGCTCAGGTCGGCTAGCCGGTCTGCGGCAGCTATGAACGAAGTGGAGTCGAAAACACACGCCCCGGGCGAGGACGAACGCTGGCTGACCCGGAGCGTCGCCGCAATCGGCGGCGCCAGCTTCTTCGCCGACCTCGGCTACGAGATACCGACCTCGCTCTTGCCGAGCTTTCTGACGGCGACGCTGGGCGCTCCGGCGGCCGCGCTCGGGTTGATCGAGGGCCTTGCCGACGGGTTGGGAGGCGTATCGCGTCTGGCGGGCGGTGCCATCGCCGACGATCCGGCGCGCCGGCGCAAGACCGCCGTCGGCGGTTACACGGTGACGGCTCTTCTCGGTGCTGCCATCGGTGTGGCAACGGCGGTCTGGCAGGTCGGCGTCTTGCGCGTCGCAGCTTGGGTCGCGCGCGGGCTACGCGCTCCCTCGCGCAGCGCGCTTCTCGCCGAGGCCGTCTCGGAGGGAACGTACGGACGCGCCTTCGGTTACGAGCGGGCGATGGACAACCTGGGCGCGATCGGCGGGCCGCTCCTGGCGATCGGGCTTGTCGCACTGGTCGGTATCCGCACGGCGATTTTTGTCAGCGTCGTTCCCGGACTCCTCGCCGCCCTGGCGATCGTGATCGGCATTCGCGCCATTCCGAAGTCGGAGCGCGGCGAGCACCGGCCGATTCGTCTCCGCGTGCGCCCCGTTCTGCATGGGCGCCTGGGCGGGCTCTTTCTGGCCGTCTCGGCCTTCGAGGTCGGGAACGTGGCGGCCACGCTGCTGATCCTGCGGGCCACCGATNNTACGCCGGTTTCAACCTGGCGGCCGTCGTAGCCAGCTTTCTCGGCGGGCGCCTCGGCGACCGTCGCGGCATGATGCGCGTGTTCGCGCTCGGGGTGGCCGCCTTCGCCGTCGGCTACGCCGGGTTGGCCGCGACCGGCTCCTCGATCGTCTTGATCGGCGTCTTCTTCGTTTTCGCCGGAGTCGGGATCGGCTTTGCCGAGACGGCCGAAAGCGCGGCCGTCGCCGGGCTTGCGCCGGAAGAGCTGATCGGGTCGGCGTTCGGGTTGCTGGCGGCCGTGCAGAGCTTCGGCAACTTCGCCGCCAGCGCCGTGGCGGGCGTGCTCTGGACGCTTGTCTCGCCGCGGGCGGCCTTCGCCTATCTCGCGGCCTGGATGCTGCTTTCGCTGGTGACGCTGGCGTTCGTTCGCTCGCGCTCCGGCGCCTAACCCGAGGCCCGAGAGCGCCGCCAGTCACAATTACCATATGCATGCCCAAACAATCATCGCTACGCATTCGAGTACCGACTTCGACGCATTCGCCTCGATGCTGGCCGCGCGCCGACTCTATCCGGGCTCGGCGGTCGTGCTGCAGCCGATGCTGGCTCGCAACGTGCGTGAGTTCGCGCGCCTCTACGCCGACGAGCTCGATCTGGTCGAGGCCGCCTCGCTCGAGCGCTCGCAGGTTCGCCGCCTGGTTGTGGTCGAGACCGTGAACGCATCGCGTTTGGGCGAGCTCGAGTCGCTGGCACTCGACCCGGCCGTGGAGAAGATCGTCTTCGACCACCACGAGCGCGAGCGTCCGGAATGGGCGCGGCCCGAGAATTTCTTCCTGACCGGGGAGGGAGCGCTGACGACAACGCTCGTCGGCATCCTGGCCGAGCGCGAGCTGGTGGTAAGCGCGCTCGAGGCGACCGCGTTTGCCCTCGGCATCCACGAGGACACCGGCTCGCTCACCTTCGCCTCGACCACGCAGAGGGACGCCGAAGCGCTCGCCTGGTGCCTGCGCCACGATGCCCGCCTGGGTGAGCTCGGACACTTTCTGCGTCCCGCCCTCGGCGAAGAAGAGCGCGAACTTTTGGGCGAGTTGCTGGCGTCCGTGCGTCCAGTGCGGGCGGCTGGAGTCGAGCTTCTGATCGCACGCGCTCGCTGGCCGCGCTACCTCGAGGACATCGCCCTGCTCGCCCACAAGCTGGTCGATCTCACCGACTGCGACGCGCTCGCCTGCCTGGTCGAGATGGAGAAGCGCGTGCTCGGCGTCTTTCGCAGCCGCGTGCCCGAGCTCGACGCCGCCAAGCTGGCGGCGTTGCTCGGCGGAGGCGGTCATCGCGGCGCGGCTTCGGCCTCGGCTCGCGTCTCGCTCGAGCAGGCGTCGCAGATGGTCGAGGATGGTCTGAGCTCGGTGCTCGAGCAGCCGCGCCGGGCGAGCGAGGTGATGTCGAAGCCGGCACGCTCGGTCTCACCCGGCGCGACCATCGCCGAGGCGATGGTTGCCTGCCAGCGCTATCACCAGTCGGGCTTGCTCGTGCTCGAGGACGGTCATCTACGCGGCGTGGTCAATCGTGAGGATCTCGACAAGGCGCTTGGACACGGTCTCGACCAGGCGCCCGTGAAGGCGATCATGGCGCTCGAGGTCGCCGTCTGCGAGCAGACGACCGCGCTGCCCGAGCTGAGGCGGCTGCTGGTCGACTCGCCCGCCGGCCGGATCGCCGTCGTCGAGGACGGGGAGGTCGTCGGCGTCGTTACGCGCGGCGATCTGCTCGCGGCTCTCGGGCACGAGGAAGCGCCCGAGAGCGTGGTGGAGTCCGATCTAAGACTGGAGCTCGAGAGCCTCGGACAGCTTGGGCCGCTACGCGAGGCGATCGCAACTATCGGCGGCGCTCACGAGGGCATCTACCTGGTGGGTGGCTCGGTGCGCGACGTCCTGCTCGGAGCGGAGGGGTTCGACATCGACATCGCCGTCGAGGGCGACGCGATCGGGCTGGCGCGAGAGCTGGCGCGACTGCTCCAGGGTCGCATCCGCGCGCACGAGAAGTTCGGAACCGCGGTTGTTCTCTACGGCGACGGTGCGCGCGTCGACGTCGTCACGACTCGCAGTGAGTTCTACGACGCGCCGGCGGCGTTGCCCTCGGTCGAGCACGCGAACATCCGCGAGGATCTCTTCCGCCGAGATTTCACGGTCAACGCGATGGCGGTATCGCTCAAGGCGGGCGATTTCGGGCGGCTTGTCGACCCCTTCGGCGGCCGTCAGGACGTCGCCGCCAGGCGCCTGCGCGTGCTCCACAACCTCTCCTTCGTAGACGACCCGACGCGCATCTTCCGCGCCGTCCGCTACGAGAGCCGGCTCGGCTTTCGCCTGGACGAGCACGGCGTCGCGCTCGCTCACAGTTGCGTCGAGATGGGCCTTTTCGACGATCTCTCCTCGGCGCGCCTGCGCGACGAGTTGGTGAACATCCTCGACGAGGCCGACGCGCCGCGATCGATTCTGCGTCTGGCCGAGATCGGCGTCGCCGCGGCCGTGCACCCCCGCCTAGCCGCCGACGAGGAGGCGGCCGAACTGGTTGAGCGCGTCTTTGCTCTCCGCGACCGCTACGCCCCGGAGGTACCGCGCTGGCGCCTAGGGCTGGCCGTGCTCGCGCGCCGCCTGCCCACCTACGAGGTCTACTCCTGGCTCGGACGCCTGCGCCTGCGCCGCCGCGACGTGGAGCGGATCGTGGGCGCGGTCGTTTTCGCGCCCCGGTTGGTCGAACGCCTGCAAAGGGATGTGAGTCCGGCCGAGATCGTCTCGCTGGCCGATCCGGTTGCTCCCGACGCGCCTCTGATCGCCCTCGCCATGCGGGAACTGCCGGCGCTGGAGCAGTACTTCGAGAGTCTGCGCGGGATCGAGCTCGAGATCGACGGCAGTGACCTGGTAGAGATGGGGCTTGGGCAGTCGCCGCGGGTGGGGGAGATCCTGGCAGAGCTGCGCCGGCGCAAGTTGAACGGCGCTCTCTCCGGACGCGCTACCGAGCTGAAGGCCGCCCGCTCGCTGATCGGGGAAGGTGGATGAGCCTGGAGGGGTTGCTCTATAGCTGGGAAGCGCCGGGCCCCTATCGGGTCGCGTTCTCGACCCGTCAGGGCGGTGTCAGCGAGGGGCCGTTCACCTCGCTCAACCTGGGCAAGCGAACCGGCGACGAGCCCGAGCGGGTGTTCGAGAACCGGGCGCGTCTCTGCCGGGAGTTGGAGATCGATCCCGCTCGCTCGAGCATGGCTCTGCAAAAGCACGGCGCCGTGGCGCGGCGCGCCGAGCCGATGGGACTACTCTCGAAGAACCCCGAGTTCCCCGAGTGTGACGCCCTTTGGAGCGAGGAGCCCGGCCAGGGGATGCTGCTCGTGACCGCCGACTGTCTTCCGGTCGCGATCGCCCGCACGAACGGCGGTGCACCCGCGCTCGCGCTTGCGCATGCGGGCTGGCGCGGATTGCTCGCGGGCGTGCTCGAGTCGGCGACTCGAGCGCTGGCTCGCGGGCGTACTGCAGCGGTGCTCGGCCCCGCGATCGGACCGTGCTGCTTCGAGGTGGGCGACGAGATCGCGGCCCGTTTCCGGCGCCGTTTCGGGCGCGAGGTCGTCGCCGGGGGCAAGGTCGATCTATGGCTGGCGGGCGAGAGGGCGCTCGAGGAGGCCGGCTGTAGCAGCGTCGAGCGGGTGGAGATCTGCACCGCCTGTCATCCCGAGCTTTTCTTCTCACATCGGCGCGATCAAGGTCTGACCGGGCGCCAGGGAGTGATCGGTGCGATCGCCTGAAGAGATACGCGAGCGTTTCGACAAGATCCAGGAGCAGGTCGGAGCGAGCGTTACTGTCGTAGCCGCGACCAAGTACGTCTCGGTCGACGAGATGAGCGTGCTGGCCGAGGCCGGGATCGAGTTGGTCGGAGAGAACCGCGCTCAGGATCTGGCCGCCAAGCACGCGCGTTACGCAAAGAGTTTCCGCTGGCATTTCATAGGTCATCTGCAGAGTAGGAAGGCTCCGCGGGTGAGCGAGCTCTGCGAGCTCTGCCATTCGCTGGCGAGCGAATCGGCGCTCGCGCGCCTTACGATCCCGGCGCTGGTCGAGGTCAACTTGAGCGGCGAAGAGTCGAAGCCAGGCGTCTCGCCCGCGCGGCTCGACGGATTTCTGGCCCGCTGTGCCGAGGCCGGCGTCGAGGTTCGCGGCCTGATGACGATGCCGCCGCTCGCCGACGATCCCGAAGTCTCGCGTCCCTACTTCCGGCAGTTGCGCGAGCTTGCAGAGCGTTTGAGTCTCACCGAGCTCTCGATGGGCACCAGCCAGGATTACCTCATCGCGGCCGAGGAGGGCGCGACCTACGTTCGCGTTGGTAGCGCGCTCTGGAGCTAGCGCCCGGCGGTCTTGCGGACGAAATCGCGTTCGAGAAAGATGCGCTGGAGGAGCGCGATTAGCGCGTAGGCCAGAAACGAGCCGCCGAAAAAGGCGATCAACGCTGTCCATGTCCTTCCGGCGGCCGTGTACACGACTCCGATTCCAACCGCTGTCAGCACTGCCACGAGCAGGCCGGAGGTGTGGCTTCGCTGCGGCGCCGCCGAACGGGGATCGACTCCCCAGTCGATCCGGCGCAGGAACGGCGGCTGAGCTAGGACGAGGCGGTTGCAGACATGCACGAACAGTCCCGCTCCGAGGCCGCCGACGATGACGAGGACGGTCGAGCGGTCGGGGCGGAGAGCGATCCCGAGCACGAGCAGAACAGTGGCAAGGAGGGCCTCGAGAAGGATCTCAGTGCGCGTGCAGGCGAGCGCTTTTTCCCAGCGTGATCGCCGCTCGCCCACGCGGCGAGTCTATCGGGCCGCTCGCTCCGTCTCGTCTGTCCGATGGTAGGGGCAGAAGCGCAGGCCGATCATCGCCGAGCGCTTGCAGGGTCTGCCGTAGATCGTCTCGCCGGCGCAGCGCCCGGCCTCGTTCTCGGCCAACAGCCTGTTCGCCTCGGCTCTCGAGCGAGGGGGATAGTCGTAGCGACGGAAGAGACGGTAGAGGGCGACCGTCGCAGAGTGAACGTTGGAATACCCCCATTGCTCGTAGCCACGGCGTGCCAGCTCGGGGATGCTGAGCCGGGCTCGCTCGTGCAGGAGGTGGGCGGCCTGGAGCTGCGCAGGGGAGAGGAGGGCATGGGTGGGGCCGAGGCGTGGCTTCCAATTCCCGGGAGATTCATCGTGGCGCGTCGAAGTGCCGGCCGCGAGCGAGCCTCTCTCGAGCGCTTCTCCGGCGAGCATCTCGGCTGATCGTCTTTCCCCCATCGTGGTCTCGGCTTCGCGATCGAGCTTCTACGGCTCGGCTGGCGACACCCACGCAGGCGTAGCGTAGTAGGCGTCCTGAAGGCGCGAGTATCGACGGAGCACGACCCGGTCGGTCGGCGTCACCGGTCTGCTCCGATCCGGTTCGAACAGGCGGTAATTCATCGGCGGCTTGACAGCAGTGAAACTCTCTCACAAGGTTGCGGTGGAGTCAACTTTTTGAGAAACGGCCTTCGTCGGCCGATGTCAACCGCCCCCCCGGCTACAATCGAACCGATATGGGGTTCGCGGACGTCTGGAACCGGACGCTCGTCTACTTCGGCATAGCCGAAGAAGAGGATTGGGACGAGGACGGTTACGCCACCGAGGAGGCCGAGCGCACCTACAGCGAGCGGCCGAACGTGCGGCGACTTACGCCGCGTCGGCGCGCGGCCGAGGAGGACGAATGGAGCGAGCCGGAGGGCCCGCGTGAGCGCGGCGTGAAGCTGCGCCCGGCATCCCGCCTACGTGGGGTCGAGCCGGCGCCACCGCCGGCCGACGACGGCAACTCCCCGGCTCGTGTGCACCTCGTCATTCCTCGCAGCTTCAACGACGCTCAACAGATTGCCGACCACTGCAAGCAGGGCATCCCCGTGATCCTCAACCTCCAGGGCGTCGACAGCGAGCTTTCGAAACGGCTTGTGGACTTCGCCAGCGGCCTAACCTACGCGCTCGACGGCGGCATGCAGCGGGTCGCCGACAAGGTCTTTCTGCTCACGCCGCAGCACATGGAGGTCTCGGCCGAGGAGCGCGCCCGCATGATCGAGCGCGGCTTCTTCAATCAGGCTTAGGGCCTATTCCGCGAGGCCCGCCTCGCACATTCCTAACGGAATTGACGTTTAGCGTTCCGAGACGGATTCACGCTGAGCGAAGAGTCTCATGACGAGGCGTAGGAACAGAAGCGAGCGGAACGAATAAGCCGACATGGGCACTGAGGCCAGCTTGACGATGCTCTGCTCGGCCATCTCTACGGCGATCCAGCTCGTGAGTGTCTCCGTTTACGTCTATTCGCTGATCATCCTCCTGTACATACTCAGTTCCTGGGTGCCGCTCCCCTACAACCGCAACTTGAACTGGCTACGGCGCTTTCTGTTCGACGCCTGCGATCCGTATCTGCGCCTGTTCCGTCGTGTGCTGCCGCCGTTGGGGGCGTTCGACCTGTCACCGATCATCGCCGTAATCGCGCTCGTCGCGTTCGGCTACGTGGTCAACACGATCCTCGCCCAATTCGGATAGGGAGGCAACAACCATGGCTCTGACGCCAGTAGAAATCAGGCACATCCGCCTCCGTAAGGCGTTCTTCGGCTACCAGGTCAGGCAGACCGACGAGCTTCTCGCCGACGTGGTGACAAGCTTCGAGGACGTCTGGCGCGATCGTGCCGACGTAGCCGACAGGATCGAGCAGCTCGAGGGCGAGCTGGTGCGCTACCGCGAGCTGGAGCAGCTCTTGCGCACGACGTTGATCTCGGCCGAGCGGGCTTCGCAGCAGATGACCGACCAGACGCGACGCGAAAGCGAGGGAGTTCTGGCTGAGGCGCGGGCTGAGGCGCGCGAGATCGTGCGTGATGCCATGGCCGAGCGCGAACGGCTGAACGCCGAGATCAACCGGGTTCGGGCCCAGCTCGGAGCTGTATTGGCCACGATTGGCGGCGACCCCTTCGAGCAGGAGCCCGCTGCTCCGGACGAGGCAACCATCGACGCTCCGCCGGCGCACGCTGGCGCCCCCCCGACTCACAACCAGCCCGCGCCCGTTCCTCCTGCTCAGCAGGCTTGGAGCGAGAACGCTCCTCCGCGACCAGTACAGGCGACGCGGCCGCCGACACCGCGTCCGCAAGCCGGACCCGGCGAGCAGGCGGGCGGNNGGTACCGCGGGCTCGATGCCGACCGCGCGGCGGTCTCCGACGGCGCTCCTCGTCCGCCGTGGCGGCGAGCGCCTTCTCTTCGACTGCGGCGAGGGGACCCAGCGCCAGTTCCTGCGTTCGACGCTCGGGTTGGTCGATCTCACCGAGGTCTTCCTCACTCACTTCCACGCCGATCACTACCTGGGCCTACCGGGGATGCTCAAGACCTTCTCGCTCAGGGGGCGCGAGTTGCCGATCACGGTTTATGGTCCGCCCGGACTGAACGATCTCTTCGCCAGCCTGCGCAAGATCTTCGGGCGCCTCACCTTCTCGGTCGAGTTGGTGGAGCTACGGCCCGGAGAGTCGCTCGAGCGGGACGGCTACGTACTCGAGACTTTCGCGGTCGAGCACGGTGTCTCGGCGCTCGGCTACGGGCTCGTGGAGCTGCCGCGGCCGGGACGTTTCGATGTCGAGACCGCCGACTCGCTGGGCGTGCCACCAGGCCCGGAGCGAGGTGCCCTGCAACGTGGCGAGCCGGTCACGCTCGCGGACGACATCGTCGTCGAGCCCGAGCAGGTGCTGGGACCGCCACGGGCTGGGCGCAAGCTGGTGCTCTCGGGCGACACCGCGCCGGCACGAGCCGTGGTCGAAGCGGCCAGGGGCGCCGATCTCCTCGTCCACGAGGCGACCTTCTGCGTCGACGAACGCGAGCGCGCCGAGGAGACTCGCCATTCGACGGCGGCCGAAGCCGCCCAAGTCGCTCTCGCCGGTTCCGTGAAGATGCTCGCGCTCACCCACGTCTCGACCCGGTATTTCGGCCCGGAAGTGCTGCGCGAGGCGCGCGAGTTGTTCGCGAACACGGCCGTCCCGAAAGACTTCGATATCATCGAGTTGCCATTCCAGGAGCGGGGTGAGCCCCGTCTGATCAAGGGTGGGGTGCTTCCTGAGGACGGAAGTGGAGCTGGACAGCAGCCGGCCGGTTCCGGCACTTCGAGTGAGGAGAAGGCCGAATGACGAGAATGGTTCAGGTCGCGGTCGCCGCCGATGCCACCGAGGCCGAGGAGATCGAGTCGATGCTGCAAGCCGCCGGCATCGAGTGCGAGCTGGAGTGCGCGGTCGAGCGCGACCCCGGCGACAACGCCGACGCCCCGCAGAAGGTGCTCGTGTCCGAGAGCCGGATGGAAGACGCACTCGAGGCGATCGAGGCGATGAGCGAGCCCGACGACTTGATCGCCGACGCCTAGGGGATTTCCCGTCTCGTAAGCGCTCGTCCTCTCGAGCCGTGTCCCGGTGCCAGGCACGGGGACATGTCCGAAACGGCCTGAAGTGCCGGTCTAGTAGGCACGTACCGGACGCGGTCGTAAACGGCCGCGTCTTGCTGCCGGGCACCTGGGCGTGAATCGCAGAGGCAGCTCGGCGGCGCAGGTAGCCTCAGGCTCATGGTCAGCGATCGCCAGGCGCGCATCTCGCTCACCGTCATCTTCGCGTCGACGGGGTTCTTCACCGGAACCTGGTTCGCGCGCATCCCGGCGGTCAAGAGCGGGTTCCACCTGTCGAATGGGAGGCTCGGTCTCGCTCTCGCCTGCACCACGATCGGGGCTGTCGTGGCCTCTCCAGTGGCCGGATTCTTAAGCTCGCGGCTCGGCAGTCGGACTCTCCTGCGTATTTCGGCGCCCGCGACCGCGATCACGTTCGCTTTTATGGGGTTGGCGCCGACGGTTCCGACTCTCGTCGTCGCGCTGTTCTTCATGGGCGTGATGAACGGGTTCGTCCAGGTGAGCATGAACTCGCAGGCGGTAGCGCTCGAGCAGCGCTACCGGCGCACGATCCTCTCCACGATGCACGGCGGCTTCTCGATCGGAATGATGGCCGGTGCGTTGGTCGCGGCGCTGGCGGCATGGCGCGGAGTCTCCTACCACGCGAACCTCACGGTAGTGTCCGCGCTGCTTTTTTGCGTCGCTATCGCGATCGGCTACTTTCTGCTCGACGCGGAGAAGACGGCGCTGGCACATCACCGGCGCATGCACTTCTCGCTCGCGCTGGCGGTATTGATAGCTGTCGCCTTCTTCGAGCTCTTCTGCGAGGGCGCGGCCACGGCTTGGAGCGCCGTCTACACGCGTCACGTTGGTGCCTCCAGTGCGATCGCGGCCTTCGTCTTCGCTATCTATTCGCTGACGATGACGGCCGGTCGCCTGCGCGGCGATCGGATCGTGCTCAGGCTCGGCGTGGGCGGAGTGGTGGGCCTCGGCGCTCTGATAGCGACTGCCGGTATGGCGCTCACGGTCGCTGTTCCCACGCAGGCTTTCGCGCTGGCGGGGTTTGCGCTCTACGGGCTCGGTCTCTCTTGCCTGGCGCCGACGCTCTTTCGCGCCGCCGGTCAGTTGCCGCTCCCGGAGGGGCAGGGAATTGCGGCGGTGCTCGGATCCGCCTGGCCCGCCTTCTTGCTCGTGGGGCCGTTGATCGGTGGGATTGCGGATGCGACCTCGCTGCGCTTCGCGCTGCTCGTACCCCTGGCCTCGGCGCTCGTCATGCTCGCTCTCTCGAGCTTGCTCGGTCGGGTCGCGCCTGTACCGGCGGGTATGACCGAATCCGAGTTACCGCTCTGATCGCTCGATTCGCCGCTCGTCGTCGCCAGGCGCTAATCTTGCCGAGGTACACCTTTAACCCGGTCCAGAGAGGCCGGAAAGGAGACAAGATGACGCAACCCGCCGGAATCAGGCCCGCAACCGGGTACCTGCGCTGACTTCCTCCGGTAGTGCGGTTGGGAAGATCGTGCTCGACGCCGAGTCGATCGAGCGCACTCTCACGCGCATCGCCCACGAGTTGATCGAGCAGGCGGATGACCTGGAACGGGTCGCGCTTGTCGGCATTCACTGCCGCGGCGTACCGATCGCCGAGCGCCTGCGCAAGCTGATCGCCGAGCGCGCCGGAGTCGAGGTCGACCTCGGCGTAATCGACATCACCTTCTACCGCGACGACGTTCAGGTGCGCGGCGGCGAGGCGCCTCTGCACCCNNGGTAAGAACCTGCCCACCTCGCGCAGGGAAAGCATTCAGGTGCGCCTGGCCGAGGTCGACGGGGAGGACGCAGTCCTGCTCATTCCCGCGCCCGACAACGGAGGGTCAAATGGCTGAGATCCGCGTGATCGGCGACGAGGC
>PMMN01000070.1:7474-10179 GCA_003162235.1 Actinomycetota bacterium | reverse complement strand
TCGCGCTCGAGCGCATCGGCGAATTCGGCCGCGGAACGAATCAGGTGCAGCGCGTCCATACGGACCGCGTGGCCGCTGGGCTCCATGCTGGTGCGACCGGCCGCCTGCAGCACTCGAAGCTGCGCCTGAAGCTGACCCACGTGGCGCTGGAAGGAATCGAATGCGCTACGAATCTGGTCGGGGTCATATCCGTGATCGGTAAACGGTACGTCCTCGATGCGCGGAAGGGACGTCAGCGGCGCCGGCTGTGCTCTTTCTGGATCTTGCGTCGACATGAGTCGCTCTCTCCTCTTTCGCGCGTGATTACAGGTCAGAAATTCGGTTGCGGGTGAAGTATGCCTACTCGATCGGCCGATTTCTTGTTCAGGATTAGAGTTTATCCCGTTAAGGGGGCGCGGCGGAGGTGGTCGAGGCGTGGATGCCAGGGGTCGGACGGGCCCGTGAAAGCGCACTGGTAGTGCGGTGAGCGGGCTGGGCGGCAGCCGGCGCCACGAATTGGCCGCATCGGCCGTGCAGACCTGGCGGGATAAGCTCCTAGCCCGGACGAGCGATCGTACGGATACCGAGCTCGCGTAAATGCTTGGGATCGGCCTCCGAGGGGGCGCCCGTCATCGGGTCGGCGCCAGCCTGATTCTTGGGAAATGCCTGCGTATCGCGGAGATTTTGCTCTCGGCCGAGCACCATCAGCATGCGCTCGATGCCGAAGGCGACTCCTCCGTGCGGCGGCGCGCCCATCGAGAGGGCATCGAGTAGGAAACCGAACTTGCTTCGCTGCTCCTCGGGCGAGATGCGCAGGAGCTCGAAAACCTTCTCCTGCAGCTCGGGCTCGTGGATCCTGAACGAGCCGCCGCCCAGCTCGACGCCGTTGCCGACCAGATCGTAGGCCAGCGCACGGGCGGCGCCGGGGTCGCTCTCGAGCAGCGCCTCCTGGCCGAGTGCCGGACGGGTGAAGGGATGGTGGACGGCGTCCCAGCGCTCGTCGTCGGCGTCCCACTCCAGCAGCGGGAAGTCGGTGACCCAGAGGAAGCGCCAGGCATCCTCGTCGATCAGGGCGAGCTCGTCTGCGAGCTCGAGCCGGAGCTGGCCGAGCACGCGCGCGACGGCCGCCGGCTCGCCGGCACCGAATAGCACCGTCGTGCCGGGCTCGCTGCGGAAGAGCGCGAGCTCCGGCTCGGAGAGGAACTTGGCGATCGGCGAGTGCGGCTCACCGTCCTCCCCGTAGACGATGTAGGCCAGCCCGCCCGCACCCCACTCCTTGGCGAACTCCTCCAGCCGTGTCAGCTCGCCCCGCGAGTAGGCCTGCGGAGCGCGCAGGAAGCGAACGCAGGGCGCTTTGGCGAAGACGCCGAACTCGGAGCCGCGCGTGACCTCCGTCGCGTCCTCGATCTCGAGCCCGAAGCGCAGGTCGGGCTTGTCGCTGCCGTAGCGGCTCATGGCCTCATCCCAGCCCATGCGCTGGAAGGGCGGTTCGAGCTCGACTCCGAGGCACTCGCGCCAGACCGCCTCGATCATCCGCTCCATCAGCGAGAAGAGCTCGTCCAGATCGGGAAAGGCGACTTCCACATCGAGCTGGGTCAGCTCCTGGAGACGGTCGGCGCGCAGGTCTTCGTCCCGGAAGCAGACGGCGATCTGGTAGTAGCGATCGAAGCCGGCGATCATCAGGATCTGCTTGTAGAGCTGGGGCGACTGGGGCAGTGCGTAGAAGCGACCGGGCTGCAGGCGCGCCGGCACGAGGAAGTCGCGCGCGCCCTCGGGGGTCGGCTTGCCGAGGATGGGCGTCTGGATGTCGAGGAAGCCGGCCTGCTCCATCACGCGCCTGATCACGCCGATCATCTGCGCGCGCAGGGCGATGTTTCGCTGCAGGCGGTCGCGGCGCAGGTCGAGCCAGCGGTTGCGCAGGCGCAGCGTCTCGTCCACGTTCTCCTCGTCGAGCTGGAAGGGAAGCGGCGGGCAGCGCGAGACGATCTCCAACTTGTCGACCTGGAGCTCGATCTCACCGGTCGGAAGCTTGGGGTTGACCGCCTCGGGTGCGCGGGCGACGACCTCGCCCTCGACGCGGAGCACGAACTCGTTTCGGATCTCGTGCGTGAGCGCGAACGCTTCGGGCGCCCGCTCGGGGTTGATCACGAGCTGGCAGACGCCGGAGCGGTCGCGCAGGTCGATGAAGACGAGGCCGCCGTGGTCGCGGCGCGTGTCCGTCCAGCCCGAGAGCGTCAGCCTCTTTCCGATCTGTTCGGGGCGAACGTCGCCGCACATGAGATCACGCCACTTCATGGACGGTTTTCTCCCAACCCCGCTATCACTCTCTGAACGACTTCATCGAATGGAACTTCCCACTCATCGCGGAAGTGCCCGGAGCCTACCCACTCGATCAGAGCGCTCTTCGAGAAGAAGGATACGAGGCAGCGCGCTCCAAGCCGTAGGCCTTGGGTCTCCTGTCCTCTCTTCGATCGCGATGCGTAGTCCATATCCGCCGCGTAACGGTTCTCTCGAAACTCTTTCAGGATCTTCGCCATGAGGACACGATCTGCCCCCTCAGCAGCTATTAAGAAAACGTCGATTCCTGGCATGGGGGCAGACTCGCTTTGCCCGGCGCTGAGAACGATCCGCTCGATCCCGCTCGCGAAGCCGACCGCCGGCGTCGGCGGGCCGCCGATCGTCTCGATCAGATAGTCGTAGCGGCCGCCGGCCGAGACGGTGTCCTG
>PMMN01000070.1:0-7417 GCA_003162235.1 Actinomycetota bacterium | reverse complement strand
GGACTCGTGCTCGTCGAGCCAGGCCTCGAGGCGCTCGAGGTAGGCCGGGCGGCAGGCTCGGTCGCCGATCGAGTTGAGGAGCAGGGTGGTCGGGATCTCAAGTTTCCGAAACCAGGCCGCCTGGAGCGAGATCAGCTCGGCGTCGAGCGCCGGATCCTCCGAGCCGATCGCCTCGACGTTGAGCTGCCAGAACTCACGGAAGCGGCCCTTCTGCGGCTTCGCGTAGCGGAACATCGGTGCCACCAGCCACGTCTTGACCGGCTGCGGCTCGCGCTGCAGGCCGTGCTCGATGTAGGCGCGGCAGACCTGAGCGGTAGCCTCGGGACGGAGCGTGAGCGAGCGGTCGCCGCGATCCTCGAACGTGTACATCTCCTTGGAGACGACGTCCGAGGCCTCGCCCGAGCTGCGTGCGAACAGCTCGGTCTCCTCGAAGGTCGGGGTGACTATGCGCCGGTAGCCGTAGGCGTTACAGAGCCTCTCGGCCTCGTCCAGCACCCGCTCCCAGCCCGGCCACTCGCGCGACAGGACATCGTGGGTTCCCTTGGGCTTCTCGAAGCTCATCGGCGCAACTCCGCCAGGAAGGGGTTGGAGCGAAGCTCGGCGCCGAGCGTCGTCTCGGGCCCGTGGCCGGAATAGACGACCGTCTCGGGCGGGAAGCGCTCGGCCAGCATCTCGATCGAGGCCAGGAGCTCGGGCCAATCGCCGCCGGGGAGATCGGCGCGCCCGACCGAGCGATAGAAGAGAACGTCGCCCGAGAAAAGGCAGCCGTCCGTGGCGAAGGCCATGTGCCCGGGCCGGTGGCCGGGTACCGCAACGACGTCGATCTCGAGGCCGGCGAGCTCGAGCGCCTCGCCGCCCGAGAGCAGGTGATCGGGAACGAAGGTGCGGAACGCCGGCGCGCCCAGCAACTCGGGTACTCCGACCTGAAGCTCGGACAGCTCGGCCTCGCCCAGGTAGATCGGGGCGCCGGTCGCCTGGGCGAGATCGGCGACGCCGAGAACGTGATCCCAGTGCCCGTGGGTGAGCAGGATGGCGACCACCCGGGCGCCCGTCCGCGCCAGCTCCAGGCGCAACTGAGTGACGTCGCCGCCCGGATCGACGACGAGTGCTTCCTCGGCACCGCGGTCGCTCCGGACGACGTAGCAGTTCGTCTGCAGCGGGCCCAGCTCGTAGCGGTCGACGACGAGTGTCACAGCCGCCATTCTGACTGGCGCGGCCGCCGCGGGTGGATTTCTACTTCGAGTCGCGCTTCTGCCGAGGCGGGAGCTGGCCGGTTCGGCGCAGATAGGAGCGATACATCGTCCGCTGCATCATCCACATCAGCGGCAGCATGAGGATTGTGTAGATGACCGCGATCCCGGCGGATTTCCAGATCGTTACGCCCCTGGAGAGGATCGAAAAGGCGGCAAAGAGGATGACGAAGAAGATGATCGCCTGCTTGCGCATGAAGCGCCAGCTCGGCGGCTGCACCGGGCGTGCGCTCGCGGGGCGACGACCGTTCGAGGACGCGGCCGGGCGACGTTCTTTCTCTTTGCGCGAGGACGGAGGCTGCTCGACCTCGACCTCGTTGCCTTCCTCGTCGATGTAGACGTACTCGTATTCGTGCCGGAGTCCCTTGCTGCGCCGGCGGCGCTGTTTCTTGGTAGCCATCGCCGCCAAGATTAGCGCTAGCGGCCGTTGCCGCGAGCACAGACTTGCGCGGACGCGCTAGAAGTGCGTCGAGCTGGACCGGCAATAAGTTCCGCCGCCGCCCGCCCGTGAGCGCCAAGCGGAATGAAGACCCGTCGGCTGGGTGCGTGACGGCACCACGTTACGCCGCCCCCCGCCAAGATCCACCCACCCGCGGGGTCGTGAAACGGTACCGGATAAAGTCGCCGGAAATGCATCGATTCTGTGCCGGTTCTCAAACCGGCACAGTTACTCGCCGGCCAGGCGCGCCTCGAGGATCTGAGACTCGTCGAACCCTTCCAAATGAAGGGACGCGGGCGAGACCCCCAGAGCGGCGCCGGCCGGTAGCAGCCCGACCAGCTCCGAGCCGGTGACTTCAGCGCCGCGTACGGCGGCCTCCTTCTCGATGCGCGCGACGAGCTCGCTCAAGCCGCTCGCCCGCCAGTCCTCGATGTTCATGCTCACCTGGACGAGACCGATCTCGCGTTCTCGGCCGGCGCCGAGAGCGTGAGAAGCACCTACTTCGAATCCGCCTAGCTCCAACCCGAGCGCGCGCACCCCGTCGAAGCCGTGGCTGCCACCCTCGCGCACGGCGGCTGCGATCTCCTTCGCCGCCTCGAGACTCCCACGCAGGTTGACGTTGAAGGCGATCAGAGGATGGCGGGCGCCGACCAGCACCGCGCCGGCGCGCAGATCGAGGCTCAACGGCCCGAAGTCCGGCTCCAGCTCGCCGCTCGCGATCCGGCGCGCCAGCTCCTCCACTCCGCCGCGGCGGAGCTCGGCCAGACGGCGCCCGGACGCAAGCTCCCCGTAGAGGAAGACCGGCGACCCGAGCTCCGAGCCGATTCGCTCGCCCAGCTCGAGCGCGGCCGCTCGCGCTCGCTCGATGTCCTCGGGCCGGATTGCCACGAGCGGCACAACGTCTGCAACTCCGACACGGGGATGAACGCCCTCGTGCCGGCGCAGGTCGATCCGCTCCCGCGCCAGCGAGACTCCGGCCAGAAGCGCGGCGACAAGCTCTTGTTCGCTCCCGGCCAGCGTGAAGACCGAGCGGTTGTGATCGGGATCGGCGTGGATGTCGAGCAGCCTGGCGTGAGCGACAAGCGCTTCGGCGATCGCGTCGATCGTCGCTCGGTCGCGGCCCTCGGAGAAGTTGGGAACAGCTTCCAGCGGATACGGCATGCGGTTACTCTAGGTTGCGTGAGGAAGTACTACGACGCACGCGCGCCGGAGTACGACGACTGGTACCTCGGTCGCGGCCTGTTCGGCGAGCGCGAGCGGCCCGGCTGGGAGCGGGAGCTGGCGGCGCTCGGGCGGGCGTTGACCTCGCTTCCCTTCGCTCACACCCTCGACATCGCCTGCGGGACCGGCTTTCTGACCCGACACCTCCCGGGCGAGGTAGTCGGGCTCGATCAGAGCGAAGGAATGCTCGAGATCGCCCGCGAGCGCGTTCCCGAAGCCGCTTTCGTTCGCGGCGACGCCTTCGCGCTGCCGTTCGCGGACGGCGTTTTCGAGCGCGTCTTCACAGCTCATTTCTACGGCCACCTCGATCAAAGCGAGCGATCGCTTTTCCTAGCCGAGGCTGCTCGCGTCGCCCCTGAGCTGGTCGTCTGCGACGCCGCGCTCCGGCCCGACCGAGGTCGCGAGGAGGTGCAGGAGCGGATCCTCGAGGACGGCTCGAGCTGGCAGGTGTACAAGCGCTTCTTCGTCGCCGAGGAGCTGGCCGCGGAGCTCGGCGGCGGCGAAGTGATCTTCGCGGGCGACTGGTTCGTGGTCGTGCGCTCTTGACGAGGCGGCGCTCCACATACCGCTCGCTCGCGTCACTGCAGCGCGACAACCGCGTCTGCCGGGCCTGCGTCGATGCCGGCCACCAGCTCGAGTCGGCGCCGGTCATCGAGGGCCACGCGGGGCAGCGCGCCTACCTCTTCGGCCTGGCGCCGGGTGTGCGCGAGGGCGAAGAGGGGCGTCCCTGGCGAGGCCGCGCCGGCCGGGCGCTCCGCCGCTGGCTGGAGCTGGACGAGGAGCGCTTCTACGCGAGCTTCTACTGCGCCGCGGTCACCCGCTGCTACCCCGGCAAGCCGCCCTCGGGCCGCGGCGACCGGACCACGACCCCGGAGGAGCGCCGGCTCTGCTCGTTCTGGCAGGAGTGGGAGATGCGCTTGCTCCAGCCGAAGCTGCTCGTACCGGTCGGAGGCGTGGCGATCAAGCGGCTGCTCGGACTAGGCTCGCTGGCTTGCGTCGGCGAGCGGATCGAGCTGGACGGGGCCGTGGCGATCCCGCTACCGCATCCCTCGGGCGCCTCGGGCTGGCTCAACGAAGCGGCTAACCGGGCGCGGCTCGAGCGAGCGCTCGAACTCTTGCAGAGCGCCTTGGGCGAGTATTCAAGAATGTCCCCTGAGGCCGGCCACCTAACTCAGAACTCGACGTAGTGATCGAACGGTCGCTGAGGCGGGACGTGCGTCGTCCGGAGAACGGCCCAATGATGGAGATCGTCGTCGGTGGATACTTCTTCGACCGTCCACCCAAGGTTGGTCGTGCAAAAGGAGACTGCGCGCGCTACCGACGGTAGCTGGTAGTCATCCACGAAGATAATTCCCCCCGCGCGCACGAGCCGGCCGAGGTAGATGAGGTCGAGAAACACGCCGTCGAACCGGTGATTGCCGTCGACGAAAGCAAGGTCGAAGCTGCGACTCTCGGCGAGGAAGCGCGGGAGGACGATCTCCGATTCCTCCGGGTGGTACTCCACCAGCTCTGCGACCCCCGCCTCGTCGATGAACTGGAACGCACAGTTGGCAAACCTCGTTGACTGGTACGGATCAACGACAACGTGGCGTGCGCCGGGGTCGTCGTTCGCGAGCAAGCCTTCGCACACGAACAGCGCCGCTATGCCATAACCGAGGCCGATTTCGATCGTACGGATCGCGTCTTCTCGTTGCACCCACTCCCGCAGGGCTTCGCCCTCCGCGGCGCTGACGCCAACAGGGAACAAGGTATGGAAGCTGCCGTCCGATCGCGCCACGGCAGTACGCTCACGCAACAAGCGCTCTATCACCTGTCGTGTACGCCCCGACGACAGGTTTCCACCGGCGTCGCCACGGTCTGTCACGTCTTCGTCGCTCAAGGTCCCTAAAGACTCGCATCGTCGAGCCTCAGGAGGCAAGTGAAGTCGCCTGGGCGACGCTCGATCCGCCTGACCAGCCCCGCCGACTTGACGCTAACCTGACATATCGATACAAATCGATCATCGACGTTGATCGATATAAGCCCATGGACATCGCACTCGAACAAACTCCAGCGTCGCGACGTCAGAACAGGCGCACCTTCTTCCGTCTGGTCGGCTTCTTGCGACCGTACCGGGTCGGATTGGCGTTGTCGGTCGTGCTGGCCGTCGGGGCGCAGGCCGCTCAGATCGCGATCATTCTTCTCTCCGGCGCGGCGATCGGCGCGATCAAGAACGGTCACCACCAGCAGCTCTGGACTCTGATCGCGCTGATCCTGGCGACCGGGGTCGCGCGCGCTCTCTTCATGTCCGGGCGCCGCTTCATCGCCGGCAAACAAGCACTCGGCGTCGAGTACGACCTGCGCATGCGCATCTACTCGAAGCTCGTCCGGCTCTCATTCTCGTTCTTCGACCGCCACCAGACCGGGCAGCTGCTCTCGCGCTCGACGGTCGACTTGACCCTGGTTCGCTTCTTCCTCGGTTACGGGCTGATTTTCTTCGCCCAGCACGTGCTGACCGTGTTCGGCGTGGCCGCGGTGATGCTCTACCTCGACTGGAAGCTGGCGCTGGTGACGATCGCGGTAACGCCGCTGATCATCGCCGTCGCCTACCGCTACAGCCACATCTCCCACCCAGTGCTCCGCGACGTGCAGCAGAAGATGGCCGACGTCGCCACCTCGGCCGAGGAGAACATCACGGGCGTGCACGTGGTCAAGGCCTTCGCCCAGGAGGACGCCGAGGCCGAGCGCTTCGCCGAGCGCAACGAGCGCCTGTTTTCGCGCAGCATCCAGGCCAATCGCCAGCAGTCCTTCTACATCCCTCTGCTCGGCTTCATTCCGCTCTTCGCCCAGGCCGGCGTGCTCCTCTACGGCGGCTGGATGGTCATTCACGGCCAGCTCGCGCTGCAGTGGTTCGTTTCGTTTGCCTTCCTGCTCAACATGCTGATGTTCCCGCTGCGGCAGATCGGCACCTGGATCGGCCAGGCACAGCGGGCGACCGCGGCCGGCGAGCGCATCTTCGAGATCGTGGACGAGCCCGAGGAGATCGCCGAGCGTCCCGGCGCGCTCGAGCTACCGGCCGGGCCCGGCGAGATTCGCTTCGAGAAGGTGGGCTTTTCCTACGCAACCGGGCGAACGGTGCTCGAAGACGTCGACCTCGTCTTGGAGCCCGGCAAGACCGTGGCGCTGATCGGGCAGACCGGATCGGGCAAGACGACGCTCGCCTCGCTCGTGCCTCGTTTCTACGACGTCACCGACGGACGCGTGCTCGTGGACGGCGCCGACGTGCGCGACCTCGAGCTCTCGGCGCTCAGGCCGCAGGTAGGCGTGATCGCCCAGGATCCCTTCCTCTTCTCGGCCAGCGTGCGCGAGAACATCGCCTTCGGACGCCCCGATGCGAGCCTCGAGGAGGTTGAGCGCGCCGCCCGGCTGGCACAGGCGCACGAGTTCATCGAGCGCCTTCCCGACGGCTACGACACCGAGGTGGGCGAGCGCGGCGTCACGCTTTCGGGCGGCCAGCGCCAGCGCCTGGCGATCGCGCGAGCGCTCCTCACCGACCCGCGCATCCTCATCCTCGACGACGCCACCGCCTCGGTCGACGCCACCACCGAGGCGCAGATCCGCTCCGGGCTGGAGCAGGCCGTGCGCGGGCGCACCACGATCGTGATCGCACACCGGCTCTCGACGATCGCCCTGGCCGACGAGATCGTGGTGCTCGAGCACGGGCGGATCGCCGCCCGCGGCAGCCACGAGCAGCTGCTCGGCACCTCCGCGATCTACCGCGAGATCTACGAGCACGGACTGGTCGAGCAGGAGATGGCCGGGCGGCTGGAGGAGCACGCCGGCGACGGAAACGGAAGCGGGAAGGCACCGCGGTGAAGGTCTGGCAACCCCACCAGCACCTGACGCGCGTAGGAAACGAGAAGGTGCAGGACTGGTCATGGCGCCAGACGGCCAGGCGCCTGCGCGCGCTGGCGCAGCTTGTGGCTCCGCACAAGGGCCGGGCGGCTCTTGCCCTGCTTTCGCTACTGGCGGCCGCGGCGACCGGGCTCGCGCCTCCCTTCCTCGCGAAGATGGCGATCGACCGCGGTATCACGAAGGGCGACGCGCACGTGCTCGTGATCATCGTGATCGTCTTCCTCTTGATCGGTCTGGCGAACTGGGCGACCGGGTACGCCGAGAGCTACTACACCGGCTGGGTGGGCGAGCGCGTCCTGGCCGACCTGCGCCGCAAGCTGTTCGGGCACCTGCAGCGGCTCTCGCTCGGCTTCTACGAACGCAACCGCACCGGCGTGATCGTCAGCCGCATGACCAACGACATCGAGGCGCTCGATCAGCTGGTCACAGACGGCGTCTCGACCCTGATCCAGAACACGCTGATGCTGGTCGGCTCTGCCGCGATCCTGTTCGTGCTCGACTGGCGCCTGGCGCTGGCGACCCTGACCGTGATGCCGCTGATGCTCGGCGCCACCACGGTCTTCCGCGTCTACTCGACCCGCGCCTACCGAGCCGTCAGGGAGCGGATCGGCAA
>PMMN01000091.1 GCA_003162235.1 Actinomycetota bacterium | reverse complement strand
TCCCAGTCCTTGGTCGGACCGAATATGCGCTCGCAGAAGAGACCGTCTCGCTCGGGCTTGAGCGTGCGGTAGTTGATCGTCTCGGGCTTGGTGACCTCGCCGTGCGACCAGTCGCGGATCTGCTTCGGCGACGCGAGCCCGATGCGAATGGCGTCGAATTCGTTGATGTCGATCATTTCCGCCTACCTTCGGCCGAGCCAACGGTCCGTCCGTCTGAAAGGGTGCGCAACTTCTTTCCCCCGCTCTCTTTGTAACTGGCTTTCGAATTCATCTCAGGCACCCTCTTCGTCGGCGGTCACGCCGGAACCCTCGGGACTGACCTCGGTCTCGGCGAGATCGCCGAGCACCTCGTCGCTGGGGAGCGCGAGCTCGCCCGATTCGTCGACGCGCTCCTGGCCCTCCTCGACCTCCTCGGCCGTCGGCGGTCGCGCCGCCGCCCTGAGAGAGCCCGGCGAGAGGTCGATGCCGAGCTCCTCCGCCGCGCGCAGAAGCTCGTCGTCTTCCTCCCTGACCTCGACCGCCTGGCCCTCCTCGGAGAGCACGCTCACATCCAGCGAGAGCGACTGCATCTCCTTCAGGAGCACTTTGAACGACTCGGGGATCGAGGGCTCGGCGATGTTCTCGCCCTTGACGATCGCCTCGTAGGCCTTGACGCGCCCGACNNCCGCCCAGCGGCTGCTGGGTGACGAGCGAGTACGGGCCGGTCGAGCGAGCGTGGATCTTGTCGTCCACGAGGTGCAGCAGCTTGAGGATGTACATCAGGCCTACGGTCACTTTCTGCTCGAAGGGCTCGCCTGTTTTGCCGTCGAACATGCGCACCTTGCCCGAGCAGTGGCGCCCGGTCGGCCGCTTCGGGTCGACCACCATCGTGATCGGCGAGTCGCCGCGCTTCGTCCATTCCACCAGAGCCCGGTCGACGTCCTCTTCGGTCGCGCCGTCGAAGACCGCCGTAGCGACGGGGCTTGGATCGGGCGCCGCGATCACCTGCATGCGGCCGGGCACGTTCTGACGACCGCCGATCTTGGGCGAGCCGTTCTCACTGGTGACATCGGAGAAGACACCGTGCGCCGCCGCCCAGCCGAGGTGCGTCTCCAGCACCTGGCCGATGTTCATACGGCTCGGGACGCCGAGCGGATTCAGGACCACATCCACTGCCCGCCCGTCCTCGAGGAAGGGCATGTCCTCCTCGGAGACGATCCTGGCGATAACGCCCTTGTTGCCGTGGCGCCCGGCCAGCTTGTCGCCCTCCGAGATCTTGCGCTTCTTGGCCACATACACACGCACGAGCTCGTTCACGCCCGGCGAGAGATCGTCGCCGGCGTCGCGCGAGAAGGTCTTGACGTCGATGACGACGCCGCCCTCGCCGTGCGGAACCTTGAGCGAGGTGTCCCTGACCTCGCGCGCCTTCTCCTTGAAGATGGCGCGGATCAGCTTCTCCTCGGCCGTCAGCTCGGTTTCGCCCTTGGGCGTCACCTTGCCGACGAGCAGCTCGCCGGAGCCGACCTCGGCGCCGATCCGGATCACGCCGCGCTCGTCGAGGTTGCGTAGCGAGTCCTCCGAGCGGTTCGGGATGTCGCGAGTGATCTCCTCGTCACCGAGCTTGGTCGAGCGCGCATCCACTTCGTACTCATGGATGTGGATCGAGGAGAGCACGTCCTCCTTGACCAGCCGTTCGGAGAGGACAATCGCGTCCTCGAAGTTGAAGCCCTCCCAGGGCATGAAGGCAACGAGCAGGTTGGCGCCGAGCGCCAGCTCGCCATAATCGGTCGAGGAGCCGTCCGCCAGCACTTCGCCCGCCTTCACCTTCTGGCCAAGCGATACGACCGGCTTTTGGTGTATGAGCGTTCCCTGGTTGGAGCGCATGAATTTGATCATCGCGTACTCGTCGCGCTCGCCACCACGCGCCTCGATCGCGATCTTCTCGGCGTCGACGTCGACAACGATGCCGGCGTGATCCGCCAGAACAACGTCACCCGTGTCGACGGCAGCCCGGTGCTCGAGCCCGGTGCCGACCAACGGCGCCTGCGTGATCATCAGCGGCACGGCCTGGCGCTGCATGTTCGCGCCCATCAGCGCGCGGTTGGCATCGTTGTGCTCGAGGAAGGGAATCAGCGCCGTTGCGACCGACACGAGCTGTGCCGGCGAGACGTCCATGAACTGGATTTCCTTAGGCGCCGCGGTGACTGCTTCGCCCTCGCGCGAGCGGCAGAGCACCAGGTTGTTCTGGTACTTGCCGGTCTTCGAATCGACCGGCTCGTTGGCTTGCGCGATCGTGTACTGCGATTCCTCAGCCGCGTCGAGATAAACGATCTCGTCGCTGACCTTGCCGTTCGTGACGCGTCGGTAGGGCGTCTGGATGAAGCCGAATTCGGAGATGGTCGCGTAGGAGGCGAGCGAGCCGATCAGGCCGATGTTCGGACCTTCGGGGGTTTCGATCGGGCACATGCGCCCGTAGTGGGTCGTGTGCACGTCGCGCACCTCAATCGGGGCGCGTTCTCGGGTGAGGCCGCCAGCTCCGAGCGCCGAGAGGCGGCGCCTGTGCGTGAGACCGGCCAGCGAGTTGGTCTGGTCCATGAACTGCGACAGCTGCGAGGAGCCGAAGAACTCCTTCAGCGCCGCCACCACCGGACGGATGTTGATGATCGTCTGCGGCGTGATCGTGTCCACGTCCTCGGTGGTCATGCGCTCGCGGACGACGCGCTCCATGCGGTACAGACCAACCCGGAAGGCTTCCTGGATCAGCTCGCCGACCGTGCGCAGGCGCCGATTGCCGAAATGCTCGTACTCGTCGAGCTCGCCGCGAATCGGATCGCGGTTCATGGCGGCGGCCTCAGCGGCGCAGTCCTTCGACTCCGGGTCGAGTCCGAGCTTGACCGGCAGATCGATCAGCCGACGCACGAGCGCGAGGATGTCCTCGGTGGTGAGCACGCGCACGTCCTCGGGCACACCCACGCCGAGACGCTGATTGAGCTTGTAGCGACCGACCTTGGTCAGGTCGTAGCGCTTGGGATCGAAGAAGAGCGCCCGAAGCAGATTGCGCGCGTTCTCGAGCGTGGGGGGCTCGCCTGGGCGCTGCTTCTTGAAGACTTCGACAAGAGCCTCCTCCTCACGCGTGGAGGGGTCCTTCTCGAGCGTGAACTGGATGTAGGGCGAGTCGTTGAAGAGCGCCAGGATCGCCTCGTTGGAGCTCGTGTCGAGCTTGAAGCCGGTGGACGGATCCTCGGCCGGAAGCGCACGTAGAAGCGTGGTGATCGGGAGTTTGCGCTTGCGGTCGATGCGGGCGTAGGCGACGCCCTTCTTGTCGATCTCGAGCTCGAGCCAGGAACCGCGGCTCGGCATCAGGTTGGCGATGAAGACCTGCTTCGTAGCGTCCTTGGGCTCCATCAGATAGGCGCCCGGACTGCGCACGAGCTGCGTGACGATCACGCGCTCGGTGCCGTTGATGATGAAGGTGCCCCACTCGGTCATCATCGGGAAATCGCCCATGAAGACCGTCTGCTCGCGGATCTCGCCCGTCTCCTTGTTGACGAAGCGGACAGTGATCGAGAGCGGGGCTTGATAGGTCAGATCCTTCTCGCGGCACTCCTTGATCGAGAACTGCGGCTCGCCGAAGCGGTACTCGCCGAATTCGACGGCGAGCGTGCCGGTGTAGTCCTCGATCGGCGAGATGTCGTCGATCGTCTCCCTGAGACCCTCGCTCAAGAACCAATCGAACGAGGTCTTCTGAATATCGATGAGATTGGGGAGGTCGAGAACGTGCTTGAGGCGCGAGAAACTCTTACGCACGCGAGGCGCGGCAACGGTGCTAGTCAAATGAGAGAGCCTCCCTTAACGGCGTCTAACAGAAATGCGGACAGGCGGAACGTGGCGCAACTCTCAACGGTAGCGAAAAATACGCCCTCTCCGCAAGAGCGAACCGACGGTGGGCAGCACCGCCTGACCGGCCCACTATAACTCGGCCCCGGGAGGAGTCAAGTTCCCTCGCTATCCCCCTTCGAGCTCGTTTCGAATGAAGCGCTCCACCGGGTCGTCAATCGAAACGACCTCCTAAGACACAGGGGGCCGGCTCAGCCGGCCCCCTGTGGATCCACTCGAATCGAGTGACTACTTGACCTCGACTGTGGCGCCCGTCTCCTCGAGCTTGGCCTTGGTCTGCTCGGCTTCGTCCTTGGTGACACCCTCCTTGATCGAAGCGGGAGCGCTCTCGACCAGGTCCTTGGCCTCCTTGAGACCGAGACCCGGGACGACCTCGCGCACGACACGGATGACCTGGATCTTCTTGTCACCGATTGCCGTGAGGACGACGTCGAAGGCTGTCTGCTCCTCGGCCGCTTCCTCGGCGCCCGCGGTCATGGCGCCTGCCATGGCCATGGCGACCGGAGCTGCGGCGGTGACGCCCCAGGCCTCCTCGAGCGCGTTCTTCAGCTCGACGAGTTCGAGCACGGTCATCTTGCCGAGTTGATCAACGAGCTTCGCTGTATCTGTTGGCACCTCTCTGACTCCTTCCTGACTACTGAGCTTGGGATTCCAATTGCTTGACGCGCGCGTCCAGCACACCTACGAGATCGCGCAGTGGAGCTGTGAACAGGCCGACGATTGCGGTCGGCGCGGCGGCGATCGCACCCACGAGCTGCGCCCGCAGAACTTCTGCCGGGGGTAGCTTGGCGAGATCCGCAATCTGTTCGGAACGGATCTGGGAGCCCTGCAGGACTCCTCCGCGCACGCTCAGGATCTTGGTCGCCTTGGCGGTGTCGCTCAGAACCTTGGCCATACCGACCGGATCGCCGTCCGAATCCAGGAACGCGATCGCGGTAGGTCCCTCGAGCAACTCGAGCAGGTTCGTGGCCCCGGCCTCCTCGGCAGCCCGCCTCGCCAGCGTGTTCTTGACCACACTAAAGCGTGCGCCGTGCTTGCGTAGCTGGGCACGCAACCCGGCGAGCTCGCTCGTCGTCAGTCCGCGGTAGTCGGTGACGATCATGGTCTCGGTCTCTTTGAGACGCGAGGCCAGCTCGGCGATGACACGCTCTTTATCGGTTTTCAGCATCTGATCACCTCCTCGAATAAATTCGAGCCCGCACACAAGGCGGGCTCGGAGAAAGGCGAATGGCCATTCCGGGCCGCCTCGGCTGGACTTCTGTCTCTCGGCTGCCAGCTGTCTTTGGCGACGGGCGTTTGAACTAGGCAGAAACCGCTTGCTGCTCCTCCTCGANNACGTAGCGTCCCTTAGCCGCCGCGGGCTTGGCGCGCATGATCTCCTCGATCAACGTGGCGTAGTTCTCGAGCAGAGCGCGCTCGCCGAAGGAGTGCTTGCCGATCGAGACGTGCACGTTGGCACCGCGGTCGGTGCGGTACTCGACCTTGCCGGCCTTGGCGTCGCGGACAGCCTTGGCGATGTCGAAGGTGACCGTACCGGTCTTGGGGTTGGGCATCAGCCCGCGCGGGCCGAGGATGCGCCCGAGCTTGCCAACGCTGCCCATCTGGTCGGGAGTGGCAATGGCGATGTCGAACGCGGTAAACCCTTCCTCGACGCGCTTGGCCAGATCGGCGGAGCCGACTACATCGGCACCCGCGTCCTCGGCCTCTTTGGCCTTCTCGCCCTCGGCGAAGACGGCGACGCGCACGTCCTTACCGGTGCCGTTCGGAAGCATCAGCGTTCCACGCAGTTGCTGGTCGGCGTGACGAACGTTCAACCCGAGCCGGAAGTGAATTTCGACCGTCTCGTCGAACTTGGCCCCGGCGAACTCCTTGAGCAGCCGGATCGCTTCGAGCGGTGAGTAGACGCGCTCGCGGTCGACCTGGGTGCGCGCACTCAGGTAGCGCTTGCCGCGGCTGCTCATCCGTCCACCTCGACTCCCATCGAGCGCGCGGTACCGGCGATCACGAGCATGGCCGCCTCGACGTCGTTGGCGTTCAGATCCTTCATCTTCGTCTCGGCGATCTGGCGCAGCTGCCTGGTTGTCAACTTGCCGACCTTGGCGCGGTTGGGCTCGCCCGAGCCCTTCTCCAGCCGTAGCGCCTCCTTGATCAGGACGGCTGCCGGCGGCGTCTTGGTGATGAAGGTGAAGGAGCGATCTTCGTAAACCGTGATCTCGACCGGGATGATGCGGCCGTTGTCGGCCTGCGTCTGGGCGTTGAAGGCTTTGCAGAAGTCCATGATGTTGAGCCCGTGCTGGCCGAGCGCGGGACCAACGGGCGGTGCCGGGTTGGCCTGGCCGCCCGGGATCTGCAGCTTGATCATTGTCAGAACTTTTTTTGCCATCTCGTCACTCGATTTTCTTGACCATCTCGAAACTGAGCTCGACCGGCACCTGGCGCTCGAAGATGTTCACGAGCACCTTGAGCTTCTGCTGATCGGGGTTGACATCGACGATCTCGCCGTCGAAGTCTGCGAGGTGGCCGGAGGTGATCTTGACCGACTCGCCGAGCGAGAACTCTACCTGCGCCCGCGCCCGCGCGCCTTCGCCTTGCCCCTTGCCGGTGTGGAGGATGCGCTCGATCTCGCCCTCGGAGAGAGGTACCGGCTTGGAGCCGGAGCCGACGAAGCCGGTCACGCCCGGCGTGTTCTTGACCAGCGCCCAGGCCTCGTCGTCGAGATTCATGTTTACGAGCACGTAGCCGGGAAGCACGCGCTTCTCGGTCTGGACCTTCTGGCCGTCCTTGGTCTCGATCACGCTCTCNNTGCTCGAGGTTGGTCTTGACCTTGTTCTCGTGCCCGGAATAGGTGTTGATCACATACCAGAGAAACACGCTCGCTACTTCCTCCTCGCTACTGCCCCAGTAGAACTGTCTGGACGAAGCGCTTGAGCACCACGTCGCAGCCGAACAGATAACCACCGACGATCGCGCAGGCAAGGATCACGACGATCGTGCCCTGCACCAGCTGCTGGCGCCCGGGCCAGTCGACCTTCTTCAGCTCGCCGGCGGATTCGCCCACGAAGCGGAAGGGGGCGAAGCCTCGGCGCTCGCGCTCCTGCCGGCGACCGGGCTGCGGCCTCTCGACCTGGAGAGTGCGTCCCTGCCGGGCCGCGCGGCTCTGCTCGGCGAGAGTCTGTTCGCTGCCCTCGCCGCGGCGGGCGCGGCGCTGCTGACGAGTCGGGCGTGCCATCGCCTCTCCCCCCGGCCCTAGCGGGTCTCCCGGTGCAGGGTGTGCTTCCCGCACCAGCGGCAGTACTTCCGGAACTCGACCCTGTCAGGCGTGTTCCGCTTCGATTTCTCGGTTTGGTAATTGCGCCGCTTGCAATCGGTGCAGGCGAGCGTCACAGCGACTCTGACTCCGGTCTTTGCCATCTTCTTGAAAGGTTTGAGAGCGCGAAAGAATAGCGGCAGAACCCGCCGCCCGGCTGCAGTCTAGCAGGCACCCGGCGGCGGTCCCGAACGGTCGCGCAAACCTTCGCCGCGAGGCGCACCTTGACCTTGGTACGAACGCCCGACACCGCATCGGCGTGGTCGGAGTCGACAAACGGCCTATGGGGTGCGAACACGCTGAATTTGCGCTCTTTCGTCAGCTGGTCCTGGCGAAGCAGCGGACGGCTTCGAGCAATTCGCGCGGTAGCTCGACCCCGAAGACTGCCCCACCGCTCTCGGCGGAGTCGATACCGATCATGCCGCGCCTAGCGCTTGTCGGCGAGAAAGTCACGCACCAGTTGGTGATAGGCCGGTACCGGCAGAAGGAAGGAGTCGTGGCCCCAGGGCGAGGCGATCTCCTCGCGAACGAAGTCGCATCCGGCTCGCTCGAGCACGCGCGCGATCTCGAGCGAGTGCGAGGTCGAGAAGCGCCAGTCGGTGTCGAAGCTGACGACCAGGAAGCGGGTCGGGTTCTCGCGCAGCCCCTCGACAACGGCGTCCTCGTCGGCGAAGGGATCGAAGTAGTCCATCACGCGCGAGAGATAAAGGTAGGTGTTGGCATCGAAGCGCTTGAGGAACTTCTCGCCCTGGTGATCGAGGTAGGACTCGATCTGGAAGTCGATCCCGAAAGTAGGCCCCTGCGCTTGCCCCTTCGCCTCGCGACGCTCACGCCCGAACTTCGTCTCGAGCGCCTCGCCCGAGAGGTAGGTGATGTGCGCCAGCATCCTCGCGACCGCCAGCCCCGAGTCGGGCTCACAGCCGGTGCCGTAGTAGTCGCCGTTCTGGAAGTTGACGTCGCGCATGATCGCGTTACGGGCGACCGAGGAGAAGGCGATGTTCTCGGGCGTGAGGCGCGAGGTGGCGCAGATCAGAAGAGCGTTTTTCATTTCGTCCGGGTGGTCGAGCGCCCACTGCAGGATCTGCATCCCGCCCAGTGAGCCGCCCACGCCGGCGTACAGTTTCTCGATCCCGAGCTTTCGCAACAGCGCGCGCTGCACCTCGACGAGATCGCGCACCGAGAAGTGCGGAAAGCGCAGACCGTAGGGCTTGCCCGTGGCCGGATCGATCGAGGAGGGCCCGGTTGTGCCCGAGCAGCCGCCGAGCAGATTTGAGCAGATGACGAAGTATTCGTTCGTGCCGACGGGCTTGCCCGGTCCGATCATCGAGTCCCACCAGCCCTCTGTCTTGGGACCTCCGTGGTGCCCGGCGGCGTGGGCGTCGCCGGTCAGCGCGTGGCAGAAGACGATCGCGTTCGAGCGCTCTGCGTTCAGCTCGCCGTAGGTCTCGTAGGCGACGTCGACGGGAGCAAGCGTCTCGCCGGACTCCAGCACGAGCGGGCTCTCCTCGTCGAAGAGGCGCACGTTCTGGGTGACGACGAGTCCGACGCTCGCTCCCGCCTCGGCGTTCGACCCAAGGGTCTCGTGGGTCAACAGGTACCTCTCATTTTCTTAGCTTGCCGTATCGGTGGCCTCCCCGAGCGCCTGATCGAGGTCGGCGAGGATATCGTCGATGTGCTCGATTCCGACCGAGAGGCGAACCGTGTCCTGAGTTACGCCCGCGGCCGCCAGCTCCTCTTCGTTCAACTGGGCATGCGTCGTGGTCGCATTGTGGATCGCAAGCGACTTGGCGTCACCGATGTTGGCCAGATGGCTGAAGAGCTTCAGGCTCTCGATGAACTTGCGTCCAGCCTCCCTGCCTCCCTTGATGCCGAAGCTGACCAGACCTCCGTAGCCGCCCGAGAGGATCCTGTCGGCGACCGCCTTGTACGGGCTCGACTCCAGGCCCGGATAGTTGACCCAGGCCGCGCTCGGATGCTTCTCGAGGTGCCTGGCGACTGCGAGCGCGTTCTCGGAATGGCGCTCGATTCTGAGCGGTAGCGTCTCCAGCCCCTGCAGGAAGAGGAAGGCGTTGAACGGCGAGAGCGCGGCGCCTGTGTTCCTGAGCAGTACCGTTCTCGCCCGGCCAACGTAGGCGGCCGGCCCGAGCGCCTCCGTCCAGACGATCCCGTGATAGGAAGGATCGGGCTTGGTCAGGCCGGGGAAGCGATCGGCGTGCTTCGTCCAGTCAAACTTCCCCGAGTCGACCAAGACGCCGCCGATCGAGGTGCCGTGGCCGCCGATGTACTTGGTCGCCGAGTGCGTGACGACGTCTACGCCGTGGTCGAAAGCACGGCAGAGAATCGGGGTCGGCACCGTGTTGTCGAGGATCAGAGGCAGGCCAAGCTCGTGTGCGGCCTTGGCCCAGGCGTCCAGATCCACGACGTTCAGCTTCGGATTACCGATCGTCTCGGCGAAGACGAGTCGCGTCTTCTCGTCGACCAGCTCCGCGAGCTTCTCGGGCTGGTCGGGGTCGAGCCAGCGCACCTCGATGCCGTACTGGGGCAACGTGTGGGCGAACAGGTTGTAGGTGCCTCCGTAGAGCGTCGAGACCGAGACGAAGTTGTCACCGGCCCTCGCGATGTTGAGCACGGCGTATGTGTTCGCCGCCTGCCCCGACGCCGTGGCAAGCGCCGCCACGCCGCCCTCGAGCGCGTTCACCCTCTCTTCGAAGACCGCCCAGGTCGGGTTGCCGATGCGGGAGTAGATGTTCCCCGGCACCTTGAGCGCGAACAGATCGGCCGCGTGCTGGGTGTCGTCGAAGACGAACGAGGTGGTCTGATAGATAGGCACCGCGCGGGCGCCCGTGGTCGGATCCGGCTCCTGGCCTGCGTGCAGCGCCAGGGTCTCGGGTCGATAGTCGGTCATTACTTCTCCTTCCCTTCCATACCTGGAACTGTCCCGGGAACGAAAAAAGGCCTCCTGTCCCGGAGGCCCTTCTTGCTCCCGCCGGTATGGCGGGCGCTCCGTGTCCCCATCTTCCCGTTCCTCGGCCCGGGACGGACCCGACTCACGGCTGGAGTTCGCACCTGCCAAGCCAAAGCTTCGGTTGCGGCGGCGTCATCGGGCCAGATCCCTCGACCGCTCGTGATGGTTAACGGCTCTCGAAGCGTAGCAGCAGTGTGTTTCTGGTCAAGGAGGCGAACAATGACTACGACAGAAACGGCTCCGGCGAACTCTCTAGCCGGTACTGCCCTCGGCCTCAGTGACGGGCACCATCGCCCGGCGCTCGACCTCGAGCCGCGGCAGCCACTCGAGCCAGGACGGCAGATACCAGCCCACGCGCCCGAGCAGGCTCATCGCGCTCGGCAGCACGACCGAGCGAATGATGGTTGCGTCGAGCAAGAGCGCCACAGCCACGCCGAACCCCATCTGCTGGAAGGCCACCATCTGGCCTCTGGCAAAGCCGGCGAAGACAACCACGATGATCAGCGCGGCGCCGGTGATGATCCTGGCGGTCGAGACGACCCCCCAGGAAACGACTTCCTGCGCCGAGCCGGACTCGTCGTAGCGCTCTTTGATCCGGCTCATCAGAAAGACCTGGTAGTCCATCGAAAGGCCGAACAGCACCGAGAAGAGAAACAGCGGCACCCAGGCGTCGACCGCGGTCGCGTGCTCGAAGCCGAACAGGACCGCGCCCACGCCTTTCAGGAACACGAGCGTGAGCAGCCCGTACGCCGCCCCGACCGAGAGCAGGTTGAGCAGGATCGAGACCACGGCCACGACCAGCGAGCGGAAGGCGATCAGCCACGCCGGGTCGCGCGCGACCTGAACGTGACGCCGATGGCGCTCTACCGCTACGTCGACAGCAAGGAAGGTCTGCTCGCAGGGATGGTCGAGCGCGCCTTCGAGGAGTTCGATCTGCCGGTCGAGAACGAAAGCGATTGGCGTGAGGAGATGCGCACTTTGGCGCGATCGTTCCGGCGCCTGCTCGTGACTCATCCCGCTGTCGTGGCGCTTTTCTCGGCACATCCCGCCGACAGCGTTTCCCAGAACGGAGCGCGAATCGTAGAGTTCGTTCTGGGCGTACTCCGTCGCGCGGGGTTCCCGCCTCGGGAGGCGGCCCTGCTCGAGAGCGAGTGCGAGCGCTTCATCCTCGGGTTGGTGGTGATCGAGTTGAACAACAGCCCTCAGCCGTGCCCATTCAACCCAAAAGCCCACGCCCACTCTCAGGAGGCTCAAGCACAGCTCGCGCTCCTCCCACCGAATGAGTTCCCGCANNTGCTATTTGACCAGCTGCAGCATCTTGAACATCGGCAGGTACATCGAGACCACGACCAGGCCGACCATCACACCGACGCCGAGCATCATCATCGGCTCGATGATCGAGGTGAGTGAGGCGATCGCGGTGTCGACCTCGTCCTCGTAGAAATCGGCGACCTTCGTCAGCATCAGCTCCAACTCTCCGGTCTCCTCTCCGATCTTGACCATCTGGCTGATCATGATCGGGAAGATGGCGCTTTCCAGCAGCGGCTGAGCGATCGGGATACCCTCTTGCACCCTGTCTTTGACCTCCAGCAGCGCCTTCTCGATAACCGCGTTACCGGAGGTGTGAGCGGTGATATCGATCGCCTTGATGATGTCGACACCGGCCGCGATCAGAGTCGAGAGCGTGCGCGAGACGCGTGCCATCGAGATCTTGAGGACGGTGATGCCGATGCGCATCGGCACTCTGAGCATGAACGCATCCCAGAGCGCCCGGCCGCGCTCGGTCTTCTTCAAGCGGAGCAACCCCCAGATCGAGCCGCCGATAACCGGGAAGATCACGAACCACCAGTTCCGAACCAGATCGGAGAGCTTCATCGTGTACTGAGTCAGGGTCGGGAGCGTGCCGCCGTTCTGGGCGAAGATCTTCACGAAGATGGGAACGAGGAAGAGCAGCATCCCGGTGAGGACGAGGGTGGCGAAGGTCAGCACGAGGGTCGGGTAGACCATNNGCGCTCTTCACCCGGCGCTTGATTTGCTGCGTCTTCTCGATCTGCAACGCGACGCGATCGAGCACGATGTCGAGCACACCTGCAGCCTCGCCCGCCTCGATCATGGCTAGGTAGAGGGTGTCGAACACCTTGGGGTGCGAGCCCATCGCCTCGGAGAGGAGAAGTCCTCGCTCGACCTTGGCGCGCACGTCGGCGATGACCACGGCGAGGTTGCTGTCCTCGGTCTGCTCCTCGAGGATCACAAGCGCTGCCACGACGCTCACACCGGCGCCGATCAGCGTTGCAAACTGGCGCGAAAAGACCTGAAGTGCCTTGGCCGTGACCTTCTTGACCGAGCTCGCCTGCGCGGCGGCGGCCGCTTCGGCGATCCGCTCGAGGCGCTCGGCCAGGAGGCCTCGCTGGCGTAATTGCTCGCGCGCTTGCTCGAGATCGGTGGCCTGGAGCTCGCCGATGCTGACTACTCCCTGCGAATTGATCGCGCTGTATGCGAACGCCGCCATCGCTTTGCTCTATCGGCAGTTCTCGAGCCTCGCTAAAGGCGCGCCGCTACTCGCGGAGCTCGAATCGCCATCACGGGCCCGTGCTCGTGGTTGTCCCGCCCGGCGCCCCGGGGCTCGTCGTTATTCCGGCCGGCAACCCGGTGCTCGTCGTTGTCCCGCTCGACGTGCTGCTGCTTGAAGCGGTGGAGATCATCTTGAGCGCGTACCTCGTCCCATCGACGGTGTTCTCCAGCACCACCGTGTGACCCTTGCGGATCGTCACCAACGATCGCCCGCCGGCGAACGAGCCGTTGGTGACACTGACCGTGATGCTGCCAGCGGTGATGGAATCGAGGACGAAAGCCTGCGACCCAGCCGGGAACGTGCTGTGAAGAGTCACCGTGCTCGACGCGCCGTTGATCGAGATCACCGCGGCGGGGAAACTGTTGCCCGAGGTTGAAGTTGTCGAGGTCGAGGTCGAGGTCGAGGACGATGTCGAGGCGGAGTTACCAGGTCCGGCGACCGGCGTGTTACTGAACGGATCCTTGCTCGCGAAGCGCCCGAAGCTGCTCAGCTGTCCAGCGCCGGGCTGGTAGTTGGTGGACACGTTCGCGAACGTCACGGCGCCGGACGGGCCCGAGGCTGGAACGCCGCTGTTGCCCGGTGTCCCCGAATTGGTCGCAGACGACGAAGTGCTCGTAGTCTGAGTGGCTGTCGACGCCGGTGCGGCCGCGGCCCCCTTCTTCTTGAGCATGCCCGGAAGCATCACGGCTCCGACGACGACCAGGATCAGGACCAGCACCACGAGGAGAATCTTTTCCTTCTTCTCCTTTTCCTTCTGTTTGTCTGCACGCTGTTTGGTGCTGGCCATCAGGAACCCCCTCCCGGCACTGATGCCGTCGCGCCCGTGCTCGTGGGCGTCGTCGTGGTCGACGTCGTGGATGTGCTCGTCTCGCCCGGGTTCGTCGTGGAGCCGGTCGTGCCGCCCGTGGTCGCGACGGTGACGGGGTGACCGTAGACGTAGGCGTTGACCTGGACCTTGGCGGTGATGTCGGGGAAGCCCAGGGGGCCCTGAGCAAAGGACACCTGATCGATCGTGAACAGACGCCCCCGTGCGACCAGCTTGCCGTTCTCGACCAGCACGAGCGACTGCAGCCGGCGCAGGAAGTCCGACAGGTGTAAGAAGTTGCCCTCGAAGCTCAGCGCGAACGGGATGACCTGATACTGGCTCGCATCGACCACGTCAGCGGGGGTGATCTGGTTGAAACTGACCCCGGTGTCTCGCGCAATCGCGTCGAGTTGCAAGTACAGCTCAGGCACCTCTGGGTTGTCGGGCATCGCCGTCTTGAGCTTGATGTAGTCCGCGACGAGGATCTTCGACAGGCCGGCCGCCTGCTGGGACTGGGACTTCCTGTCGTTTATCTCCTGGGTCTTCGCCGCGATCTCCTTCGTTAGCGAGCTCGTCTTGCTCTTCAGCGGCTGTACGAGAAGTAAATATCCGCCGGCGGCGAGTACGATCAGTCCGCCTATCACGACTGCGAGCCTGACCGCGGTCGGCGTTTTCTTGACCGGAGCGGGGCTCACGAGAGAGCTCCCGGTGTGCGAATCTGAGCGGAGATGGTGAAGGTGTAGTACGGGCGCCCGGTCACCCCGGCTGCCGCAACCTTATCGGTGGTGTTGAGCACCACGCTGCTACTCACCAACGATGGCAGGAGCTCGAGCCTCGTCATCAAAAGCGCGACCGACTCGTTCGCATAGGTCCAACCGCCGAGAGTAAGGTTGGTCGTGGTGTCACTCCCAATCGACTGTAGGAAGGTGGTGTTCGGCGAGATCGGCGAGGTCGCAGTCAGCGTCGTCAGCTTCACGCCCGACGGCAGCGCCTGAGCGATCTGACCGAGGACGTCGTCCCAGGGAATGCGATAGCCGAGAGCGCTGGTCGCGGCACTCACCCGCGGCGCCTGGAGCGGGGACATCGCCTGCTGGATGGGCAGGATCGTTGGCGGCGGGTTGAGCCTGTTGATCTCGGCCAGCCTGCTCGCGAGATCGTCGCGCTGCGCCTGCTTATCCTGAACCTTCTGGCTCGCGCTCATGAACATCCAGCCGAGCGCCACGATCACGACGGCGAAGCCGATTATCCCGGTCAGAAGCGCCGGATCGGGAGTCGTCCGCCGAGCTCGTTCCGCGTCCTTGGGGAGAAGATTGATCGCGCGCATGGGTCGCCGTCTACTCCTCGATTGCCAATCCGATTGCGGTCGCGAGCGCACGCTGGTTCACACCTGCGACGACTCCTCTGGCCACCCTGACGCGCTCAAAGGGATCGCCGACGCGGACGCTTACACCGATCAGTCGCTGCAGCTCGTCGGCGAGACCCGGGAGCAGAGAGGTACCGCCGGTGATGACGATGTCGCCGATACCGAGCGAGTTCGACTGGTTTTGGTAGTACTGGAGCGAGGAGACAAGCTCGCGCGCGAAGGTCTGCAGCTGGCGCCGGACGATATCGGCAGCCAGGTTGACCTGCTCCTCGGTGACGTTGGGCGGTAGGGCTAGCTCGGACCCGTCGAGTGTGATCGCGTGCTTGACAGGCTCGGCCTCGGAGGGAGCGAGATTGAGCTGGCGGGCTATGGCGACGTCCAGCGTCGAGCCGCCCCACTCGAGCACGCGCGTGAACTCGCAGACGTTCCCATCGGAGACGGCGAAGGTCGAGCGCTCGTGCCCGATCGAGACGACGACGTGAGCGGCGTCCGATCGCTCGCCGATCACTCCTGGAGTCATCGCCCGCAACAGTCCGAAGGCTTCGAGGTCGATCCCCACCAGCCGTACACCCGCTTCCTTGAAGGCGACCACATAGCGATCGATCAAATCGCGGTAGGCGACCACGAGCAGAACGCGCCGGACGAGCTCGCCGTCGGCGTTGACGCTCTCACTCAGCTGCTGGTAGTCGAGCACCGCGTCCTCGAGTGCGATCGGCAGCACCTCCTGGGCGCGGAAGCGGATCGCGTTTTCGAGCTGCCGCGGCTCCATAACTCCCGACACTTCGATGATACGAACGCCGATGCGATTGTTCGAGATACCCAGGCGCACGGCCTTTTTCGGCAACCGGTGCAGCGCGAACATGTTCGCCAGCGCGGCGGCCAGCGCGGGCACATCGCGGACCTCTCCGGCCACGACGATTCCGCGCGCCAGCGGCTCGCGTACGAGCTCCAGTAGCTCCGCGCGGCCGCCGTTCTGANNAATGAGATCTCGCGCTTGTAGAAGGGAACCTTCGGCGCGGGCGGCTGGGCAGGAGCCGGCGCGGTCGTGGCCACCGACTCCGCGGTGTCTTCGGGAACGTCCGCCGGCGCCTCGGGAGCGGGCACGGGTGGGGCCACAACGGGTTCGGCCGCCGCCACCGCCGGCTTGGGCTTGCGTTTGAAGGAGATCTCGCGCTTGTAGAAGGGAAC
>PMMN01000058.1 GCA_003162235.1 Actinomycetota bacterium | reverse complement strand
GCGACTGGCGCTACGAGGTGGAATCGACCACCGGGGAGCTGCGGGGAGCAATGCCGAGCGCCTGGGCAAAAACCTATCCCGCTAGGCTGGGCACGGCGGCATCGGCCGCGCGTTTCTAACGGGATAGGCTCTATAAACCGACGATCCCAAGGAGGGCTCTGATGGCAACCCAGGCGCGACTCGAGCTTCGCTACGGAACCAACCCGCACCAAAAACCGGCAGCGGTGTCGGCGGTCGGCGAGAAGCTTCCCTTCCGCGTGCTCAACGGCGCTCCGAGCGCGATCAACATCCTCGACGCCCTGCTGGCCTGGAATCTGGTGCGCGAGCTGCGCGAGGGGCTCGGCCTACCCGCGGCGGCGTCCTACAAGCACCTGAGCCCTGCCGGCGCCGGCCTCGGCGTGGCGCTCCCCGACGACCTGAAGGAGTCGTACTTCGTCGGCGACCTGGAGCTGAGCCCGGTCGCAAGCGCCTACGCGCGGGCTCGTGGCGCCGATCGCCTTTGCTCCTTCGGCGACTGCGTTGCCATCAGCAACGTCGTCGACGAGGCGACCGCGGCGCTACTCGTGCAGGAAGTCTCCGACGCGGTGATCGCGCCCGGTTACGAGCCGGCGGCGCTGGAGCTCCTGAAAGGGAAGAAACGAGGCAACTATCTCGTGCTCGAGGCCGATGCCGCGGTCGGCTTGCCGACGATCGAGCGCCGCGACCTGCTCGGCGTCACGCTGGAGCAGCCGCGCAACGACGCCCGTTTGACAATCGATGATCTCCGCGCCGGGATCGTGACCGAGAACCGTGAGCTTCCCGACGACGCGGCCCGCGACCTCCTACTGGCCACGATCGCGCTCAAGTACACGCAGTCGAACTCGGTCACGATCGCCGCGGGCGGTCAGCTGGTCGGGGTCGGCTGCGGCCAGCAGTCGCGCATCCACTGCGTTCAGCTGGCGGCGAACAAGGCTCAGCTTTGGCATCTGCGGCGCAGTCCGCTCGTGCAGACGCTGCCCTTTCGCGAGGGTATCGGGCGCCCCGAGCGCGACAACGCGATCGACCTCTATCTGCGCGGCGAGATGACGGTGAAGGAGCGCGAGGCATGGCTCGCGTCGTTCTCACAAGAGCCGAGCCCGCTCACCCCTGAGCAGCGAAGCGACTGGCTGGCCGGGCTCAAGGGAATGTCGCTCAGCTCGGACGCCTTCATACCGTTCCGCGACACGATCGATCGCGCCGCGGCCGTCGGGGTCGGCTACGTGGCGCAGACGGGCGGCTCGATCCGCGACGGNNTCCGGCGTCAGCTCGGCCAGCGAGGCGAGCACGACGTCGGCCGCGGCCAGGGCATCCGGCCGGGGCGGAAATGCGGGGTTTGGAATCGCCACGACGAGCATCCCGGCGGCGCTCGCGGAGAGGATTCCATTCGTGGAGTCCTCGATCGCCGCGGCTCGCTCCGGCATGACCGCCAACCGCCGAAGCGTCTCCAGGTAGACGTCCGGAGCCGGTTTTCCGCGCCCGACCTCCTCGGAGGAGACCGTGACCTCGAACTGACCGGCGATTTCGGCCAGCTCGAGCACGAGCTCGATAATCGGCCTGTTCGAGGACGAGGCCAGGCCGAGCCGGAACCGCTCCGACATGCGCTCGACCGCGTCGACGGCGCCCTCGAGCAGAGGCAGGTGCGTTCGGTAGATCTGCTCGAGCCGGCGCACAACCTCAGCTGAGATCTCCTCAGGTGATTCCTCGAGACCGATTCGCTCGCGCATGAAGCGCGACCATTCGCCCGAGCTCATGCCCATCGTCTCCTGCTGCGCGCTCACGGGCCAGGCAAGCCCGTGCTCCAGCGCCAGCGTCCGGCGCGCTTCGTCCCAGATCTCCTCGCTGTCGACGAGAACGCCGTCGAGATCAAAGACGATCGCCTCGATTTCGCTTGTCGCTCGCGTGCGCTCGGTCACGCCTCGATCATAGGGTCGAGTCGCGACCGGCAGTCGGATAGGTTGTCGGCGGTCAGCCCGTTTCGCCAGGCGCTGTCATCTGATCTGGCAAGCCGAGTCGCCTGCGAGATCTATCTGCTGCTGTGCATTCGCCTGCGCGTCTAGCACTGAATCGTATGGGCCAGGCCCGTTTCCCTCCCAGGTGACGTCGGGAGCTACCCCGGGCCCAACGACTGTGGCGCGGTACTTTTCTCCCGCACCGGCCGGAAACGTGTGGGATGCGGTTTTGTGTTTGGTTACGACGTAGCAGAAGGCGCCGGTCGTCTTATGGGTGAGGAAGGCGTTCTCGTGCTTCCAACCCGGACCGTAAGGGGAGTTGAAGGTTTCGAGGTACACGTTGCGGCCCCAGTCGTCGAGGGGTGCGCCGGCTTTGGTGTTCTTGAAGCCGTAGACAGGTTTATCCAGATAGGTGAACCGTCCCCAGAGGTGGTCGTAGTGCCGGGTGCCCCACGACTGCCAGTCGAACTTGATCTCAAGCTTCGGGAGCTTGGTGTTCCAGTGTGACAAGCGCAGCTCCCAGACCTTGTTGTAGGTCTTGTTCGTCTGCCCGTAGCAGCGGAGCCGGCGCTGCCAGCTCTGGAGCGCCCAGTGGGAGCCGTCGGGAGTCGTGCAGGCGTAGATGAGGATACGCTGGTCTAGCGCGTCCGGTTTGTCCGGTTTGTCTTCCTGCGTGTAGTCCCCTGGGTTATCCCCTGTGGTGGTCGTTGTGGTGGTCGTTGTGGTGGTCCCCGTGTCCGGAGTGTAGGGACCGCAGATGTTCGCCCCGAAGTGATTCTTCCAGTACTTGGCGTCGTGGTAGAAACCCCAGCCGCCCTTGTAGTCGAGCTGGAACCTCACCTGTTTGCCGCCCTTGAGGGGCGGGCGCGCGTTGATCGCGCCGCGCGCGAGTATGTGCTGCACGCGACCATTGGCTTTGAAGGTGAGCGCGGCGACACCCTTCTTGTTCACCTTGATACTCACGCTGTGCGTATCGATGTGATTCGGGACGTTGCTGATGAGCTGCGAGGCGCTCGCGCTGGCCGCGAAGAAGCCGCTCGACGCCGCAACACATCCCAAAACAACAAGACGAAGGAACCCTAGGTTGGTTCGCCGCATACTGACCCACCTCCAACGCGCAGACGAAAACGGTGACAACGCCAATAAGATCGGCTTTCTCCGCTCAGCTCTTTAACCCTAAAGAGGTAAAGAGGGCACCGCATAGTGCGCGGGCGCGATCGCCTCGGGCTCAAATCCTGAGGAGCCCCGCGGGGAGGCTCCTCAGGTGGCGGGAGGGATGAAGGGATGCCCTCGTTTGGTTCTGCCGGTCGCTACACGCCGGTGACCCGATAAGTCCTTCACGCTTTCCACGTTGCCACCCCTCGTCCTTCCCGGCCTTTCGAGCCGGCTCGAGCGAGAGAAAGCGGTATTCGGGCGCGGAGAGAGCCAGAGAAGGGCCTCCAGCTTTCTCTTGCCGAGGTCTAAATCGTCCTCGCTTACTTACACGCCGCCGGAAATCGTCATGCTCCCCGACGTGGGAGCGGATTTCCGGCGGCTATTCGGCGGGGGTGGGATTCGAACCCACGAGGGGCGTGAACCCCCAACGGTTTTCAAGACCGCCCCGTTCGACCGCTCCGGCACCCCGCCGCGCGAAGCCAGCATAGTCCACGGGCGCCGCGACGATTTGCTTGCGATCGCAGTCTCAGTGGGAGAGCTCGGACGGCGCGCCGAACTGCCGGAGCGCCTCGGGAACGACGACGCGGCCGTCGTCCTGCTGCCCGTTCTCGAGCAGTGCCAGGAGCATGCGCCCGACCGCGGCGGTGCCGTTGAGGGTGTGCACCGGCTCCGTCCCACGCTCGCCTCGGTACCTGACCTTGAGACGACGAGCCTGGAAGTCGGTTGTGTTCGAGCAGGACGTGACCTCGCGGTAACGCTCCTGGGCGGGGAACCAGACTTCGAGATCGATCTTCCTGGCCGCCGGGGCGCCGAGGTCGCCGGCGGGGATATCGACTGCGCGGTAAGGGAGCTCGAGCTTCTGCAGGATCTCCTCTTCGATCGCGACCATGCGCTCGTGCTCTTGCCAGGACTCTTCCGGGCGCGTGTAGACGTACATCTCGACCTTTTCGAACTGGTGCACGCGGAACATGCCGTGCGTCTCCTTGCCGGCCGCACCGGCCTCGCGCCGGAAGCAGGTCGAGTAGCCCGCGTAGCGGAGCGGCAAGTCCTTCGAGTCGAGCACCTCGCTCATGTGCAGTCCGGCGAGCGCGACCTCGGAGGTGCCCGTGAGGAAGAGCCCGTCCGAGGCGATCTCGTAGATGTTCGCCTTGTCGGTCGGGAAGAAGCCGGTGCCGAACATCGCCTCTTCACGCACGAGCACGGGCGGCAACACCGGAACGAAGCCCTTGCTTCCGAGCAGATCGAGGGCGAAGCGGTAGAGCGCGAGCGCGAGCAGCGCAGTGTCGCCGATCATGTAGCCGAAGCGCGCGCCGGACACCCGGGCGGCCCGCTCCATGTCGAAGCGGCCGAGCTCGAGGTGGCTGCGCGGGTTTGCGATCGAGCGTGGCTCGCCGACGCGCCTGAGCTCGACCGCGTCCTCGTCGCTGTCTCCGTCGGGGACGTCGGGGTGGGGAGGGTTCGGAACCAGCGCCAGGGCCGCCTCGCGCGTGGCTTCGGCGTCCGCCAGTTCCGCCTCCAGGCGCTGCAGCTTCACCTTTGCCTGCTTCAGCTGCTCGAGCTCCTCGGGAGTGGGCTTACCCTTGGGCTTCGTCAATCCACGCAGCTCGTCCACCTGCGGTACCAGCTCGAGCCAGCGCCGGTCGGCCTCGATCAGCTGGTCGAAGGCCTCGACGCCGCCCTTGCGTGAAAGCGCGGCGCGAAAGCCGTCGGGATCGGAGCGAGCTGCTTTGAGGTCGATCACGGCCGCAAGTTTACGGGGCGGAGGACTGCAGCGGTCGAGACCCCCGTGGGCCAATGCCGGAAGCCAACATGGCCTCGATCGTCTGCGCAACCCCTTCTTCGGTCACGGGCGGGCAGACGAAATCGGCGTGGCCGAGCACCCTGACGTCGGCATTGGCGACCGCGACCGCGTAACCGGCCCAGTCGAGTAGCTCGATGTCGTTCTCTCCGTCTCCGAAGGCGACGGTCTCCTCGGCTTTGAAACCGAGCTGCTCGGCCACGAAGCCGAGCCCGGAGCCCTTCGACACCTCCGGGCTGGCCAGCTCGAGGAAGAAGGGCAGCGATTTGGAGATGTAGAGGCGACCGGCGAAGCGCTCCCGCAGCCGCTCGCCGAGCTCGTCCAGAGCCTCGGGGGCGGCGATGACGACGAGCTTCGTCGGAGGTTTGTCGAGCCAGGTGAGCAGATCGCCGACGGTCTCGATCGGGATCTGCTGGAAATCGGCGTAGCGACGGGCCTCCGGCGTCATCGTCGAGACGTAGAGGTTGTCGTCGACGTAGCAGTTCAGATTGAACCCCTCCTGCTCGATCGCGCCGATCGCCTCGCGCGCCAGCTCGAGCGGGATTGCGATGTGGCGAAGAAAGCGCCCGCTGACGGGATCGGCGACAACGGCGCCCTGGTAACAGACGACCGGGTCGTCGAGTCCGGCCCATTCGCAGTAGCGGCGAACCGAGCGGAACATGCGCCCGGTCACGATCACTACGTGGATCCCGGCCGCGCGCGCGGCCGCTATCGCCGCGATGGTGCGCTCGTGGAGGGTGTAGTCCTCCCCGATCAGCGTTCGGTCGAGATCGGTGGCGATCGCCTTGACGCGGCGGGGGAAGTCCTCTGGGAGCGTGAGAGCGGCGGGCACTGGATCAACTAGCCTAGTCCCCCAGCAGGCAATGCGCTCCGGCCTCTGGCCCGCTATCACGCGGCGCGCTGCCGTGTCCTCAGTCGCGCCCATACCATTCAGGTATGAACGCTCCCTGCGTCCTCGCATCACTTGGTGCTAGCGACCCAGAACCTCGGAAGCATCACCTGACGGGGGACGTGACGTGATCGTCGAGCGGAGCATGCATCCGGGTTGGCTCTCGAACGCCTACCTTGTTGCCGACCGCCCCGGCGGAACGGGCGTGTTCGTCGACAGCGGCGCCCCGCTCGAGCCTCTGCTGCGGTCGGTCGAGGAGCGGGAGCTGACCGTCACCCACCTACTGGTCACGCACGGCCACGGCGATCACACCGCTGGCAACGAGCTACTCAGGCGCCGCTTCGGCCTCGAGACGGTAGAACGGCCGCGCGATCCGTTCCAGACCGGCGGACTCACGATCGAGGTCTTGCCCACGCCGGGNNGGCGACGTGCTCTTCGCCGGATCGGTCGGCGGCTCGAGCTCGAGCTACGCCGATTTGCGCCGTTCGATCATGGAGGTTCTGCTCACCCTCCCGCCCGAGACGCGCCTCCTGCCCGGACATACCGATGAGACGAGCGTAGGCAGGGAGTGGCAGCAAAACCCGTTCGTGCGCGTCTGGCGCGGCCTCGATCCCGAAGGCGAGGAACGCTGCTCCGTCGGTGGTCGCGGCGCCCGGCTCGTGCTCTGGGCGCGCGACTACGACGGCGGCTTCAAGGCTCTGGTGCGTTTCGACGACGACGGTGACCAGGTGGTCGGCGGCTCGCGCGTCGAGCGACAGCTTTGACGCCGTTTCGATTAGGGCTGCCGCCGCAAAACGGGCTGGAGTTCTCGCCCCAGGTAGTTCTAGGATGAGCTAAAGGGCTTGCGATGCCGGTCTTCACTCATCAGCCTCCAGCGAAGGTCGATTCCTAAGAGATGGATCGTTCGGCAACCCAGATTCTCGCTGCGATCGAGGAGGAAACGCGCGAGCGCGAGCTCTTCCATGCCCGCGCGGACGCGCTCGCGGAGGAAAAGGCCCTGGCGGCAGCGGCGAAACCGCTCGTGATCGGCGTGGCGACGATCACCTGGGAGTACTCGAACAGCCCGCACCCGATCTTTCTCGGCCTGCTCGAGGGGATCAAGTCTCGCCTGCGCGCGAGCGGCTGCGATCTGCTCCTCTTCACCACCATCGATCGCGATCCCGACGCCTACCTGCGCCGTTGCCGCGACAGCGGTGTCGCCGGCGTGATCCTGCACGGCTTCACCACCGACGACGCCAGGGTCTCCAGGCTGCTCGAGGCGGACATTCCCTGCGTGGGCGTGGACGATGTCGGGCTTGCTCCCCGTCTCGGCCACGTCTCGGCGGACAACGTCGGCGGAGCTGTCGAAGCCGTTCGCCACCTCCACGCGGCCGGCCGGCGCCGGATCGCCACCATTCACGCTCCGCTCTCTCATGCCGTCGGGGGAGAACGCCTGCTCGGCTACCGGATCGGTCTCGAGGAGGTAGGTCTTTCTTCGCGCCAGGACTACCTGGCCGAGGCCGAGTTCTTCCTCTACGATGGCGTCGCCGCGATGGAGCAGCTGCTCGAGCTCGACGAGCGGCCCGATGCCGTCTTCGCGGCCTCCGACGTAATGGCGATCGGCGCCATGTCTGCGATCGAGAAGGCCGGGCTCAGCGTTCCCGATGACATCGCCATCGTCGGCTTCGACGACGTTCCCTATGCGGCTTTCGTCTCGCCGAGACTCACTACCGTGCGGCAAGACGCCCCGGCTCAGGGAATCGCGGCGGCCGAGGGCGTGTTGCGCATGATCGTCGACGCGTCGGCGAGTCCGATCGAGCTTGTGATCCCGGTCGAGCTGATCGTGCGGGAATCCTCCGGGTATCGCGGCTGATCGGTCACGGCTCGGCCACTTTCGCCGGCCGGTTTCGATATGGCGGTCACGGTCAATGATCGTTTGAAGGCATGGTCAAGCGAATCCGCTGTTACGGGACGCGTCAGGTCCCAGCCCACATCTCGTATCTGCATTCTCAGCAGAGGCGGAATCGGTTGCACCGCGGACGATAGGAGTCACCAGCCACGAGACCGGAGACAACGATTACAGCGAAACCGGAGAGAGAAGGACAGAAACGATGATGGAGGGTTGGCACCACGATACGGGAGCTGGAAATTGGGTCTTGATGGCCGTCTTCTGGATCGTCCTGTTGGTCCTGGTCGTCTGGATACTCACGAGCCTCCTCACCAGCAAGGGACGGCCGAACGAGTCGCGTGAGCGGCCCGAAGAGATCCTCGACCGGCGGCTCGCGGCGGGAGAGATCGACGTCAAGACCTACGACAAGCTGCGCGCGAAGCTACACGAGTCAGTCGAGAAGAAGACCTGAGCGAGCGCGACGCGACATTCCGGCCGTCAACGGGTCCTCGTGAAGCGCTCGACGGCCGCGAGCAGCTCGCGGCTCTTCTCGGCGGCGATCTCCTCGTTGCCGGACATGAGCGCTCCCGCGACGCAGTGCTTGACGTGCTCGCCGAGGATCTTTAGGGCGAGGCTCTCGAGTGCAGTGTTGACGGCGGCGACCTGCGTGAGGACGTCGATGCAGTAACGATCCTCCTCGATCATCCGCTCGATTCCGAGTACCTGCCCTTCGATCCGGTGCAGGCGCTTGACGAGAGCATCCTTATCCGCGAGATACGGATGCGGCATCAGGCCCGTCCTTCGCGGCGGCTGTGGAAGTGTCGCAGGCGCAGGCTGTTGGAGACGACGAAGAGGCTGGAGAACGCCATCGCGGCCGCGGCGATGATCGGATTGAGGACCCCGGCGACGGCGAGCGGTATGGCAGCGACGTTGTAAGCGAACGCCCAGAAGAGATTGCCCTTGATCGTGCGCAAAGTACGACGCGCGAGCCGAATCGCGTCGGCGGCGGCGCGCAGATCGCCGGAAACGAGCGTCAGATCTGACGCCTCGATCGCGACGTCGGTGCCGGTGCCGATAGCAAGGCCAAGGTCGGCTTGCGCGAGCGCCGGTGCATCGTTCACGCCGTCACCGACCATGGCGACGACTCTGCCGGCTTCCTGCAAGCGCTTCACCTCGGCGACCTTGCCCTCGGGGTATACCTCCGCGAGCACGCGTTCGATACCGACCTCATGGGCGACTCTTTTGGCTGTTGGCTTCGCGTCGCCGGTCAGCAGCACCGGCACGAGGCCGAGCTCCTTCAGCTCCGCGATCGCCTCGATGCTGGTCGGCTTGATGGTGTCGCGCACTTCGAGCGTGGCCCACTCGACGCCGTCCCAGGAAACAACGATCTGCCCGCCCTTGCGCCCGACGGTGATCTCGCGCCCGTCGACCGTTCCGACGACGCCGACGCCGGGCTGGTTGCGGAAGCCTGAGACCGGCGGCAGAGTGCCGAGCTCGGCCTTGGCGGCGCGGGCGACCGCCTGTGCGATCGGATGTTCCGAAGCCGCCTCGACGGCGCCCGCGAACCGGAGGACGTCCGCACGCGTCGCGCCGTTCAGCAGCGAGATCTCGGCGAGCTCCATCTTCCCTTCGGTGACGGTGCCGGTCTTGTCGAGCACGATCGTGTCAACCCTGCGCGTCTGCTCGAGGATCTGCGGACCCTTGATCAGAATGCCGAGCTGCGCGCCGCGGCCGGTGCCGACCATCAGCGCGGTCGGCGTCGCCAATCCCAATGCGCAGGGGCAAGCGATGATCAAAACGGCGACCGCGGCCGTGAAGGCGACCGAGGCGGAACCTCCGAAAGCGAGCCAACCGGCCAAGGTCGCGAGCGAAACCACGATCACGACGGGTACGAAGATCGCCGCGACGCGGTCGGCGAGCCGCTGCACGGGCGCCTTACCGGACTGCGCGGCCTCGACGAGGCGCGCGATCTGAGCCAGCGCCGTGTCGGCGCCGACCCTGGTTGCGCGCACGACCAGGCGGCCGTAGCTGTTGACGGTCGCTCCGGCCACCGCGTTGCCCGCGGCCACTTCGATCGGCACCGACTCGCCGGTCAGCATCGATTCGTCGAGCGCCGATTCGCCCTCGACGACGACGCCGTCGGTCGCCACCTTCTCACCGGGGCGGACGACGAACAGATCGCCGACTACGAGCTCCTCCACTGGCACGAGCACCTCCTCGCCGTCACGAAGCGCGCGCGCCTCCTTGGCGCCCATCTCCAGGAGCGTGCGGATTGCCTCCGAAGAGCGCCCTTTCGCGCGCGCTTCGAGGTAGCGCCCGAGCAGGATCAAGGTCGTAATCACCGCGGCCGCCTCGAAGTAGGTGCTGGCGGCGAAGCCGCCGACGAGGACGACCGTCGACCAGCCCCAGGCGGCCAGAGTGCCCATCGAGATCAGCGTGTCCATGGACGCAGCGCCGTGGCGGGCGTTCTTGAGCGCGACGCGGTGGAAGCCGAGCCCGCTCCAGAAGACGACCGGCGTCGTAAATACGAGCGCGGCCCACTCCCAGCCGGCGAATTGCAGCGGCGAGACCATCGCCACGAGCGCGACCGGGATGCTGAGCGCGACGGCTACGATCAGCCGGCGCGTCAGGACTCTGAGCGACTCGTCGTGATGGTGATGCCCGGGCTCGTCATCGCTCGCGTGGCCCAGGTGAGTCGGCGCGGCTGGGTGTGCGTGGTAGCCGATCGACTCGACCGCACCGACCAACTCGTCGATNNTGGTAACCCGCCTCTTCGATCGCAGCGCGCAGAGCCTCGTCGTCGAGATGCTCGCCCGTCACGGTCACGAGCTTCGTGTCGAGATCAATGTCCACGGAGTGCACGCCGGCGACTGTAGATACCTCTCGTGTGACCGCGGCCTTGCAGTGGCCGCAGGTCATCTCTGGAACTGTGTAGATAGCGACATCGTTCATCTACGGTCTTCCTTTCCAAAATACCCGGCGGGGGTATATCGTCACCGATTGTACACGCCCGGTTCTTTCTCATGTCGTTCTTCGCTGGTGGTGGTGGCCGTAGTGCCCGGACGATTGCTCGACGACCGGTTGAAAAGGCGGCGAGCCCTCTGAGCCGCCGTCGAGCGCCGACCCGATTACGACCGACGAGAACGAGACCGCAACGATGGAAACGGCGAGCGCGGTCTCTAGCTTGCCCGCTTAGCCAACCGTAAGGAGGGCCGGGGGAGAAGGGTGCGGAACCGACTCCATAGCGGCGCTGGACTGTGTGGCCGAACGGGAGCTATAGCTCAGTTGGGAGAGCGTTCCCGACGAAAGTCCGCCTCCTGCGGAGGCTTGACGACTTTCGTCGGCTTCTGAGCTTGGCTTTGAGCGCGGCTTCGCCGTTTGCTCAAAGCGCGTGGGGGACAGTGTGAGCGTCGAGGCTGCTGTTTTGCGGCGCTAGACTGTTGGCTTCGCGGGGCTATAGCTCAGTTGGGAGAGCGCCTGGATCGCACCCAGGAGGTCGGCGGTTCGAATCCGCCTAGCTCCAAAAAGGTTCGAACGTGCTCCGTTGTCTATGACCTAAGGCGCGATGTCCAAACCCCTGAGCGCGGCTTCAGAGTTCGTATCCGCCACTGGCCAGCACTACCCCACCTTCTTCGCCTTCTACGTCGGCGAGAGCGACGATCTCTTCCGGGGCGAGAACGAGTAGCTCGATCTCGAGCTCCGGCGGGCGCACGTGGCGCACGTGTTCGAGGAGTACCCGGGCGGCCACGGAACCTCGCTCTGGACCGCGCACGCGACTGCGTGGCTCGAGCTCGCGCTCAGGCACATGAGACCGGTGCGCTGAGCCTCGCGACATCGAGCATGGAAGCGCCGGCGCGGCGCTTCCTGCACCGTGCCGGCGCTCCGAACCGCGGTTACCAGGCGTACGCCTCGGGCGCGGGCCCGCCCGGGCCGGGGAAGAGCTCGTCGAGCTTGCGGAGCGTTTCCTCGTCGAGCTCGATCTCCGGCACGCGCATCATCTCGTCGAGCTGCTCGAGCGTGCGCGGCCCGATGATCGGGGCGGTCACGACCGGGTTCGACAGTAGCCAGGCGAGCGCGACGTTGGCCGGCTGCTCGCCGAGCTCGGCGCAGAGCGCCTCGTAGCGCTCGATCCTGTCGCGCTCACGCTCGAGCTGGGCCTGAGTGTCCGGGCTGGCGCGACGTCCCTGTTGCGCCTTCGCCGCTGCGCCGCCCAGCAGGCCGGCCGCGAGCGGGCTCCAGGTGATGACGCCCAGCCCGTACTCCTCGCAGGCGGGCAGCACCTCGAGCTCGATGCTGCGCGCGAGAAGGTTGTAGAGGCTCTGCTCGGAGACGAGCCCGAGGAAGTTGCGCGAGCGGGCGATCTCGTTTGCTCGCGCGATATGCCAGCCCGCGAAGTTGCTGGAGCCGACGTAAAGAACCTTGCCCTCGCGCACGAGCTGCTCCATCGCCTGCCAGATCTCCTCCCAGGGCGTGTCGCGATCGACGTGGTGCATCTGGTAGAGGTCGATGTAGTCGGTCTGGAGTCGCCGCAGGCTCGCCTCGCAGGCCTTTCTGATGTGGAGGGCCGAGAGCCGGCCCTCGTTCGGCCAGAGGCCCATCTGTCCGAAGACCTTCGTCGCGAGCACGACCTTGTCGCGGCGGCCACCGCCCTGGGCGAGCCAGCGGCCTACGATCTGCTCGGTGATTCCCTCACCGCGGCGCTCCTGGTTGTCGCCGCGCCAGCCGTAGACATTGGCGGTGTCAAAGAAGTTGATACCTTGCTCGAGTGCGCGATCCATGATCGCGAAGGCGTCCCGCTCGCTCGTTCCGCGGGCCTCCCAGCCGAAGTTCATCGTTCCGAGACAAAGCGGACTGACTCGCAGCCCCAGTCGGCCCAGCTTGCGGTAGTCCATTACAGCGTCTCCTTCGTCGCGGTCGCGGGCAACGCTAGCAGCCTGGGGCGCCTATGTGATCGGGGGCAATGTCGTAGGGGCAGGCTCGGCAGCGCCTGGGGATGGCAACGCTCAGCCGACGTGGCTCTCGGGCTCGTCCAGCTCCGCTTTTGCGGGGAAGAGCACGCGCACGGTCGTGCCACTCCGGGCTCGCACCGCCAGCGGCGCCCCCAGTGGGCGAGAAGCGACTCGGTTCGAACCCGCCTGCCTCCAAAGGTTCGAACGTGCCCCGCTGTCTATGACCCAGGGTGCGACGTACAAACCCCTGCACGCGGCTCGGAGTTCGTATCCGCCACTGCCCATTTGGGGGAGGCTCTACGTTTGTCTCTACGACTGTGCAGTCGTCAAGGGCGGTCATAGGCACCCCCGGCACTGCAGAAACCGCCCGAGGAGGATCTCGCGGGCTAACCCTGTACAAAGCCGAAACGGAGGCTCCTTCGATGTGGATCCGGGGTCCTCGCCAAAGAAAAGCTCAACCCTCTTTGCGGCGATCTGGCCCGAGACCATGTGAACTCACGCGGGAGGGCGAAAGGTCTGCCGGGGTTGAGTCTCGTTGGGCGCAGGCGCAGAATCCGCCTGGTGGCCGAGACCGTATTCCACGAGGCGGAGGTCGAGTCGCGCTGGGAGGCGGCGCCTGCCGTCGTGCTCGTGATCGCGCTCCAGCTGTTGCTTGCAATCGTCAGCCGCGAACGGGGGTGGAAGCAGTGGGGACTCCCCTGGTGGACGTGGTTGGTGGCAGTCGGGCCAGAGCTGCTTATGCTGCTTCCGCTTGCCTGGCAGCGGCCGCGCCGGCGGCTGGTGCAGCTCGGCCACCGACGCATGGTTGCGGTGGCGCTCCTCGCCGTCGTCAGTGCCGCGAACGCACTGAGTCTGGTTGCGCTGATCGGCTCGCTGATCAGCGGTCAGGAGAAAAGTGGCGGCGAGCTTCTGCTCAAGGCGTTCGCAATCTGGGCGACGAACGTGATCGTCTTCGGCCTCTGGTTCTGGGAACTCGATCGCGGCGGCCCGGTCCGCAGATGCGAGCCAAGCCCGCCTCCTCCTGACTTCCAGTTCCCGCAGAGCGAGAATCCGCAGCTCGCAGAACCCGACTGGACGCCTCACCTACTCGACTACGTCTATATCGCGTTCACTAACGCAATCGCCTTTAGCCCAACCGACGCGATGCCGCTAACGCGCCGAACGAAGTTTCTGATGTTGATCCAGTCGGGCGTCTCGGCGATCACAGTCCTCCTTGCTGCCGCCCGCGCCGTGAATATCCTCAAGTAGCCAGTTACCCAAGGGCGTCGAGAGCGAAGGCGGCTTGGTCTGAAGACGCGACCGCTACTGGGTCTTTCAGCGTCTCACAAGACCGTTGGGCGCTGTGAGGAAGCTGGTCGTGAAAGTGAAAGGTGTCAAAACTAGGGTTTACTCAGGCTGCGGCTCTGTAGTACTCGTGGAGGAGACCGCCAAGACGAACGCAGCGCCGGACATCGCTGCCGGATGAGCGCTTGAGACTTGGCGGGTCAGGCGACCGGAGTGCGAGTCGCTCGCTGTTGTGGGGGCACTAAACTGCGCGGATGGAGTTTCTGCGTCACCCGGCTCGCCGGATAGCGCCGACGCCGTTCCGGGTGCCAGGGGCTTTGAGGAGACGCAGGCTGAGCGGGGGGCCGTCGATGCATTATGGGCGTGTGTGACTGAGTTCATCAGNNTACGACACGGGCGTGATCGGCGGCGCGCTTCTCTACGTCAAGCACGATCTGCACGCCGAATCGAACTTCGACCAGCAGGCGATCGTCGCCTCGCTTCTGGTCGGGGCCGTCGTCGGCGCCGTCGTTGCGGGGCGGCTCGCCGACCTGCTCGGCCGCCGGCGGACGATCATCTGCGCGGGGTGGATCTATGTTGCGGGCGGGATCGGCTCGGCGCTTGCGCAAAGTGTCTGGCAGCTGGTCGGCGCGCGGCTGGTGCTCGGGCTCGCGGTTGGCGCCGCCTCGTTCGTCGCGCCGATGTACATCTCCGAGATCGCGCCGAGCAAGATCCGCGGCGGCACCGTCACCTTGAACCAGCTGATGCTCGCGAGCGGCATCTTCGTCGCCTACATCGCCGATTGGGGGCTCAAGGGCGTGCCCGGCAACTGGCGCTGGATGGTCGGGCTCGCCGCCATACCCGGTCTCGCGCTTGCGATTGGCATGCTCTTCGTCCCCGAGAGCCCCCGCTGGCTCGTCGAAAAGGGTCGCCACGACGTCGCCAGACGGGTACTACGCCGCATCCGCGGAACAGATGCCGTCGACGACGAGCTGCACGAGATCGAGCAGGCCGCCAAACACAAGGCTGGGCACCGCGCCCTGTTCCAGCCGCAACTGCGCCCGATGCTCATCGTCGGCGTCGGCCTGGCCGCCTTCCAGCAGCTGGTCGGAATCAACACCGTCATCTATTACGCGCCGACGATCCTTTCCTTCACGGGCATCGGCTCGGGCAGCGCGCTGACCCAGACCGTTTTCATCGGTCTCACCAACNNCTCGGGGCGCTGCTGCTCTACATCGCCTCCTTCGCCGTCGGCCTCGGCCCCGTCTTCTGGCTGATGATCTCCGAGATCTACCCCCTGAACGTCCGTGGCCCCGCCGAGAGCAGCGCAGCTGTCGTCAACTGGACCACCAACTTCGCCGTCTCCTTCACCTTCCTCACCCTCGCCGGCGCGCTCACCCGCGCCGGCGCCTTCTGGCTCTACGCCGCGATCGGCCTGCTGGCGATCGGTTTCATGCTCGCCCGCGTCCCCGAAACACGCGGGCGCAGCCTCGAGCAGATCCAACGCCGGACCGGCGCCACACCCACCTCGACGTGAAAGGCCGGGGGAAATCCCGATGTCGACGACAGGGCCGACCATCCAGTGCTTCAGCACTGCAGAGCGGGAATGGTCTCCAGGCTGCGGCCGATTCAAGGGCCCGAGCAAAGCGGCGCCTCGCCTCCGGGGCGGCTAAAGAGCTCGGCGGGCTCGATCTGATCGTCAACAACGGCGGCATCGAGAGCAAGCTCGCGCTGACCGAGATGCCGCTCGCTGGCATGTCCCTCTACCCCAAGTTCGCCTGAGCGATCGATGGCACGCCCCTCCACCAGCCGAGTGCTTACCCACGGGGCCTCGACGCTGATCGCGGACGTCGGTGAGACGCTGACGACGAAGTCGGGCGGAGTCTTCTGCCTCTGTACCGGCGCCGGCGACATTGACTCCTCGGTCTCGCCGGCGCACGGCCTCTACTTCCACGACACCCGCTTTCTCGACCGTGCGCTCCTGCGTCTAGGCCATGAGCCGCTCTCGGTGCTGCTCTCGAGCGCGATCGAAGACGATCGCTCGGTTAGCGAGCTCACCAATCCCGATCTCGAACTAAAGCATGGTCACGGGATTCCCAAGCAGCAGATCGGCATCCGCCGCGAGCGGCGGCTCGGCGAGCGGGTCATCGAGACGATCTTCGTACGCAACTTCGGGCTCGCGGCGGCGACGCTCGAGTTCGTGCTCGAGTTCGCGGCCGGCTTCGACGATATGTTCGTTATCCGCGGCGCCGAGGTTGGGCAGCGGGGGACGCTGCACAAGCCGAACTGGACGGACAACCGGCTCGTGTTTCAGTACGACGGCGCCGACGGACGAGTGCGCACGACAACGCTCTCCTTCGAACCGGCTCCTACCCGGACGAGCCCGGATGGCGCGGCCCACTACCGCATAGAGCTCTCCCCCGGCGCCGGCAAGTGCATACGCGTCGTCGTCGAGATCTCCGACATGGGCAAAGGAGCGCTCGAGACGACGCCGGGATCGCGGCGGCGGCGCTGGCCCAGCTTCTCGGGCGTGAGCATCTCGTCCGACAACTCCCTCTTCAACCGCGTCCTCGATCGCTCCTTCGCCGACCTACAGATGCTCGCGACGCGCGAGCGCGGCGAGGTCTTCTTCGCCGCCGGAGTGCCCTGGTTCGTCTGTCTCTTCGGCCGCGACAGCATCGTCACGGCGCTCGAAACCGTCGCCAATGACCCCCGCGTCGCCGCCGAGACGCTGATCCTGCTGGCGCGCTACCAGGGGCGCCGCCACGACGAGTGGCGCGACGAGGAGCCGGGCAAGATCCCCCACGAGCTTCGGGTTGGGGAGATGGCGAACCTAGGCGAGGTGCCGCAGACGCCCTACTACGGCACGGTCGACGCGACGCCGCTCTTTCTCTGCCTGCTAGCCGAGTACGTGCGCTGGACGGGCGATCTCGATCTCTTCCGCAAGCTCGAGCCGAACGTCGAGCGCGCCCTCCACTGGCTCGACGAGATCGCCGACCACGACGGCGACGGCTTTGTCGACTACGTATCCCGTTCCGAGAAGGGCCTCGCCAATCAGGGCTGGAAGGACTCCGGGAACTCGATCGCAAACGCCGACGGCTCCGCCGCCGAGCCGCCGGTCGCGTTGGTCGAGGTGCAGGGGTACGTCTACCGCGCGCGCCTCGATACGGCCTGGCTGTATCGCCTCACCGATCGCCCCGACGAGGCCGAGCGCCTCGAGAAGGCGGCCAAGGCGCTGCGAAAGCGCTTCCAGAACGCCTACTGGCTGCCCGACCGTCGCTATCTCGCGGTCGCCCTCCAGAAGGACGGACGACCCGCCGAGGCGATCTCCTCCAATCCCGGCCAGGCGCTCTGGTCGGGAATCGTCGGCGCCGGGCACGCTCGGTCGGTCGCGCGCATGCTCGTTTCGAAACGGATGTTCAGCGGCTGGGGCGTGCGCACGATGGCCGAGGGCGAGTCGGCCTACAACCCGCTCGACTATCAGGTCGGAGCCGTCTGGCCGCACGACAACGCCTTGATCGCCGCCGGGCTCAAGCGCTACGGCTTCGACAAGGAGGCGCTGAGCGTGTTCACGGCCGTCTACGAGGCGGCGACTCGCTTCCCGAGCTACCGCCTACCCGAGGTCTTCGCCGGCTTTGCGCGCGGCGACTCGCCCGAGCCGGTGCGCTATCCCGTTGCCTGCTCGCCGCAGGCCTGGGCTGCCGGCGCGATCCCCTACATGCTGCGAACGGCGCTCGGGCTGGAGCCGGATGCGACCAGGCACCTGCTCCGAATCGTCCGCCCGGCACTGCCGAGCTGGCTTGGTGAAGTAACCATCCGCGGCTTGCAGGTGGGCCAGGGGAGCGTCGACCTGCTCTTCCGCCGCCACCACGACAAGACCTCGGTGATCGTGCTTGAGCAGCACGAGTCTCTGCACGTGGTCGTGGAGCCGTGAGGGGCGCGAGGAACGCTCGAACGCCTCGAGTCCAGCTCGGCCTCGCCGGAGAAGCGGATCTCGAGCTTGCCAGCGCTGACACGGGCGTGTAAGCCGGTCAGCTGCTCCGCCTGCTTCGGGCAGCACCCCGTGGACCAACGAACGGGGTCAGGTCGGGCGAGGCAAGCCCGAACCGCCCTTCGGAGCATGCTGAGGGGCGGCTCGTGTGCCGCTTCGTTAGCTGTGGTCGGTCGTCTGGGTCGGTGCGGTCTCGTCGACGGGCCTGTCCTCGGAGGCGACCGGCTTACTTCTCCTTCTGAGACCGAACCGAGAGGTCCTCGGCTGCGTGCTGGTTCCTACAGCGGTTCCCTCCGCCGCGAGCGGCTCGTCCGAGGTGCGGTGATCTGCAGGCGTGACGACGTCCTGGCGCCGGTCGACGGCGGCCGCGCGCTGGCGTGGACCGGTCGTGTCAAACGAGTAGCCAAACACGAGTCCGATCCCGAAAGCGAGCACGCTGACGTAGTTCGCCAGGTCGTTCACCAAGCCGCGGATGTGGATGTCGCTTGACCACGACAGCACGTGGTGACTAGCCCAGTTCCCGCCGGACTGGTGCGCGACGACGACCCAGCCCGCTGCAATCAGCACCGGGATGAACGCCACGAAAAAGACGGTCGCAGAAAGGCGCGGCACGCCCCACTTCGTCCATCCACCTAGCAGTTGGGACAAGGCCATCACGAGGCCCGCACCCGCGATCAGCCCGCAGACGGCCCAGTACCCGCCGGTGGCTTGATCGTTGATTGTCGTCGCGATCCAAATCAGAAACCCGGCGACGCCGGCCGCGATCAGCGTCATCGAAGCGCGGGTCAGTCCGTACATTCGATCACTTCCCTCCGTTGTGGCAAAAGGGTTGCTCTCCCCTCGAACGATAACGTCGCAACCTGGCGATTTCAGCGGCGGCGCCAGAGGAACAGGATCGCCACGACGACGAGGATGACGATGAGGATTGTTCCAATGACGCCGATGCCTAGTGATGCTACGACCATGATTGCGTCTCCTTGTTCAAGTCCGCGTAGACGCGGACGATTAGTGCTGCATAACGAGTCCCCCCGTTGACTCCCCCGTTACCGTGTGGGATGCGTTAATTCATCACCAACGCGGGCTATCTTCGGCGTCCAACGCGGATCGAGCCCATCGCGTGCGGTTGTTACGGTCCGAATACGTCGCGATCGATATAGCGCCACTATGGAACCAGGTTGTCTCTTTGCTCCACGGTGCGCTCCTGTCCGCCGGGCGTGTTGCGCGTTTCCTCGCGGACGCTGCTCCTGCGTGAGCCGCCGGAGATCATCAGCGCGAGTCCAACGACGAATGACACGATGCCCACGACGAGCAGGATGACCCCGACCGTGTGGATGTTGAAGCCCTTGGCGCTGGCGGAAACAGCGAACTCCAAGATGGCGCCCACGACCACCAGAACCACTCCGAATCCCATCAAACCAGCACCCCTGTTCATGCCTATCCTCCCCAGTAAGAACAGCCCATACCGGCGACTGTCGTTTTTGTCATGCCC
>PMMN01000055.1 GCA_003162235.1 Actinomycetota bacterium | reverse complement strand
ACACGTGCCGCCTAACATCGGTCGTGACTCGCTCTTCTCGGAACCTCAAGCGGCGGGACCCACCTCTCCTCCCCCCACCCTCTTACGGGGCGTAGCACGGTATCGAGGAAATGCACTCGGGAATGTGCCGAGTTCGTGCCGAAACAACCTCGCGTCGCCCAGCACCAGCAGATGCCCATGCACTTCTTTCCGGAACGAGCTCTATAGCAACGCGGCGGAGCCGTTTCCGTAGAGCACGCGCTCGCGTTCCTGCCCGGTCCCGACCAGGGCGACCGGGACGCCGAGCTCCTGTTCGACGAAGCTGACGTAGCGCCGCGCCGCCTCGGGCAGGTCGGCGATCGACTCCGCGTCGTCCAGCGGCTCGGCCCAGCCGGGCAGTGTCTCGAAGACGGGCTCGGCGTGGTGGAAGTCGCTCTGGTGCGCGGGGAAATTTCGAGTGCTCTCGCCACTGGGGAGCCGGTAGGCGACGCAGACCGGGATCTCGTCGAAGATCGAAAGTACGTCGAGCTTCGTCAGCGCCAGCGCGGTCAAACCGTTCAGGCGGGCGGCGTAGCGGAGCGCGACCAGGTCGAGCCAGCCGCAGCGGCGCTCGCGCCCGGTGACGGTGCCGTACTCGCCGCCGGTCACGCGCACCTGCTGCTGGTCGGGACCCTCGATCTCGCTCGGGAACGGACCCTCGCCGACGCGGGTNNGTGACGAACGGATAGGTGCCGTGGTCGAGGTCGAGCAGCGTCCCTTGCGCGCCCTCGAAGAGCACCCGCTTACCTTCCTTGAGCGCCTCGTCGACGATCAGCGAGGTGTCCTTGATGAAGGGGCGCAGGCGCTTCGCGTACTCCTCGTAGCGCTCGGCTACGTCCTCCAGATCGAAGATCGGCGCTTCGTAGACGCGCTCGAGCCAGCGGTTCTTCTCGGCCAGTGCGACCTCGATCTTCTGGCGCAGGATCTTGGCGTCGAGCACGTCCTGAACCCGGATGCCGATCCGCAGGGCTTTGTCGGCGTAGGCAGGCCCGATGCCACGCTTGGTCGTGCCGATCTGGAGCTTGCCCAGCCGCCGCTCCGAGGCCTGATCGATCGCCACGTGCCAGGGCATGATCAGGTGCGCGTTCCCCGACAGGCAGAGCGTCTCGGTCGAGTAGCCCCGGTTCTGGATCTCGTCGATCTCCCCGATCAGGACTTCGGGATCGACGACGCAGCCGTTCCCGATCACGGAGACCTTGCCGGAGATGATTCCGGTCGGGATCTGGCGAATCTTGAAGGTCTCTTCGGCGACCTTGATCGTGTGACCCGCGTTCGGGCCACCCTGATAGCGGCAAACCAGATCTGAGCTTTGCGCCAGTAGGTCGACGATCTTGCCTTTGCCCTCGTCCCCCCACTGAGCGCCTACGACGACGGTTGCAGGCACGGGCGAGAGTTTGCCTGAACGATCGGCGGGCGGCGCGGTTGAGGCGATGGCAGCGGGTGCGGCGAGAGGGTCGTTGCCGCCTTTCAGGGCCGAGCGGGATAGGCCCTTAGGTGCCTGACTTACGCGGCTCTGCGTGTAGCGCTTACGCGCACGATCTCGAGGGCGTGTCCCTGCGGGCAGGTCGTCGCTTCGCGCTTGCGCGAGAGCGGAAGCTCCCCCTCGAGCACGGTTGCGTAGCGGCCTTCCTTGGGCGCGCACTCGGCCAGGCAGGCCTCGCAGAGGACAGTGAAGCGCACGACGTCGGGACCAAGCCAAACCGTCTGCGTTCCGTCCTTTGTCATTTCCTTCTCCTGCCTCGAGCCTCGGAGTAATTCATTGTCCTTTCGGCGCCGGACGTCCTGTGCCTTCTCGGTGCGATTCCCGGTCGGACTACGAACGTGTTTGCATGCCCGCGCGCGTAACGTCTGGTCAGGCGCGAGACCGTCTCTGGCAGCTCCCCCGCGACTATCGAGCCGAAGTAGTCGTAGCGCGGGCTGGCTTCCTTCGAGCAGCGTTTGTAGACGGCGCTGCGGAAGCGAAACCCGGGCGGCAGCAGAACGATCTGTGCCGCCGGGCCGGTCATCCCGCCGCCAGGTCTGCGAACTTGGCATAACGCCGCAGGAACGAGAGCTTCACGGTGTCGGTGGGGCCGTTACGGTGTTTGGCGACGATCACCTCGGCTAGGCCCTGCTGTTCGGACTCGTCGTTGTAGTAATCGTCGCGGTAGATGAAGCTGACGATGTCCGCGTCCTGCTCGATCGCTCCCGACTCGCGCAGGTCGGAGAGGATCGGGCGCTTGTCGTGGCGCTGCTCGACCGCCCGCGAGAGCTGCGAGAGGGCCACGATCGGCACCTCCAGGTCGCGGGCCAGCACCTTGAGCTGGCGCGAGATCTGGGAGACTTCCTGGACGCGGTTTTCCACCGAGGCGCCCGAGGTCATCAGCTGCAGGTAATCGACGATGATCAGGCCGAGCTTGGGCTCGCGAGCCTTCAGGCGCCGAGCCTTGGAGCGGATCTCCATCATCGTGATCGAGCCGGTGTCGTCGACGTAGATGGGAGCGCGCGCCAGCTTGTCGCAGGCCGCTGTGAGTCGGGGCCAGTCGTCGGGGGCGAGCTTGCCCGAGCGCAGCTTCTGCGACTCGACCTTGGCCTCGCTGCACATCAGACGCTGAGTCACCTCGGCCTTCGACATCTCGAGCGTGAACAGGGCGACCGGGATCTCTGTCCGCACGCCCAGGTTGGCGGCCATGCAAAGCGCTAGCGCCGATTTACCCATCGACGGGCGCGCCGCGATGATGATCAGGTTGCCGGGCTGGAAGCCGGAGGTGATGCGATCGATGTCGCGGAAGCCGGAGGGGATACCGGTGATCTCGACGCCCGCCTCGTATAGGGCGGTGATCCGCTCGAAGCTCTCCTTGAGCAGCTGCTCGATGTGGCTGAACTCGCTCGTGAGTCGGCTCTGCGAGAGAGCGAAGACGATCTGCTCGGCGCGGTCGACGAGCTCGGTCGTCTCGCCGGGGCGGTCGTAGCCGAGTACGGCGATCTCCTGGCCGGCGACGATCAGGCCGCGCAGGATCGCCATCTCGTGGACGATGCGCGCGTAGTGACCGGCGTTGGCGCTTGCGGGCACGAGTGCTGCAAGCTCGTGGATCCGCGAGCGCCCGCCTACGTCCTCCAGCTCGCTGCGTTTGTCGAGCTCGTCAACGAGGGTGATCGCATCGACCGGCTCGCCGCGTCCATACAGCGCGAGCGCCGCCCGGTAGATGTTCCCGTGGCTTTGCCGGTAGAAATCCTCCGCCCTGCAGATCTCCGAGACCACGCCGATCGCGCCGGGGGCAAGCAGCATCGCGCCGAGGACGTATTCCTCGGCCTCGGCGTTCTGCGGCGGCACGCGCGCGGGCTCGATAAAACTGACGGCGGCGGACGTCATGGTCTCATCCTCATTCGGAGCCGGTTTAAGCACAAACCGGCTCCGAAGAGATCGTTACCAACCGCCTGTTGAAAAAAGACGTGTCCGTAAAGTGACTGAGGATCGACCTTTGCGAACGCACGTTCTTCACATTGTGCAGAAGGGCACGGCTGGTTATCCACACGCCGAGCTGGGTTATCCAGAGTACGACCCGATTATCCCCAGGACGCATTTCCCGCACTTTGCGGGAAGTTCTTTTTCGAGTCGTGGCCGATCGGCAGCAAAAACCCAGTTAGCGGAGCCGGTCCGCCGATTGCTCCGGTTTATCGGAGCAATCGGCTCAGGCGGCGGTCGGCGAGCGGCCGGCCGCCGGTCTGACAGTCCGGGCAGTAGTAGATCGTGTGCTCCTCGAAAGCGACGCGCGCGATCGGGGTCGCGCAGACGTGGCAAGGGAGGCCGAGCTTGCCGTGCACTCGATAGACGTCCTCGTTGCCGAGACTTTGCTCGCGTAAAGCGAGGCCGCGCTCGAGCTCGGAGCGGATTGCATCGTTCAGGTGCCCGAGATCGTCGGCGCCGAGCTCTCCGGCGAGCGCGAAGGGGGAGAGGCGGGCAGTGTGCAGGATCTCGTTCGCCCAGGCGCGGCCGATTCCGGCTACGATTCGCTGGTCGCGCAGGAAGCCGTGCAGGCGTCGCCGCTCTCCGTCACAGAGGCGTGCAAGCGCTGCCCGGTCGAGCTCGAGAGCATCGGGGCCGAGATGGGCGAGCGACTCCTCAGCCGCCTCTGGTGTGAGCAACCAGATGCCCGCGCGCTTGCGCTTGCCGGGCTCGGTCAGCACGAGCTCGGTGCCGTTCTCGAAGCCGAGCCTGAAGGCGGGGGCGGTCGGGCGCCGCTCCTTTGCCGAAAGCAGGCGCAAGCGTCCGGCGCTCATCAGGTGCACGAGCAAGACGAGTTCGCCGTCTCGGGTCGGAAAGAGCAGGCGCTTACCGCGGCGACGGGCACCGGCGAGCGGCCGGCCGTCCAACGCCTCGAGCGGCGGCTCGACAGTCTTCAGGGTAGCCAGATGAGCGGGGCCGGCATGCTCGATCGGGGCGGCCGAGACGGGCCCGTCGAGCGAGCGGCAAAGAGCTTCGACCTCCGGGAGCTCGGGCACCTTTCCGTTTGCGAGCGTAGCGGCTCGCGGGCGCAGAGGAAATTGCCAAATGATCGTATTGACAAAACCTCGGCGATCGGTTTTTGTGTGCGACGAGTCCGGAAAGTGTCGGGCCGTCGCGAAAGAGCCGGGGGGCCAAGAAGCCGGCTCTTTTGCATATCTACGGCGTATCAACAGTCTCCAGCGAACAGAAAAGCGAGGCCAATGCTCACCGTCGAGATAGTCCTCCCGGAGGTTGAAGAGCTCCAGCGGTTGGTTAACGAGGGCGTGGACAAGGGAGTCCTCAACTACGACGAGATCGCCGCGGCGCTCGAAGACGTTGAGCTGACCAAGGAACAGGCCGAGGATTTCTACACCTGTCTGATCGACCACGGCATCGAGCTGGTCGAGGGCGAGACGCACAAGCACCTCCCTCACGAGCAGCCGCTCGTTCCCGAAGAGGAGGCGAAGACGCCCAAGCTCGATCTCTCGGTCGAGCCCTCGCTCGACTCGCTGCGTCTGTATCTGCGCGAGATCGGTCGCGTGTCGCTTCTGACCGCCGATCAGGAGGTCGCCCTGGCCAAGCGGATCGAGCGCGGCGACATGAACGCCAAGATGCAGATGATCGAAGCCAACCTGCGCCTCGTCGTCTCTATCGCCAAGGGGTATCTCGGCCGCGGCCTCTCCTTCCTCGACCTGATCCAGGAAGGATCGCTCGGACTGATCCGCGCCGTCGAGAAGTTCGACTACCGCAGGGGCTACAAGTTCTCGACCTANNATCCCGGTGCACATGGTCGAGAAGCTGAACAAGGTCGTGCACGTCGAGCGCCAGCTGGTGCAGCGGCTCGGCCGCGACCCGCGCCCCGAGGAGATCGCCGAGGAGCTCGACCTCGAGCCCGAGGAGGTGCTCGAGATCATGCGCATGGCTCAGGCGCCCATCTCGCTCGAAAAGCCGATCGGCGAGGAGGAGGACTCGTCGCTCGGCGACTTCGTCGAGGACGAGCAGGCCGAGTCGCCCTACGACAACGCCACGCTCTCGCTCCGGCGTGAAGACATCACCGTGGTGCTCGACGCCCTGCCCGAGCGCGAGCGCCACGTGATCGAGCTTCGCTACGGGCTCAACGGCCAGCGCCCGCGCACCCTCGAAGAGGTCGGCCGTGCCTTCGGCGTCACCCGCGAGCGCGTCCGCCAGATCGAGAACCTGACGCTGAAGCGGCTGGAGAATCTGCCCGAGGCGCAGGCGCTGCGCAACTGCACTTAGAGCCTATCCAGCCCGCCGCCAAAGTAGTATTTGCTCCCCCGGGGAGATGCAGGCAGAACGCACGATCGCGCGACTTCCGCCGAAGGTACTCCATCTGTCGTCTCGGCAGAGCGGGGAGATTCGACATCCGCCGAGACGCCGGCGGCTGGAGGTCGAGGAGTGGTGGTGGGTGATACAGCGATGAAGCTCGAGGCGGGCCCCGTCGAGGGCGCGCTCGTGAATGTCGACGGCGAGCGCTTCTACCGCGTCTCCAACTACGACGTGATGCCGCCGTTCTTGATGAGTCTGGTCAGCGACTCCGACCACTGGCTGTTCATTGCCTCGAACGGTGCCCTCACTGCCGGGCGTCTCAGCCCCGACCACGCGCTGTTCCCGTACACGACCGACGATCGCATCTACGACAGCCAGGAGTTCACTGGCTCAAAGACGCTGCTGCGGGTCACCCGCAAGGGCACGACCTCGCTCTGGGAGCCGTTCTCGCAGCGCTACGAGGGCATGTACCGCGTGTCGCGCAACCTCTGCAAGAGCGTCTTCGGCAACAAGATCATCTTCGAGGAGGTCAACGAGGATCTGGGTCTGGCCTTCTCCTACGCGTGGCTTACGAGCGAGCGCTTCGGATTCGTTCGACGCACGGTGCTGGTCAACCAGAGTAACGAGCCGCTCTCGGTGGAGCTGCTCGACGGCGTCCAGAACCTGCTCCCGCACGGGATCGAGTACCGCTTCCAGATGGAGTTCAGCACTCTCGCCGACGGTTACAAAAGCGCCGATCTCGAGCCGGAGACGGGACTGGCGCTGTTCCGCATGAGCGCGATCCCGACCGATCGCGCCGAGCCGAGCGAGGCGCTGAGGACGACGACCGTGTGGTCGCATGGCTTGGAGCCGGCTACGCGGCTGCTGTCGGCAGTGCAGGTCGATCGTTTCCGCCACGGTCATGCGCTGGAGCAGGAGACCGAGGTGCGCGGGCGTCGAGGCGCCTACTTCCTCAACGCCTCGCTCGAACTGCACGGCGGTGAGCGAAAGACCTGGTACGTCGTGGCCGAGGTCGACCAGGATGCGGCCGACGTGGCGGCGGTGTTGGAGCTGCTGCGCGAGGGTCGCGACCTCCAGCCAACAATCGAGGAGGATGTCGAGCGCGGCACGTGCAACCTCGTCCGCATTGTCGCGAGCGCGGACGGCCTACAGGCGAGCGAGGACGAGCTGAGCCAGTGGCGTCACTTCTCCAACGCGCTCTTCAACGTTATGCGCGGCGGCATTCCCGACCGCGGCTACTGGATCTCGCGCTCGGATCTCGCCTCCTACATCGGCCGTACCAACCGAGATGTCGCGGGCCGGCAAGCGATGTTCCTGCACTCACTACCCGAGACGATGTCGCACGCGGAGCTGATAGCACAGGTGAACGAGCGGGACGACGCCGACCTCGTTCGGCTGGTCTCGGAGTACCTGCCGCTGACCTTCAGCCGCCGCCACGGCGACCCGAGCCGCCCCTGGAACTTCTTCTCGATCGAGATCAAGGACGAGCGGGGCGAGAAGATACTCAACTACCAGGGAAACTGGCGCGACATCTTCCAGAACTGGGAGGCGCTCGCGCTCTCGTTCCCCGGCTACGTCGAGAGCATGGTCTTCAAGTTCCTCGATGCCTCGACCGTCGACGGCAACAACCCCTACCGGATCAGCCGTCACGGCTTCGACTGGGATCGCCCCGATCCGAGCGATCTCTGGGGCGCCTACGGCTACTGGGGCGACCATCAGGTCATCTACCTGCTCAAGCTGCTCGAGGTCTCCGAGCGCTACCACCCCGGCGCGCTCAGGAACCTACTGACTCGGCGCCTGTTCGCCTACGCGGACGTTCCCTATCGGATCAGGTCCTACGAGGCGCTTCTCGCGGATCCCCACAGGACGATCGACTACGACTCCGAGCTCGAGCGCCGAATCGAAGAGAGCATCGGCCGGCTGGGCCAGGATGCGAAGGCCGTTTCCGACGACAAAGGTGGCATCTCGCACGCCAACCTGACCGAGAAGCTCCTGGTCGTCGCGCTCACAAAGCTGACGAACTACATTCCCGAAGCCGGCATCTGGATGAACACTCAACGGCCGGAGTGGAACGATGCCAACAACGCCCTCGTGGGCTACGGCGTCTCGATGGTGACGCTCTACTACCTGCGACGCTTCCTCGCCTTCTGCAGGAGCCTGTTCACGCCGCTGGATGGGAAAACCGTCGAGGTCTCCGCCGAGCTGGCCGGGCTCTTCGCTGCGGTGCTGGCGGCGCTCGAGCAGCACAGTGGCTTGCTTGCCGGGCCGATCTCGGATCGCGATCGCAGGCGCGTACTGGACGCGCTCGGCGGAGCTGGTAGCGACTACCGCTCGAAGGTCTATGCCGATGGGCTCTCTGGCGAGCTGATCGGACTCGGCGGTGATCAGCTGGCGCGCTTCTGCGACATCGCGTTGCGGCACATCGACCACTCGATCCGGGCCAACCGACGCGAAGACGGTCTCTACCACGCTTACAACCTGATCAAGGTCAACGGCGCGGGAGTCGAGCTGCGACGGCTCTACGAGATGCTCGAGGGCCAGGTTGCCGTGCTGAGCTCAGGCGCGCTCTCGGCGCGCGAGGCGGTCGAAGTGCTCGATGCGCTGCGCGGGAGCCAGCTGTACCGGAGCGATCAGAACAGCTACATCCTCTACCCTCACCGCCGGCTACCGGGCTTCTTGGAGAAGAACAACATCCCCGAGGAGATGTTCCGGCGCTCGCGCCTGTTGACCTCGATGGTCGACCGAGGCGACACGCGGATCGTTGTTCGCGACTCGAACGGCGTAGCTCACTTCAACGCCGCCTTCCGGAATGCGCGCCTGCTCGAGGAGGGGCTCGCGATGCTGACAGACGAGTCCAAGCATCTTGCCCAGGAGGAGACACCATTGCTCCTCGAGATGTACGAGGAGCTGTTCGACCACCAGTCCTTCACCGGGCGTTCTGGCGCCTTCTACAAGTACGAAGGGCTCGGGTGCATCTACTGGCACATGGTCTCGAAGCTCCTGCTCGCCGTTCAGGAGACCCTCGACGCCGCCGTTCGGACAGAGGAGGACGCGGCTTTGCTCGATCGTCTCAGGAGCCACTATCACGAGATCCGCGAGGGCATCGGCGTTCACAAGTCGCCGGCGCTCTACGGGGCCATTCCGACCGATCCCTACTCGAACACGCCGAGCTTCGCGGGCGTGCAGCAGCCGGGGATGACCGGGCAGGTGAAAGAGGATCTAATCTCGCGCTTCGGCGAGCTGGGAGTCCACGTCGATGACGGGCGACTCGGTTTTCGCCCGCACCTGATGCTCGAGGGCGAGTTTCTATCCGGCCCTCGTAGCTTCGTCTACTACGACAGCGAGGGAAGGGAGCGGAAGATCGAGCTGACGGAAGGGACGCTCGCCTTCACGACCTGCCAGGTTCCGGTGGTGGTGCACCGTGACGGGCCGATGCGAATTGAGCTGACGCGCGCTGACGGCGCAGACGAGGTCTCGGAGGGCCTCGATCTGGATCTCGAAGCCAGCACCGCGATCTTCGAGCGGAGGAGCGACATCGTCCGTCTGGACGTCTTCTTCGGGCTCGCGGGCTAGCGTGTCCGGGGCGGCCGTAAAGCGAGTACGAGCAGGGGTTTTCACGCGGCTTGCCGAAACGGGCAGATCCCCGTTTCGGGCAGCGAAGCGACCGCTAGAGTCAACGCCATGCCCGTTGCGTTCGACTGTCCTTGTGGTTCTCGCTGGTGGTCGCCGCCCGATGTTGCCTGCTCGCGCTGCGGCCCGAACGTGGCGAGCACTCCCGATCCGATCGTCTGGTCGGTCGGGCAGATCCCGGGCACGTCTGTCTTTCTCTCGGGCCACCTGCGAAACGACGAGCGGTTCATGGAGCTCGTCGGCTTAGGTATCGAGGTTTTTGTCGATCTGGCGGGGAGTGCACCGTATGTCTGGCGCCCGGACGACGCGGCGATCGCCCGCTCGGGCGCCTGCTACATACGGATAGACGGAGTCGAGGACACCAACATCGACCTGCCGGATTTCGCTTTCGACGCCGTCGCGGCGGCGCTCGGAGACGCCAGGCGGGGCGTGCGGACACTCGTGTTCTGCGCAGCTGGGCTGAAGCGCTCGCCGCACCTCGTGTACGGAGTGCTGCGCTCGTGGGGCTACGGCGTGGAGCCGGCCTGGGACGCGGTTATCGCAGCCCGTCCCTTCGTCGATCCGTGGGACAGATATCTCGCGGCGGCGGAGAGGTGGCTGGCCGCTCAAGGCGGGCGCGGCGACTAGAAGGGGAACGGCTTGCGTGCCAGAGCGCAGAGCACCTGCGCCGTCACCCAGGCCGGGGTGGTGACGTAGCGGGAGCTGTAGCGGAAGCTGCCGTCTCGGCGCTGGAGCTTTTTCAGGTAGAGGAAGGTGCCCTTACCGGGCTCGGTGCGGGCGGCGAGGAGAGCCTGGATCGCCCAGGCGGTTGACTGGGCGTCGGAGGCGGAGCCGGGTGCCACGGCGAAGCCGCCGTCTTTGTTCTGGCAGCGGCGGAGGAAGCGGACGGCCCGCTTGATCGGAGCCGAGCGGGCGCTCGCGCCGGTCGCGCGCAGCGCCTGGATCGCGGCGGCGGTGTCGCCGGCATCGGCGGCGGCGCGCAAACTCCAGGACCAGCCGCCGTTCTTTCGCTGGGCGCGCAGGAGGTAGCGCGTGGTCGCCTCGCCCGGCTGGCGGCCGGCTGCTTTGAATGCGATCGCGCCCCAGTAGGTCGAGTTGAGAGCCGGGCCGATCGCGCCGCTGGGCTGGCGCAGCCGTTCGAGCTCGTCGGCGAGCTGAGAGATGTCTCGGCCGAGCGCGGCTGTGGCGAGCATGTGCAGCTCNNGTCAGCCCGGCGCTCGAGGAGGCTACGGGCTCGGCGAAGCCCCCGTCGGGTTGCTGGCGCGCGAGCAGATAGGAGGCGCCACTCCCGAGCGAGGTCGCGCTCGAGCAGGTTCCGGCGAGCACCAGAGCGGCGATCAGAGCGAGCAGGAGCGCGGTGCGGGACCGTGCCATGAGGCGGCGAGCCTAGCACCTGTGGTCGTCGTTTCAGTACCGGCGCAACCGGAGGCGCGAATCGCTAGTTTTTGCGAACGATTCGCACTTACGCTGAGAGGAGATGGGGAGTTGACCACAACCCACCGCAGNNGGCTCGTGCTCGAGGCGCTCTTCGGCTCCGAGGGCCCGGTCTCGGCCGAGCGTATCGCCGAGGGGCTGGAGGGACGTATCCCGCGTTCCGATCTCGCCTCGGTCTACCGCAACCTGGAGACGCTGGAGGA
>PMMN01000007.1:2412-4325 GCA_003162235.1 Actinomycetota bacterium | reverse complement strand
AGAGATCACCCACTACGGGAAGTGGGGTTCGCGAAGGCCGGGGTGATGTGAGTGCTCGTCGAGAACGCACTCAACATCTACACGGATGGATCGTCCTTCAACGCACCACGTACCGGCGGCATCGGCATTCGGTTTATCCTCGTCGACGAGATCGGCAACGAGCAAGTCATCGATTCGTGGCACTCTGGCTATCAGGGCGCCACGAATAATCAAATGGAGCTGAAGGCCTGCCTGACGGCGCTCGGCGAGGCCCGGCGCCGCGGTTTGTGTGAGGGCATTAAGAGGATCGTCATTCACACCGATTCGTTGTACGTCTGCGACAACGTCAAGAGGGCGATGTTTGAGTGGCCCAAGACTCGATGGCACACACGGTCAGGCACGCCGGTTCTCAACACAGATCTCTGGAAAGATCTCGTGAAGGCTATGAAAGCCACGGGATGCTGGGTGGATTTCAAGTGGGTGAAGGGGCACTCTGAGGACCAACACAACAAGGCCGTAGACAAGATGGCACGACTATCGGCCAAAGCTCCCATTAACGCTCCCCTGACGGAAGTCAGCGTGCGCCGAAAGCGAACTTCCGAGTCGGTCGTCAAGGGCAGCGTTGTTATGTCTGGGCAAAGGCTCTCGATTCGCGTGATTACCTGCGAGTACTTGCGTCCACAGAAAGTGTGGAAACTGAAGTACGAGGTAGCGTCGAAGGCGAGTCCGTACTTCGGGAAGGTCGACATCATCTTCTCTGCCGATCTGATGAAGGACGGCCACTCGTATTACGTCAGGGTTAACGACGACACTTGCAATCCGAGAGTCGTCAAGGTCTTCTGCGAGCTTGTGACGTAGCCGTCGCCCAGCTTAGAAGCGCTTCATCCCGACAAGGCGGTTAGAGGCCAGACGAAAAACGCGGCAACATTGGATCCGTACCCAGACGCCGCTTCCACCGCGCGCGCCGTAATAGCCGGCTACGTTGAGCGCGGCGAGCTGCCCGGCCTCGTCACGCTGGTCAGCCGGCGCGGCGAGGTGCACGCCGGCGCGATTGGCACCAAGGCGATCGGGTAAACGGTACGTACACGCTGGTTTTTTCTAAAGGAGAAGAGGTTGAGATGGCGCCGGTGACAAAGGAACAGCTGGTTGAGTTGCTCAACAAGGATCTAGGGCTGGAGTACACGGCCTGCGTTCAGTACACGCAGCACCAGGCGGTGTTGAGCGGCGCGATGTACCAGTCGATTCAGAAGGAACTGATCATTCACGCCCAGGAGGAACTGGCCCACGCCACGATTCTGGCCGACCAGATCGACTACCTGGGCGGGGTTCCGACGGTGGAGATGCCGGTTCCGCAGATATCGCCGGAGAACGTGACGATGCTCGAGCAGGACCTGGTGGGCGAGAATGACGCCATTGCGAGGTACAGCGCCCGTGTCAAGCAGGCAGAAGAGCTGGATCTGTACCACCTGGCCCAGCAATTGCGAGGCATTCTCGCGATAGAGCAGGAGCACGCGATGGATCTCGAGCAGGCCCTCGGTAAGTAGACCAGAGCGTCAACAGGCGCCGATGATCGACCCCGATGATTACAACATCGAGGCGGTCTTCCGCGCCAGCGGATCGAGTCTGCCCGCCTGACGATCAGATCGAGAAGTTGAACTGAGCGTTAGTCTCCGCCCGTGCGCTTGAAGCTGACGATCGAGTACGACGGCACCGCCTTTCACGGTTGGGCTGCGCAGCCCGGGCTCGAGACCGTGGAGGCGGCGCTACGGACGGCGCTGGAGCGGGTCTTTCCCCGCTACGAGGGGCTGGCGGTAGCCGGTAGGACCGACGCCGGGGTGCACGCGCTCGGGCAAGTGGCGAGCGTCGAGGTGGAGGGCGGGCCGCCGCCAGAGCGCACTGCCGCGGCCCTCAACGCGGAGCTTCCGCACGAGGTG
>PMMN01000007.1:0-2376 GCA_003162235.1 Actinomycetota bacterium | reverse complement strand
AACGTCATGCGCGCGGTCTGGTTCCGGCGCGACGATGCGCTCGAGCTCGAGATCACCGCCGACAGCTTCCTGCGCCATATGGTGCGCTCGCTCGTGGGCACGATGATCGAGAAAGACCCCGAGGAGGTCGGAGCCTTGCTCGAGGGCCGCCCTCGCGGCGAAGCCGGCACTACCGCGCCGCCCTGGGGGCTGTACCTGGAGCGAGTCGAGTATTGAGCTTTTTCAGCCTGGGGCTGACGGCTACGATGGCCGCCGATGCTCCTGAGCACGGTCATCTTCGATCTCGACGGCACCGTCATAGACACGGGCCCCCTGATCGCGGATTCCTTCCGCCACGCGGTCAAGACGGTGCTCGGCAAGACGATCGACGACAAGGAGATGCTCGCCTACGTCGGCGGCTGGAGCCTGCGCGAGCAGATGTGCAGGCTCGCGCCCGACCGTTCGCAGGAGCTGGTCGAGGTCTACCGCGCCTATAACGAACCCAGGCATGCCGACGTGGATTTCTGCCCGGGGATGCAGGAGCTGCTGCTCGCACTCCGAGCCGAGGGTGTACGGATCGGACTGGCGACGGCCAAGCGCCGCGCCACTATCGAGATCGCCTTCCGTTATCTGCCGCAGTTGGAAGGTCTCTTCGACACCATCGTCAGCTCCGACGACACCGAGCGCCACAAGCCCGACCCGGCACCGCTCCTGCTGGCGCTCGAACGGTTGGGGGCGAAGCCGGAAGCGGGAGCCTACGTCGGCGATTCGCCCTTCGACGTCGAAGCGGCTCAGGCGGCGGGCCTGCGCTCGATCGCGGTCACATGGGGCGGTATCCACGATGAGGAACGGCTGCTTACGGCCGAACCTGACACCATTGTCTCGACAACGGCAGAGCTGATCATCGCTCTGGAGGTTTCTCCGGCCTAGCGCAGGGCTAGATTTCCCGGAGATGAGCATCAAATCCGCCGAGGAGCGTGCCCGCGAGCTGCGGGCGCTGATCGAGCAGCACAACTACCGCTACTACGTACTTGACGATCCCGAGGTCTCGGACGCCGAGTACGACCGCCTCTTCGACGAGCTGCGGGCGCTCGAGGAAGCTCATCCCGAGCTAGCCGGCCCCGACTCGCCGACTCAGCGCATCGGCGCGGCGCCGTCGGAGCGCTTCCAGAAGCTGCGGCACTTGCAGACGATGGGCTCGCTCGACAAGGCGACGACGCACGAGGAGATGCTCAAGTGGGCTGAGGACGTGCGTCGCCGGCTCGATTCCGACGAGCCGATCGTGTTCGTGACCGAGCCGAAGATCGACGGCTCGGCGATATCGCTCGTGTACGAAGACGGCGCCTTCGTGCGCGGAGCCACGCGCGGCGACGGCGAGGAGGGCGAGGACGTGACGCGGAATCTGCGCACGATCCGCTCGATCCCGCTGACGATGCGGCTGGCGCCGGGCGAGAAGCCGCCGCCGCTCCTCGAGGTACGAGGCGAGATCTACCTGCCGCTGGAGGGATTCCGCTGCCTGAACGAGCAGCTCGTCGCCAAGGGCCGAAAACCGTCTCCGAATGCGCGTAACGCCGCCGCCGGCTCGCTGCGNNGTCGAGGGGCTCGAACTCGAGACGCACTCCCAGGCGCTTGCCTGGCTGCGCGAGCACGGCTTTCGCACCAACCCGGGCGCCGAGCGCCACGACTCGATCGAATCTGTCCTCCGGGCCTGCGAGGAGTGGGAGCGACGCCGCGCCGGACTCGACTACGAGATCGACGGGCTGGTCGTCAAGGTCGATTCTTTCGCTCAACAGGCCGCGCTGGGAGCGCTGCACCAGCGGCCGCGCTGGGCGCGGGCATTCAAGTGGGCGCCGACCACCGCGCAGACGAAGTTGCTGGGGATTCACGTTCGCGTGGGTCGGACGGGGGCTCTCAATCCCTGGGCCGAGCTGGAGCCGGTCGAGGTGGGGGGCGTAACGATCTCGACGGCGACGCTGCACAACGAGGATGACATCAACCGCAAGGACATCCGCGAGGGCGACNNCTCCCGCATCCGGAGGGGGCCGAGCCTTTCCGGATGCCCACACATTGCCCGCTCTGCGGCGCCGAGATCGCCAAGCCCGAGGGCGAGGCGATGCACCGCTGTCCCAACCGCGCCTGCCCTTCGCGCGGGCTGGAGACGCTCATCCACTGGGTGCAGGCGGCGATGGACATCGAGGGCGTGGGCGAGAAGTTCGTGCGCAAGCTCTGGGCCGCCGGGCTATTGCGCTCGATGCCCGATCTCTACCGACTGCGAGTCGAGCAGCTGACCGAGCTCGAGGGTTACGGCGAGATCTCGGCTCAGCGGGCGATCGAGACGATCGATCTCTCCAAGCAGCAGCCCTTCTTCCGCGTTCTTTTCGGGCTCAACATTCCGCA
>PMMN01000024.1 GCA_003162235.1 Actinomycetota bacterium | reverse complement strand
GGCTTGGGCTTGGGCTTGACCGGTGCCGGTTTGGTCGTCGTCGTGGTCGTCGTCGTAGTCGTGGTCGTCGGAACGGTCTCGTTCGGCTCGGTGACCGACGCGGGCGGGAGCACGATCTTGGTACCGACGTAGGGAGAGGAGTTCTCGGGGGTGCCGCTCTGGTAGCCCTTCGGCTTGGCCAGCTGTAGCGTCACGAGCGGAGCGCCCGTATCCAAGACCTCGGTGTTCGCCACCGGCGCCTGGCGCGCCACCAGCGCTTCGGCCCAACCGGCGACCGGACCCTCGACCTGCCAGCCGAATCCGTGCGCCTGCAGCGTGCCCTCGGCGAAAACGTAGGGCTGCCCGACAACGTCGGGCACGATCTTGGTTGGGAGCTTCGTCGTCTCGATAACGTGCGAGGGCTTGGAGGAGCTGCTCCGAGAGGCAGCGATGGTCAGGCCGGTCAACACCAGCACGCAAATGGCGACGAGCGCCACGACCCACCCCCGCGTAATCTGCATGAAGTTCATTTCGACAGGATGCCAGCTCGGATTGAGCTCTCGCTCTATCTACGAAGTAGAGCCGCGAAGCCCTTCAGGGATCCGGCGCCTCGGAGTAAGCCGCCGGGCTACCCGCCGATCGAATTCGTCGCGCTCTGATCGGTCGTCGCGGGAGACCTGTTCCGGCTAGCAACCACCGCCGAGCCGGAGTCCGCAGGCGGAGCCGCGAAGGGCGAGTCCAGACCAGGAATCCCGTTTATATTCGCCGCGGCCGTCGCGAGCGGAGCCGTGCTCGAGGAAGCCGTCCAGGCGCTTGCAACAGCCGATCCGGTGGAAGCCGTGTCGCCGACGATGGAGAACACCATCTGCGAGCGCAGACCGGGGGAGTCGATCGAGGGGGTCGGGGTGGGCGCGTCCTGCCAGCGGAAGGCGATACCGGCGAAGCTCTGGAACCAGGGCTCGTTCTGGGGATAGCCGCTGCTCGAGGGAATCAGGCCGAGGTGAAGGTGCGGCCCGGTTGCGTGTCCGGTCGAGCCGACCAACCCGACCCGCGCTCCGGCAGTCAGCCGGGCGCCGCTGACGACCGAGGGCTCGATGTAGGAGAAGTGACAGTAGGCCCAAGTCTGCCCGTCATCGGTACGAAATCTCATGCCGATTCCGCAGAGAGGATCGATCGTGCGCCAGGCACTCAGAACGACGCCGTCCGCAAGCGCGTAGACCGGTGTGCCTGCGGGAGCCGCAATGTCCGCCGCCGGGTAGTCGTGGTGCGTGTGCCCGACCGATACGCGACTGGGCCCGCCGCCGACCGGGAAGACGTAGCCGTTCTGGTACTGCGGGCTGGCGAGATAGACCGAAGTCCCCGGGTCGAACGAGTCGGCCTGCGAGTTGGCGCGAGCCTGGGCCAGCGCATTCTCCGCTTCTGTAAGCGTGTCGGTCAGGGTCGGAACCGTTGCCTCGATCGGGATCGCCTGGGCCTCCACCTCGGCAGCGCGCAAGCGCATGGCGGTCCGCTGACTTATCAGGGATGCGCTATCGGCCGCTGCGAACATGCGCCGCGAGCGAGCTCGGATCGCCAGCGCGCGCGTGCGCGTCTGCGCGATCTGCTGGCTTATCTCCGCCACCCTCCTCTCGGCCTTCTCGAGGCCTTGCTGGAGCCCGTCGAGCGAGAAGCTGAGCGAGCTGTCGCGCGAGAGCAGACGGCCCAGCGAGAGCACCTCGTCTACGTACCACTGCGCATGGTTGTAGGCGAAGACGGCCCGCGAGATATCGCTGGCGCCACCCGCAGCGGCGAGGTAGCGCGCCGCGGAAAAGACAGCGTCCTTCGCGTTCCAGGGATCGGCGATACCGTCACCATTGAAATCCGCNNGGCCCCATGTTGCGACCGAAGTTCGACTCGATCTTGTTGATAGCCGCCAGTACCGGCCAGGAAATGCCGTACGCGGTGCCCGCCGATTGCCAGGTCGCACGCAGCTCGGCCGAGGAGATCGGCGTCTCATCGCCGGCCTGCTTGGTCCAGTTGGACGGCAGGACAAGGGCGCCCGGGGTATTCGGCACCTGCACGCTCGGCAGGTTGGCGATCACGGCCGTTTGAGAAAGGGTGGGGGAATCCGAGCTGGAGACGATCGCGAACGTGTCGCCGCGCGCGCTACCCGCGCCGAGCGCGAGCGCTATCGCGGCGCCCACTAGCGCGAACTTCATCCTTCCGGGCCGGCAATTCGCAGCGGTCCGCCGTCAGGAGACTGTTGCTCAGCCCCACTACGTCCGGCGAGCGCAGGCGATAGACCCGGGGTGCCGCCCGCATCCTTTCCCTTGTCCCCGGCGGCCTGCGTCTTGATTGCATGCTCGAGCTGAACGAGGAAATCGTGGCGGTGAGAGGAGGCGTTGGAGGCGATCTCTTTGTCCACCTTGCCTTCGAGCACCAGCGCGATCAGCGACTGGGCGAAGGTCTGCATCTGGAAGAAGGAGCCGTCGGCGATCGCATCGGTGACCTCATCGCCTTTGCCTTCGCGGATCAGATCGGCGATGCGCGCGTTCGTGACCATCACCTCGACCGCAGCCACCCGACCGCCGCCGATACGAGGCAACAGGCGCTGGCTTACGACGCCGCGCAGTACGCCGGCGAGGATCGCGCGGATCTGCGCCTGCTTCGCTTCCTGGAAGAGCTCGACGAAGCGGGCGACGGTCTCGGAGGCGTCGATCGTNNGCGCGCCGCAGCGCCTGGCTGAAGGAAGCGGAGTCGAGCCCGATCTCACGCTGGTTGACGATGCAGCCACGATCGGCGTGGAGGATCTCGATCGGGTCCTCGATCGTGAGGATGTGCTGCCGGCGCGTGCGGTTGATGTGGTCGACCATCGCCGCAAGGGTGGTCGACTTGCCCGCTCCGGTCGCACCGGTGACGAGAACGAGGCCTCGGTGATAGCTGGCGAGGCTACCGACCCCCGGAGGAAGCTCGAGCTGCTCGAAGGTCGGAATCTCGCGCGGGATGACGCGGAAGGCGAAAGAAATTGCGCCACGCTGGCGGAAGCCGTTGACGCGGAAGCGCGGCAGGCTCGGATGGGTGAAGGCCATGTCGAGCTCGCCGGTCTGGCGGAATTCCTGCAGCTTGCTGGGTAGGTGCTTGGTCAGCGCCTCCAGAACCGCGTTCAGTTCCTTGGGCCCGATAGGCGGAAAGCCGTCGAGCGCGCCGAGCTCGCCGTCGCGCCTGACGATCGGCGGCTGGCCGAGCTTGAGATGGAGATCGGAGCCCCCGATCTCGACTACACGGGTGAGCAAAACATCAAGTTCCATCGGCGGTTGCATCGGCACTTTCGCGGTCGCTCTTTAGAACCCCTTCTTGGGACATTTCCCGGTGGGGATGTGCGACTGAGGCGGGGTAGGTCCTTAACCCGCTCGTTCTCGGGTTGGATCGAACGGCACCCGCAGGTACCGAGCCCGGCTGTGCTCGATTCGAACCCGGCTACAATGGCCCTCCGCGGGGGAGTGCCCGAGCGGCCAAAGGGAGCGGGCTGTAAACCCGTCGGCTCAGCCTACGGAGGTTCGAATCCTCCCTCCCCCATCTCGCTTTCCCGGCCGGTGCCTCTTCCCGGCCGGGCGCTACCGATCTACGGAGCCACCTGAAGTCGCTGGGCGTACGGCCAACGGCGCCCCGGGAAAGCGAGAGGCGTTTCGGCTAGTACGAGCTCCGTTTCAGCTAGCGAGCCGCTTTTACCGGGCGGTTCGGCCGAAACCGCGAAATGAGCAGCGGTTTTCAGGCGTTTAGCCGAAACGGACATGTCTCAGTACCAGGTGCTCGCCAGATCGCTACGTCAGGGACTGGACGTCCACACGGCTGCTGTGTTGCTGTCGCCTCCGACCGCGACCAGTCCCGGGCCGCCGGCCGCAACGCCGGCCATCGCCTGGTTCCCCTCGAAGCCGAAGACCAGACCGCTGTCCGGGATGTTCTTCCAGGAGAGGCCGTCTTTGGAGGACCAGACCGCGGCGTCGGAACCACCGAAGCCGGCGCCGATGACGCCGACCGCCACCAACCCGCGCCCGCCGGCGGTAACGCCGAGCATTTCCGACCAGACCGCCGCCCGGCGCGAGTCCGACTGGCTGATCGACGCCCGCTTCCAGACGAGACCGTCGCTGGAGACCCAGGCGGTGGCAGCCCCGTTGTCGTAACCGACCGCGACCAGACCGGGCCCGCCGGCGACAACGCCGAACATCTTCTGCTCCCCCGCCCCGCCAAAGGCCGGCTGACCCGCCGGCGCGCGCTTCCAGCTGATGCCGTCAATAGATGTCCAAACGGCCGCGTCGCCGTTGCTGGAGCCCACCGCCACCAGGCCTGGTCCGGCGGCGGTGACGGAGTTCATCTCCTGCTTTCCTTCACCGCCGAAAACGAGCTCGCCGGCGCGGGCGCGCTTCCAGGAAGAACCCCGGCGCGAGACCCAGACGGCCGCGTCCCCGGCGTCGAAACCGACCGCAACCAACCCCGGCCCGCCGGCGACCACTCCACGCATCAGCTGGCTTCCGTTCCCCCCGAAGACCGCTGCTCCGAAGCCAACCCGCTTCCAGGAGAGACCGTTCCTGGACATCCAGACGGCAGCATCCCAGTTGCCACCCACCTCGTCGCCACCAACCGCGACGAATCCCGGCCCGGGCGCGGCGACCGCGCTCATCCCCTCGATTCCCCTGTCTGCGAGAGCGGGATCGCCTTTCGCGGCACGTTTCCAGGAGAGACCGTCCTCGGACGTCCAGACGGCGGCGTCGGGGCTTTCGTAGCCGACCGCCACCAACCCCGGTCCCCCGGCGACGATAGCGTTGATGGCCGTCCGGCCGCCCTTCTCCCCGAAAACCGCGGAGGCGCCGTGGGCACGCTTCCAGTTCGCCCCCGTCGCCTTCTTCGAGCCGATCCGGCTGAGGACGAGAACGATCAGGAGCGCTGCGAGAAGGAGAAGAGCCGCTCCCAGAAGGTAGATGGTCGGCCGTGATCTCAAACGCTGTTCACTATAAGAGCTCGCCCTGTCGGGACACCTCGGGCTCGCTGCGACGCTAGCGCAGCACGGGACCGTCGAACCATGGGAAGCTACCGGGCGCCATGTTCGTACACACGATCGAGCATTTGCTGAAGCTGATCGGGCTCCCGCTCGTCTTTTTCGGGGTCGGGATCGAGTCGATGGGAATCCCGATCCCCGGCGAGACGGTGCTCGTGATCGCGGCGGTGGTGGCGGGGCGCGGGACGCTCGTGCCCTGGGAGGTCGCGCTCTGCGCCTGGGCCGGGGCGGTCGTCGGCGACAACATCGGCTACGCGCTCGGCCACCATTACGGCGAGCGCTTCTGGACACTGCCGGGAATTCGCCGCTTCTACCGGCGCGAGCGAGTCGAACAGGCCGAGGCGTTCTTCAGGCGGCGAAGCGGCTGGTTGGTCGTCTTCCTCGCCCGCTTCGTGGCCATCCTGCGCATCTTCGCCGGCCCGCTCGCCGGCATCTCGCGCATGCATTGGCGGGCTTTCCTGCTGGCGAACGCGCTTGGCGGCGCCTGCTGGGTGGCGGCAGTGATGGTCGTGGGTCTGATGGTCGGCTCGAATCTCGATCGTGCGATCAAGATCGTCGAGAGCGCCGGCTACATCGGTCTCGCCGTCGCGGTGCTGCTCTTGGTCGCGGGTTCCTTCTGGCTCCACCGTAAGCGCAGAGCCAAGAAGAAGAAAGGCGAGAAAACCAAGTAGCCCGGGGGTCGCATACCGCACCCGTCCCGATTCGGGACGGCAGTACAATCCCTGAGCTTGCCCTCTTAGCTCAGTTGGTAGAGCACCTCCATGGTAAGGAGGGGGTC
>PMMN01000002.1:11589-11713 GCA_003162235.1 Actinomycetota bacterium | reverse complement strand
TCTCCCGCTGAGCTATGCGCCCTCCGGCTGCAGAGGTTATCTCACAGTTACGCGTCCGTAGATGGTTGTTAAGCCCGGCCGGCGATGAGTTGTCCTGGTCCCGCATCCACCGATCGCACCCAGT
>PMMN01000002.1:0-11505 GCA_003162235.1 Actinomycetota bacterium | reverse complement strand
TGACGGGTAACGGTTTTCGAGACGAGACCTGGCGCTCGAGACGAGACCCGGATGTGCAGGGTTTTCTGATGTATTGGGCTGGGGTGCGCGATCGCCTGCGCGACTGTCCTGGGTTTGGTCGGGGATCGTCTAACCCGGTGTCTACCCCTGNNTCGTTTTCCAGCTAGGACGAGATAGGCCGAGGTCCCAGCGGCCTCCTTTTAATCCCAAGGTCGCAGGTTCGATTCCTGCACGGCCCATTCTCGCGCCACTGGGCGGCGGCACCGATCACCCCGGCGCGACGGGTCGCCCGGTGCCGCCTCGCCTCGCTGGCCACACATCGCGCTCCGGGCCCGTGTGCTCAACACTGCGCCCTCCGGCGCTGCACGCCCAGCGAGGCGCCAGAGACGCGAGAGACACCAGGCGAGGTCGCAGGGTCGAATTACAGCGTAGCGCTCGAGGCACGGCGGCCCGGCATCTGTCGACGAGATTAAGGGCCTATTCCGGTAGGCCGCCGTATTCCAACCACGTTGACGGGGGTCGGGCTGTAGGTGCCGTTCCCCAACTGGCCGTAGAAGTTGTCGCCCCAGCAGCTTGCCGTACCGTCCAACAGAACGGCACAGGTGTGACCGTCGTCGGCACTGACCTGGGTGGCGTTCGTGATGTCGCTCACCCGGACCGGGGTCGAGCTGCTTCGCTCGGTTCCGTTGCCGAGCTGACCGTATTCGTTGTCGCCCCAGCAATCGACTGTGCCACCGGAGATGAGGGCACAGGTGTGATCGCCACCGGCGCTGATCTGGACGGCGTTCATGATGCCGCTCACCCTGACCGGGGTAGAGCTGTCGCTCGTGGTTCCGTTGCCGAGCTCCCTATCATGGTTGTAGCCCCAGCACTCGACCGTGCCGTCAGAGACGAGGGCGCAGGTATGAGCGCCGCCGGCGCTGACCTGGCCGGCGTTCGTGATGCCGGTCACCTCGACCGGGGTATTGCTGCTTTGCTGCGTGACGCCGTTGCCGAGCTGCCCGTACCAGCCGTAGCCCCAGCACTCGACCGTGCCGCTGGAGAGCAGGGCGCAGGTGTGACCGCCACCGGCGCTGATCTGGCTGGCGTTCGTGATCCCGATCACTGCACCGGGAGTCGAGTTGTCGTACCAACTGCCGTCTCCCAGCTGGCCGGAATCGCCGTCGCCCCAGCACTCGACCTTCCCACCGGCAAGCAGGACGCAGCTGTGCCCGCCGTCCACGCTGCCGCCCACGCTCACCTGGCTGGCGCCCGTGATCCTTCTCACCTTGACCGGGGTAGAGCGGTAGCGATCAGTTCCGTCGCCGAGCTCGCCATTGCCGTTGGAACCCCAGCACTCGACCGTGCCGCCCGAGAGCACGGCGCACGTGTGATCGGCGCCAGCGCTGATCCGGGTGGCGTTCGTGATCCCCCTCACCTTGACGGGCTTCACCTCGTTGTTACTGAGGCCGTCTCCGAGCTGGCCGGAATCGCCGTCACCCCAGCACTCAACCCTGCCGCCGTAGAGCAGGGCACAGGTGTGCTCGCCGTACCCGCCGCCCGCCGCGCTAACCAGGGTAGCGTTCGTGATGCCGCTCACTTCTACCGGGGTTGAGCTACTGTGCGCGGCGCCGTTGCCTAACTGGCCACTCCAGTCGTCGCCCCAGCACTTCACCGTGCCCTGCGAGAGAACGGCGCAAGTGAAGTTGTAGCCGGCGCTGACCTGGGTGGGGTCAGTGACACCGCTCACTTTGACCGGGGTGTAGCTACTGAGCGTGTTGCCGTCACCGAGTCGGCCATGCTCGTTGTCGCCCCAGCACCTGACCGTGCGGTTCGAGAGCACGGCGCACGTGTGCAAGGCTCCGGCGCTGACCTGGACAGCGTTCTTGATCCCGCTCACCTTGACTGGGATAGCGCTGTCGCGCTTGGTTCCGTTACCGAGCTGGGCTTTCCCGTTCGCGCCCCAGCACCTGACCGTGCGGTTCGAGAGCACGGCGCACGTGTGCAAGGATCCGGCGCTGATCTTGGTGGCATTCCTTATCTCCCTCACCTCGACCGGGATAGAGCTGTAGCGCTCGGTTCCGTTGCCGAGTTGGCCTCTCAGGTTCGAGCCCCAGCACTTGACCGTGCCGCCGGAGAGCAAGGCGCAGGTGTGATTGCCGCCGGAACTGATCTGGACCGCGTTTGTGATGTCGCTCACCTCGACCGGGGTGTAACTGGTGCGCCTGGTTCCGTTGCCGAGCTGGCCTTTCCGGTTCGATCCCCAGCATTTGACCGTGCCGCCGGAGAGCAGGGCGCAGGTGTGATCGCCGCTGGCGCTGACCTGGACAGCGTTCGTGATGCCGTTAACTCTGAATGGGATAGACCTTTCGTCGCCCCAGCACCTGACCGTGCCACCGGAGAGCAGGGCGCAGGTGTGATCGCCGCCTACACTGATCTGGACAGCATTCGTGATGCCGCTCACCCTGACCGGGGTAGAGCTGTCGTTCGTGGTTCCGTTGCCGAGCTCGTCGTCTCCGTTGTAGCCCCAGCACCTGACCGTACCGCCCGCGAACAGGGCGCAGGCGTGCGAGCTGCCGGTGCCGACGGCCACTGCGCGACCGGCGTCTGCCCGAACCTCGAGCCGATAGAAGCCGATACTGATCGGCTTGCCCGCGAGGGGCTTCTTGATCTCTCCGCTCCTGGAGCTGCTCAGAGCCGCTCCCGCGAGAGTGCCGGGGACGGCGAGCGATAGCGCGAGCATCAAGGTGGCTGTGAATAGCCTGGTTGTCCGTCTTCCTCTCGGAGCGAAGGGGACGATTCGGGTAGGCAGAGAGAGGCGACTCACCTTTCCTGACCTCCTCTGGTCTCGAGCGCGAGAGGGGCGGTCTCAGTTGACACGGGGAATCTCATAGGATCCTCCCACATTCGCTTCGAGTGTGTAGGTGCTCGTCCTGCCCGGGCTCTTAGACAAATCGCCGATCGCGCCCGAGAGAGAGCAACAAAGGGGCAACCAGCTTCACCGAGATCCACCGAGATCGAACGGCCGAAATCGGCTCAAAATCGCTCGTTTTCCAGCTAGGACGAGATCCCAGCGGTCTCCTTTTAATCCCAAGGTCGGCGGTTCGAGTCCGCTTAGTTCCAAAAGGTTCGAACGTGCCCCGCTGTCTATGACCCAAGGTGCGACGTACGAACCCTGGGCGCTTCAGTCGTCAGAGCCCTGAATTGAGTATAGGAACCTCTAGCTTTTCGCCTGTCACACCGCCGCTATTCGCGGACGCTCGACTCGCGCACGACCAGCTCGACCGGAACCACCGACACCATCGGCGGCTCGTCCGGGCGCTCGAGAAGCCTGAGCATGGCGGCGATCAATCCCTCTGCAAGAGCGTCCTGGCTCTGGCGCACCGTCGTGAGTGAGGGCTCGACCAGGCGGGCGTAGTCGATGTCATCGAACCCGACGACCGCGATGTCGCCGGGGATCTTCAGCCCGGCTGCCTCGATCGCGGCCATCGCGCCGATCGCCATCACGTCGCTGGCGCAGAAGATGGCGTCGGGCGGCTCGGTCAGAGCGAGAAATGCCTGCGTCGCCTCGTAGGCCCGGTCAGGGAGCCAGCGGGCCATCGCGACGTACTCCTCCGGATAGGGCAAGTCCCAGCGAGCCAGCTCGCTCTGATAGCCGAAACGCCGGTCGACGGTTGGGCGCTCGTCGCCGCGGCCGCCGATGAAGGCGATCCTCTTCCGGCCGGTCTCGATCAGGTGGCGGGTCAGCTCGGCCGCGCCGCCGACGTTGTCGGACATCACGAAGGCGATCCGATCGCTGAGCAGATCGACGTCGAAAGTCACGCAGGGAAAGCCGGAGCCGGCGAGTGCCGCGACCGGCGGCTCCTCGAGCGGCAGGGAGACGACGACGAGACCATCGGCCCCGTACCTTTCACAAAGCTCGAGAAAGGGCGGGTACGGAGCCCCGCTGATCGTCCCGATGTTGGTGATCACGAGCAGGTCGATTTCGCGCGCGTATGCGCGCGCGCGAACCTCATAGAAAAGCTCGTCGAAGAAAGCGTGGCGAAAGCTCTGATTGGGAGCGGTATCGATCGCAAGCGCAACAAGGCGGCGCTTCTCCGGGCGCCATTCCTGCCTGAGAACGTTCGCGGGCGGCTCGTCCGGTCGCTTCGGGGAAGAGCCGGGCGTTCGCCCGAGCAGGCGGTAGACCGCCGCGGCGGACAGGCGCTGGGCGGACTCTTCGATCCCCAGTCGGCTCGGAATCGCAGCCTGTTCGGCTCGCTCGCCGGGAGTTTTCAGCGAGGCGTTGGCGCTTGTTGCCGAGTCTCGCGCAGACGACCCGCGCACGACCAGTTCCACCGGGAGAACGGAGGATGGCGGAGAGCTGTCCGGATGGTCCAGAACGCGTAGCATCGCCTCAACGGCCGCCGCCCCGAGTCCGACGCGATCCTGGCGAACGCTCGTCAGCGAGGGCACCGTCATCGTCGCGTAGTCGCTGTCGTCGAAGCCGACCAACGCTACGTCTTCCGGGATTCGTAGCCCGGCCTCCTCGATGGCGAGCATCGCGCCAATCGCCATCACGTCGCTGGCGCAGAAGATGGCGTCGGGCGGCTCGGCCAGGGCCAGCAACTGATGAGTCAAGGCGTGCGCTTGCTGGTGTAGCCAGCCGCCGAGCACCACGTACTCCTCCCGCAGCTCGAGCCCGGACTCATCGAGCGCGCTCTCGTAACCGAGACGGCGATCGATGTGGGCCGGCTCGGAGCCCCAGCCACCGAGGTAGGCGATCCTTTTGCGACCCTGCTCGGCCAGATGGCGAACAGCGGCGGCGGCTCCGCCGACGTTGTCAGACGTGACGAAGCCGACCCTGGGCCCGATCAGCTGCGTGTCGATCGCGACGCAGGGAAACCCGGAGGAGACGAGTGAGGCGAGCTCCGGCTCCTCGAGCACGAAGGCGCCGAGGATGATGCCCTCGGCCCCGTGGCGCCGGCAGAGATCGAGATAGCGCGTCGGTTCTCCACTGACCTGGCTGGACGCTCCGGTGAGAAGGAGGATGTCGACGTTACCGGCGTCCGCTCGCGCACGGATCCCGAAGAGGATGTCGTCGAAGAAGGGATGCCGACGGCCGTTCTCGCCCTCCAGCCTCAGCATCCAACCGCTGAGGTTCATCGCGACTGCGATCAGGCGTCGCCGGTCGTCTCGAGTGCGGTGATCTTCCGCCAGCGCGCTGGCCCGGGCGATCGTCGTTGTACTCGCTACGTTGGCTTCGTCGAGAAGCTCGAAGACCGCCCGAGGCGGCAGTCGCTGACGAAGCTCGTCATGCATCGCCATGGAGGTCGGCCGAACCGCCGCCTAGTTGAGCCACACCGCCTCTCGTGTGCAAGCGGCCCCGAACGTCATCCACGACGCTCGCCCATTTCCAGATTATGTGTCGAGCGGCCATCGAGTTAAGAGGGTATTCCTTTCGCTCCACTGCTTGCTGGAACACCGTGCTATCTCGGCACTTATGCGTAGGCGATGGTCGAGGGCGAGTTGTAATCGGGAACTGTGCCCCGGTTCGGCTCATTTCGTTTAATACCGTGTCACGCCCCAAGGGTGGGGTGGGCGAGTGTTCGGGAATGTAGCCTGAGGTAGGAGAGGCATCCCCGGGCGCCCTCCCAACGTAGAGAAGGCGCCCGTTGCACGATGAGCGATCAGTTCGTGACCTGCACCCAGCCGTTCACCCAATCCGAGGCCATCGAGTTGCTGTTCTCGTTACGGACGCAGAACCCGACGTTCCAGGTTCCGGCGCCGAACGCCGCGGACGCCGACGCCGCGAACGACCGTCTTTCTGGATACACGTCTCCGGTCGAGTAATTGGTGCCAGCGAAATTGGAGATCGTGCCTCCCGTGCTCGGCTGGTAGCAGAGGCCAAAATCGAAGTGCTGCCCGCTTGCGCTTGCCGCGGAGTAAAGCGGCACCTCGGCGGCGCCGGTGAGCCGTTGGCTCACCGTGGTGGTGACGGTGGCGGTGTTGCCGACGAACACATAGGCGCTGTTACTTCCGGTAACAATGGTCGTAGCACCGTTGAAAGCCGCGGTCGTGACGACACCGCTAGGGCCGGTTGCTCCAGTGGCCCCTGTGGCGCCGGTATCTCCCTTAGGCCCTGCGGCTCCAGTGGCGCCCGCGGCTCCGGTATCTCCCGTAGGCCCTGCGGGTCCAGTGGCCCCTGTGGCGCCGGTATCTCCCCTAGACGCTGCGGCTCCGTTAGCTCCAGCGGCTCCGGTTGCTCCGGTGTCGCCCTTCGGTCCCTGGGGGCCGGTCAAACCGGTTACGCTTAACCCTTGCGGCCCCTTGGCACCTTTGAGTGCCTTGAGCACGCTCGGCTTGATCTGCTTGGTCGAGGTGATCAGGTAGTGGCTCGCGGCAATGCTCGTTCCCGTAGACGCCACGAACAGCGCCAGGCAGGCCACGACCATCGCCGGTGACGGTCGCCGAAACTTCCGTTTCATGAGTTTCTCGCTTTCTCGGAGCGCCGCCCAATAGGGCGCGGCGTAGAGGGCTACTGATGCAAAGCGGGACCTTGCGCTCTCACGAAGATTCCTAAACGCCGGGTTTGAGACCGGGCAGAACCTTGGACGCCCTACACCGGCAGAGAGACTCGAAGCTGACGAGCACATAGTTCGCATTGTGCGAGGTACGGCCGTAGGGTTCGTAAACTCGTCNNGTCGCCAGAATTAAGCGATTTTGCAGGTAGTTCGAATAAACGCACCCTACGGGGTACTTCCGGGCAGCACAAACGCAGCTAGTACGGGGGCAACAATGGGGCAACCAGCCTCACCGAGATCTACCGAGATCTAGCAGCCGAAACCGGCTCAATATCGCTCGTTTTCCAGCTAGGCCGAGACCCACCGAGGTCCGAGCGGTCTCCTTAAATCCCAAGGTCGCAGGTTCGATTCCTGCACGGCCCAACGAAGCGGACTCGAACCCCTGCCTATCTCGAGGTCGATTGGGCGGTTGCGGTCAGCCAGCTGTCGAGGAGTGTGGCCGCTTCGTGTTCGTTGCCGGGTAGGAGGTGACCGTAGCGGTCGAGGGTGATAGTGATCGAGGCGTGGCCCATGTATGTGCTGAGGGCCTTGCTGTTGACGCCGGCGGCGATCATGTAGGCGGCGTAGGTGTGGCGGCATTCGTGCAACGTGACCGGCTGCAAGCCGGCTTTGGTCCAGGCGTTCTTAGCGTGCTGGTTGATATTGGAGGGGTTGAAAGGCCGGTCGCCGCGCTTGTTTGGGAAGACGAGACCTTGTCCGCCCTTGCCTTGTTGGAGGCGGTGGGCGCGCAGGTGGGCGCGCAGGGTGTTGGTGATCGGGACGCGACGTTTCCCCGATCGGCTCTTGGGGTCGATGAAGCCGCTGACGCGGTCCCAGGAGTGCCTGACGTGGATCAGGTTCTGCTCGAGATCGACATCGGCCCAGTCGAGTGCTTGCAGCTCGCCGAGTCGGAGGCCGGCGTAGAGCGCGCTGGCCCACAAGGCTTGTTCGCAGGGGGGGAGGGCTGCGATCAGGTCAGCCGCTTCCCCGGGGCGGGCGATGCGGTCGCGGCGGCCGCGGACGGCGGGAAGGGCGAGTTTGAGGGTGGGGTTCAGGGCGACCTCGCCGCGGCTGAGGGCGCGCCGGTAGATCGCGCGCAACGGCAGCAAGGTGTTTCGGATCGTGCTCGGCGCCAGCCCGTCGGCGGCGAGCCGATCGGCGAGGTCCTGAAGAGTGCGGCTTGTGATCGCGGTCAGCTTCTGCCGGCCCAGCTCGGGCAGCACGCAGGCCTGGAGGACTTGCCGATAGCTGCGTAGCGCCGAGGGCTTGTAGCGGTCGCCGGAACGGGTACGGACGACACCAGCCTGCGCGCCCTCGAGCCACTCCTTGGCCGCCTCGTTCAGGGTGGTGGGAGAGGGAGCGCGCAGCGTGCCCCGGCGCAATGCGACCTGGCTCTCCTGCCGCCAGGCCTTCGCCGCCGCGAGGGAGGGGAACGTCCTTCGGATCGGCTTGTGATCGCGTGGCGACCAGACCTGCGCTTGGTAGCTGGGCGTACACGAGCAGGCTCTGCCTGCCCGCGCGGCGCAGCTACGCGAATGGCGCAGCTGGATCCCCTCATACTGGCGGCGGCGCCTCGGGCGCGTATAGCCGGAACTTGCAGTGGCGCTCATCCCTGACATCACTAGCTCTGATCGAGACACACAGCAACTCGCTCTGCGCCGGCTGCGCGATAGTGATGTGACTGTCAGCACCTCTTTAAGAGCCGCTCAACCACGCCGTCCGACCGTTCCGCCGATCCTCTTCGAGGCCTTGCAGCTGCGCCGGGTCCCGCTCAACCAAGCGGGATCCGGCGCTGTTGAGCGGAGGGGGGGAGATTCGAACTCCCGACCCGCCGAATGACGGGTAACGGTTTTCGAGACCGCCGCATTCGACCGCTCTGCCACCCCTCCGAGCTGTCTCGCGGAAGACTAGCGCCGAAACCCTCGCCGGGGATCACCCGCACAAGCGAGTAGATACCCGGCGTGCCGCCGCGCCCGATATGCGCGGGCGCGGCTCAGCGCTTTGAGTACACGCCGCCGAAAGTCGCAAGACTTTCGGCGGCTATTCGGAGAAGGAGGGATTCGAACCCTCGAAGGAGGATTAGACCCCCTTAACGCCTTAGCAGGGCGCCGCCTTCAGCCACTCGGCCACTTCTCCGAGCGCCGATCAGAATAGCGAACACTACTCGGCGAGGCCTTGCGGCGCGCTGTTATCGCGACCGAACCGGGGAGGGAAAATCCCCCGATGTAGGGCTGCCAGCGGCGGCGCGAGTGACGAAACTTAAGGAGCCGGCTCCCCCCTCATCCCGGCAAAGTGGCGGCGCCCGTCTGCGGCTAATGCGAGGCGGGCTTCGCTCTTTCTGGGACGTTTCTCCAGCGAATGCGATGCGAGTCGCGAATCGGCGGTTGTGCGCCGGTAAACGTGCGCACGCCGGCGGTTGCCGACGATCTCGAGCATCCCCATCGCGCGCAGGCAGTAGGTCATCTGCTGAGCGAGCCGGCGAGTGATCGCGGCCGCCTCGGCGAGCTCTGCGGTGTCGAACGACTCGGGGAGTCGTGGCGGTAGCAGCGCCGCCGCGTCCTCGGGACCGGCGATATGGATGCAGTCCGCGACCCCCGAGAGCGACCGCCCGCTGACGACCCAGCCATGGCGCCTGAACGCTTCCCCTGGCCGGTGGACGCGTAGTTCGTCTTCCTCGGTCAACAGGATCTCGATCTCGAGTTGCGGCCGGCACAGCAGCGTGGGGATGCTGACCAGGCGGGAGAAGACGTCCTCGGCCCGACCGTGCCTGGGAGAGCGGCGGGCGGAGAGGATTTCGCCCTCGCTCGAGAGGCGAACAATCCTGCGCTCGCACGCCACCGGAGCCACTATCCGAACCGGATGTTCGCGTGTGAGGACATCCAGCTTGTGCCGGAGCGGCGCGAAGCCGCCCGTCTGAATCTCGATCAGGAGCTTGTCGCGGACGATATCGACGACGTAGCCCGAGCACCGCTTCTCGAGCTCGTCGCCCGGGCGCCGGTACCACTCCTTGAGCTGCGCATGCAACGCCCCTTCGCGGAGAGTTCCGATCTTCGGCGGGACGCTTGAATTGGATTCGGCCACCTGCATCGAGGTAGAGCCTTCGCTCCGCTGCCTCCCTGACCTCCCAAGCCTGTCGCGGGAGACCGAGGAGAGGGCGGCTCGAAAGCACTACTCGGCGGCCGTCCCGACACGCTCTAGCGGAGATCGCTCTCGAAGAGCGCAGATAACCGGCGGGCCGCCGCAGCCGACATGTGCGGCTGCGGCTCACCTAACGTCGTTTCCAACTTGTTACCGACCCTGCAGCACGACGCCGGAAAGCCCGCCCCGCTGCTCGGATCACGCGGTGAGCCAAGCGCCACAGGCGCGGCTCAGCGCTCGCTCCTTCTCTCCGGCGGAAATCGTAGATTTCCGCCGGTTCTAGTCGTGGATGCGCGCGATCAGCTCGCGACGGCGTATGACCCGCACTGCGGTTCCGGCCAGTCGCACCTCGTGGCCGGCGTCCTTGGGGAAGAGAACCTTGTCGCCGGGCTCGACGCTTTCGGCGTCGACGCCGACCGCGATGACAACGCCCGATTGGCAGGTGTTGTCGGCGCTGGCGGGGATGATCAGGCCGGCGCGCGTCTCGGTTTCCTCGTCGGAGGGCTGGATCACGATGTAATCGTCCAGAGGCTCCAGCGAGAGGTCGAGTCCTTGAGGATGTTCGTCGATCATCGTCCTACTCAGGATACGTCTCGTCGCCCGAGCTCGGTAGCTCTCGGTGCTGCGGAGTGCCTGCGACAGGCTCCTCGCCGGGGCGAGCGCCTCGACTAGAGTTTGCCCATGCGTCGCGTCGTCGTCACCGGACTTGGTGCGGTCACTCCGCTCGGGAACGACGTCGCCACTACCTGGGACGGCCTCGTCGCGGGGAAGAGCGGGATCGACTTCATCCAGGGCTTCGATGCAAGCGACTACCCAGTTCGCATCGGCGCCGAGGTCAAGGATTTCGATCCGGCGGGCCTGGCGCCGCCCAAGGAGCTGCGCAAGCTCGCGCGCTATACGCAGTTCTCGTTGGCCGCCGGCAAAGAGGCGGTGGACGATGCCGGCCTGCTCGGCGCCTACGCGCCGGAACGGATCGGGATCGTTTTCGGTTCGGCGGTGGGCGACATCGGCGGCATCGCCAGTCAGGAGCAGACGCGGCTCGAGCGCGGCCACAGTCGCGTGGCGCCCTGGTTCATCCCCAGCGTTCTCACCGACGCGGCCAGCGGCCAGTTGGCCATCGCTTTCGGCTTCAAGGGCGTCAACTTCGCCGGAGTCGCCGCCTGCGCGACCGGCTCCTACACGATTGGCGAGGGCGCCGAGATCGTTCGCCGCGGCGCAGCCGACGCCATTCTCGCCGGCGGCGCCGAGGCCGCTCTGACGCCGCTAATCCTCGCGGGGTTTTGCAACATGCGCGGGCTCGCGGCCGAGGAGGAATACCCGCCGCGCGCCTCGCGCCCCTTCGACGCGACCCGTGACGGCTTCGTCATCGGCGAGGGCGCCGGCGTGCTGGTGCTGGAAGAGCTGGAGGCGGCGCGCGCACGCGGAGCGCAGATCTACGCCGAGGTCCTCTCTTACGGCGCCTCGAACGACGCGTTCCACATCGCGCAGCCCGACCCCGAGGCCACGGGAGTCGCGCGCATGATGCGCGAGGCNNGGCGATGCCGCCGAGACCAAGGCGATCAAGGCGGCCTTCGGCGACTATGCCTATGAGCTCGCGGTCTCTTCGACCAAGTCGATGCTCGGCCACTGCCTGGGCGCCGCGGGCGCACTCGAGGCGATGGCCTGCGTACTGGCGCTGAAGCACGGCGTGATCCCGCCGACGATCAACTACCAGCACCCCGATCCCGACTGCGATCTCGACTACGTGCCGAACACGGCTCGCAAAGCCGAGCTCTCGTATGCGCTTTCGAACGGGATGGGACTCGGCGGCCACAACGGCTGCGTCCTGCTCGGCCGCGTCGATTAG
>PMMN01000101.1 GCA_003162235.1 Actinomycetota bacterium | reverse complement strand
GACCTACGCGAGATCGAGCCCGGTTCCTACGAGTTGATCTGCCTGCCGCTCAAGCTCGTCGGCTCGGACGGGGCGCCGGCACGAGCCGTTCTGATCAGGTAGTTCCGGGAGCTTCAGCCGCCGCCTGGCTGCCGGCCTTCACGAGCCGTATCCTCGGCAGTAGTCGCGTTTTCCGGCAGTCCGGCCGAAGCTGGCACGAAACCGGCACATCTCGTGCGCATTTCCTCGCTACCGTTTCACGACCCCGTGGGTGGGTGGTAAAAGGCGGGGGGCGGCGGAACGTGGTGCCCTACTGGGTCCGCTCAATCGAGCGAGACCATGCTCGACGTCGCGGCTAACCGCGCGAGCGGAAGCGCTTGCCGATGCGCAGGCCCCCCGGCTCGGCGGGGTGATAGATGAGCGGCTCGTTCTCCTTGAACATGGTCACGACGCCGTTCGTCTCCAGGATGGCCGTGTGCACATCGCCGAGGTGCATAAAGCCTTGACGCCTTGCGATCGCGCGCAGCTCGCTGAGCGAGATACCGGTCGAGCGAAGCGCCTTGCGGATCGGTTTTCCGGCCTCGATCAGCTGCGTCGGCTCGCCTTCGAGCACACGGGAAGGAAAGGGCCAGAGATAGGTCGCGCGCGCGAACAGCTCGTTGATTCCAAACAGAGTCGCCGCGCCAATCGCGGCGCCGGTCACGGAGAGATCGTTGCCGATGATCCCGTTCTGAACGGCGTTCGCTACCAGCAGGAGCACGACGAGATCGAGGGTGTTCGACTGCCCGAGCTCACGCTTGCCGACGATGCGCAACATTGCGATCAGGAACACTTAGATCAGAATCGAGCGGAGGATCTTGTCGCCGACGCCGATCTGGATGGAGAAGATGTCGTGCCACACGTAACCGTTGTGCGACACGGCCGCGCGGACTCCTTCGCCGAGCTCTATGAAGTGGACAGGTCGCGGCGAGCGAAGACGATCGGCGCCACGCAGGCGGCAACGAGCCCGATCGCCAGGAGAACGAGAGCGTCGGTACCGTTGAGCCCGTGCCGGAGCGTGTCGCTATGCGAGTAGTAGTAAAAAGGCGAGACAAGCTTGGCGCTGTCGAGCCAGCTCGCTAGCGGCGCCAGAGCGTTGAGCACGTCGGCCGCAACGGCGAGGGTGGCCGAAAGCCCGATCGCGAGCGCTCGGCGTCCGGTCGCGGCGCCGATGGCGAGCGCCAGCGACCCGAACATGAGCGCGAGCAGGATCAGCGCGATCGTCGTCGCCGCGAGGTTCGCCGTGCTCACACCCATCCCCGCGACCGCCGAAACGATCACGAGCAGCAGCCAGAGCACGATCCCGAGCGCGACCACCTCACAGACGAGCGCCGCCAGTTTCTCGAGCAGGCAGCGAACGCGCGAGATGGGAAGCGAGAGGAGCAGATCGAGCGTCCCACGCTCTTCCTCGCCCGCGATCGCGCCGGCACCCGCTGCGATCGCCGCCGCGAGAAAGACGATCGGACCCCAGAACGAGAACACCTCGGTGCCGAGGTAGCCGGCGCCCGAGCCGATGTCGAGATTGCCACCGAAGCCGACGAACCCCTTGAGCGCCTGCGGGTAGCTCTTGATCAGGTTGTCGAGCGATTTGTTGCCGTGCAGGCTCGGGAAAACGGAGCCGTAGAGAGCGACGAAGGCGAGAATGCCGACGCACCACCAGCGAAAGCTGCGCCACTTGTCGCGGAGCGTCCTTGTGAGCACGCTAGCTCGCACCGGCCGATCCTTCCCGGTAGAGCGTCAGGAAGACGTCTTCGAGGTCGGCCTCGTGGCTGTCGAGCGCCAGCACCTCGTAACGGGCCAGCGCTTTGATCAGCGGATCCGCCGAGCCCTCGAGCGCAAGCAGCACGACCGGCCCGCGCCGCTCCAGCTCGCGCACGCCGGGAAGGCTCGCGAATGCCTCTTGCGGCGGCGACTGGGCAAAGGTCGCCTCGACATGCACGAACGCGCGCGCCCGCAGTGTCTCGACCGCCTCGACCAGCTCGAGCGAGCCCTCACGGATGATCGCCACGCGATCGGCAAGCCGCTGCACCTCGGAGAGGATGTGCGAGGAGAGGAAGACCGTCCGTCCTTCCGCCACGACCTCGCGCAGGAGCTCGTTGAAAGTCTGCTGAACGAGCGGGTCGAGCCCGGCCGTCGGCTCGTCGAGTAGAAGCAGGTCGGGGCGGTGAAGGAACGCCTGGACGAGACCGACCTTCTGGCGGTTGCCTTTAGAGAGCGCCTTGATCGGCCGGTCGAGCTCGAGCTCGAAGCGCTCGGAGAGCGCTTCACCCTCCCCCAGACCTTCGAGACCGCGGAGCGCCGCGACGTAGCGCAAGTACTCACGCGGCGTCAATCGCTCGTAGAGATGGAGGTCACCGGGCAAGTAGCCGGCCCTGCTGCGAACGGCGACGCTCTGCTTGCGGACGTCCAGACCGAAGACCTCGAGCAGCCCGGCAGTCGGCCGGATCAGGTCGAGCATCAGCCGGATCGTCGTCGTCTTGCCGGCGCCGTTCGGGCCGAGGAAGCCGAACACCTCGCCCGGCTCGACCACGAGGCTGAGCCCCGAGATGCCACGGCTGGCGCCGTAGAACTTGGTCAAACCCTCTGCTCGGATAACGGCAGTCACGCGAGCAATCTTTACCAACTCTCGCCGGGGTGTGCTCCAGCTCGACNNCTCGGCCGAGGAGCTGCGGCTGACCGACGCCTACTGGCGCGCGGCCAACTACCTCTCGGTCGGGCAGATCTACCTGCTCGCGAACCCGCTTCTGAGGGAGCCGCTCCTGCCCGAGCACATCAAGCCGCGTCTGCTCGGGCACTTCGGCACCACGCCGGGTCTCAACTTCATCTACGTGCACATGAACCGCGCCATCCGCCGGCGCGACCTGAGCGCGATCTACATCACCGGCCCCGGGCACGGCGGGCCCGGCCTCGTCGCCAACACCTANNCAGGACGAGGAGGGCATGGCCGCACTCTTCCGTCAGTTCTCGTTCCCAGGCGGGATCCCGAGCCACGTCGCGCCCGAGGTACCGGGATCGATTCACGAGGGCGGCGAGCTCGGCTATTCGATCGCCCATGCCTTCGGCGCCGCTTTCGACAATCCCGATCTCGTCGTGACCTGTGT
>PMMN01000003.1:6894-18673 GCA_003162235.1 Actinomycetota bacterium | reverse complement strand
CTGCTAACGCTCAGGGGAAGCGCCTCCTGTTCTGCTGGTGCGGCCCTCGTGTTTGCCCAAGCAACCTCACGAAAGTCTTCGCCCTTGAGGATGACTACTCGTTTGGTGTGCTTTCGTCGATCGTTCATGAGCGCTGGGCAAGAGCTCAATCGTCAACCTTGAGAATAGATATCCGCTACACCCCGACCTCCGCTTTTGAGACCTTCCCCTGGCCCGATCCGATCACGGACGCCCGGCGTGAGGAGATTGCCGAGCTCGCCCGCGAGGTCGTCGCCCGCCGCCAGGAGATCTGCCTCGAGCGCCAGTTCGGGCTGACCCGCCTCTACAACGAGGTGGACGACGGCGCCTACGCCGATCTCGCCGCCTCGCAGTGCAAGCTCGACGAGGCCGTCTGCGCCGCCTACGGCTGGCCGCGCTCGATCGCCAGTGACCCCGACAAGACGAATACCCGCCTGCTCGCCCTCAACCAGGAGATCGCCGCCAGCAGGCGCCCGTATGACCCGTTCCGCGCTCGCTCCGATTAACAGGGCGCCCGACCCACGTCTGCTCCGATCAGAACCGCATGGTTGACCACTGCTCGGTCAGCTAAGAGCAGCTCAGGTCAGCGGAGGCAGGCAAAGATTGGGCAAAAGTTGCTATCGCAAGGGATCGCGCCGCGAGGCGACAGCCATATCGAAAGGTCACCGGTTCGATCCCAGTACGCCCCCACAGAGATAAGCTCCGCTAGTCGGGGCTTTTCTCTTTTCAGGCAAGACCGCCGACGAGCCAACGGCAAGCGTTTCTGCAAGCGTTCGGCATTGTGTGGGTTTCGGGCAGGCCGGAACGCGCACCAATTCGCTGTTTAAGCGTGATACGTTGGTTTTCAAATGACAGCGTTAGATGTTGCCTTTGCGGGGGTAGTTGCGACGGGTCTAGCAGGATTCGCTAGCGCGCTTATTACGTGGTCGATCGCGAAAAGAAACCGCAGTCACGAGCGACAGCTAGCTCTCGACGAAAGGGTGTATGAGAGACGAGCGGACTCGTATCACCGGTACATGACGTACCTGAATGAGCTGGCGGACTACCTCGAATCCTTGGGTGTAACCAGCCGGGTGTTCAGCGACAAAGTAGCGAGCAAAAAGGATTTACACGAGCTGGATGCGACGGTAACGGCGTTCGGGTCGGAAGAGGTCGTCGGTGCTGCGAAGGAACTCATCTATCTCGGAATAGAGATCACAGTGATAGCGGCAACCCTCGAAGTACTGAAAGTGCAACAACCGAAGAAGCCGTTCAAGAAAGAAGTAGACGAGTTGTATGAGCACCGTGAACGGTTCAAAGAACAACTTGAGAACGTATCGGCGCTCATGAGAACCGACCTAACGGAACTTCCCGAAGCGAAGAAACGAAGGTCGGCGAGTAGCTAGCCGATGGGAACCCTCCCGTAGACGTTCCGATAAGCGTCTGCGAGTTCTTAGCGATCTGGCGTGCACTCGGTGTGGAGCGTCCGGGCACTCCACTAGCATCGTGCTCTCTGTTACGCGGGAGGTGAGTTATGACTTGGGGGGCGCTCTTAGGGGGATTAATCGCAGGTATCGCGGCGATAGGAATATGGGCGGCGGTCGCGTACGGTCGGCGCTGGTGGCGAAACCGCCGCTTGAGCGGCCTATACGAGATTAAGCGGAAGCTAGCTGATCAGCCGCTCAACGAGAGAGCATCGGTAAAGGTGGCTGGCAGCGTCCTGGCTGTTGAGTACGAGGGCTTGAAGGACGGTCGCTCAGTCGTTGGAAAGTTCGCGATGGACGAGCGCCTTCCTCAGGGCGGCGAGGGGTATTACTCGGACACCAGGCCGGAGCAGCAGCTTTGGGGCTTCTGGAAGCTACAGATCAAAGATCGCGACACGCTTCTCGTGCACACGACGTACGCCAATCATGAAACGCACAAGCTAGTGACCTCGGGCTTTGTCTGGAGCCGAATCCAGCCGCATTAAAAGGAGGGACGCAGTGAGCGACCTCGACCACTTTCTTAAACATTCCGTTGAGGGCTACCTCTTCGAAGACATTGAGACGCTCAAGCGTGCCGAGCGACTTCCGGAAAAGACAAAAGGGGGAGTGGGCTACCCGCTACTCCTCACCGCGTTCGCGGGGATCGAGCTACTAGGAGCACTTGTTAGCAAGGAGACGTTTCACAAGAGAGGTGGGGAGACGTACTTCACTAGCTTCTGGCGTGAGTATCTGTACCCCGATGAACCTCGCGCGTCTGTGGGCACAGCCATCTACAAACTCGCGCGTCATGGTCTCGCTCATGTGTTTGTTGTGAAAGGCGATCTAGTGGTAGTGAAAAACGAACCAAAAGAGCACCTAGTTCGCGTGGTTGAGACAGGTGGTCTAGTTATCAACGCTGTACAGCTTGCCGACGATCTGATCGACGCCTATCAATCAAAAGTGAAACCGCTGTTGGACGTAGATCAAGGAGAGATAAACAGAGAGACAATGAGCAAACGGTTGGATGACATGGAAAAGGCGTACCGATCGGACGCGGAGTTCTTTTCGAGTCACTTGGAGAATCTGCCACCCGCTGAATCGCCGCATCCGATTCCTGGAGCCTCTGGCCCGCTGTCCAGTTATGTAACCACGAACGAAGCTCATGCGGTCTCTGGCACAGAGTGGTCTCCCCCCGGGAAGGGGACAGAGAAGGGGACAGTATCGCCGTTCTATGAACGTAAGCCGGAAGACAGGCTCTAGGGGTTCTTGGCTTGGCTTAGGCAAAAAAGGACGCGTCCGAAAGAGCGTTTCGCGGAGCGGCCCTTGCTGTCGTCAACGTCAGGTTCACGCCCGGGCAGAACCTCGGACTTCCTTCGCCGGTAGAGGCTCGAAGCTGACAAGCACGCGGTTCGCATTGTGCGAGGCACGGCCACTTCCCCGGCCAACATGCGAACCAGAGGCGGACAAAGCGTAGGCTTGAGCGCGGCTGGCGGCGTCGCTGCAATCTGATCCTCGAACTCGCGGCCAATAATCGGTCTTGGCTAGACGACGCGGACGGTCAGTGAACGCCGGGCGCCCCGCACCGCCTGAACGGCGGCGCGGGGCGCTTGTGCTTGGGCTAGCAACCCTGATCGAGGGCACTCTTAAACGCCGCTGGAAGAGATGTACGTCCTTGGAGTGGAGTGGGTTGGGTCCAAATCATGACCGTGTCTGGTGCGATCGGGTCGGCGCCCCGGATGTAGTTGCTTGTCGGCGCAGTCGCGTCAATGGCCCCGGTCGCTTTCTCGCGCCATTGGACGGTGAGCTTGTCTGCTTGCAGAATCGGCAGCGCCGCGGTCACCCGTGCCCCGAGCAGACCGCTGCAGTGCAGCACTTCTCCCGGCCCGAAGGCGCTGGCCGTCGACTCATAGGTCTCTCCCGGCTTGGCCGGGCGACCAAGCGTGATGTCGCCCTGGCCGGTGAACGTGGCAGGGATCTTCAAGCCGATCGTGCAGCCTCCGCCGCCGGTGACGCAAGGGCCACCCTGCAGCGGCTGAATCGCGCTAGCGCCGCCGTTGTCGCTGATGAAGACGACGGTTCCGACGAGGCTCGGCGAGACTGGCAAGAGGTTCACGGTGATGTCCAGGCCGTGCTCGGCAAACGCGGCCTTCAGCCGGCTCTGCGCGGCGAACGGGTCGGTTACAGTCGCGACGATGTCGCCATCGGCGCCGGTGCGAAACGCTACAGCCGCCGCGGCCGCCTGTGGTCGCACCGCCGAGCTTGCGATCAGCCACGCGACAACCGCCACCGCGGCGATCGCTCCGAGCGATGAGATCAGCACCGGACGCCGGACACGGCGGATCATTGAAGGCCACCACCGGGTGTGTCGTGACGGCGTCAGACGGCGCCGACCTGGCTCTGCGGTGATCGATCGATCCGAGTTGACGATCTCCTTGAAGAGTTCGATCCGCTGCGCTGGGGGGAAGAGCTCATCGACGCGGCCGGCGTCCTCGGGACGCAGGCCCCTCACGAGTTCAACGAGGTTGTGGCTCATGTGGTCTCCTTTGCGCAGGGGTGGACTGGTCGGCGCGGCGCGGCGTCGCCTGATGCATCGCCGACGAGGTTCGACTCGGGGGCGGCGCGATCCAACGCGGCACGGAGCTGCTTGCGGGCGCGGTGTAGCCGCAGAGCGACTGCCCCGCGCGAGCAGCCAAGCACGGCTGCCGCCTCACGCTCGCTCAGCCCGTCCCAGGCGATCAGCAGAAGCGCCTCCTGCTGGAACGGGGTGAGATCTTTGATCGCGGCGAGCACGAGCTCGCGGGCCGCCAAGGTCTCCGCATGATCGTCGGATGTCTCCCTGGGCGCCTCGGCGATATGTTCGACCAGCGCGTTCCGACGACCCTGAGCCCGCCATTGATCGGCCAGCACGCGACGCGCGACCCCGAGCAGCCACGGCAGCGGCTCGACCGGCACGTCAGGAAGGCGCCGCCACGCGATCTCGAAGGTGCGCGCGACCGCCTCGGCAGCAGAGTCCCGGTCCGTGCGTGCCAGCAGGTAGGCAGTGACACGCTCGAAGTGCTGCTCGTAGAGACGCTCGAACCGCTGCTCGTCGGACTCCGACCTCCCGAGACTCCTCCTAGTTACGTTCATATAGGGGAAGTGGCCGGCAACCGGGCCGATGTTACGCCAGCGACATGCGAGCCCGAGCAGAACTCAGACCACCGTGACATGCAGAGGCTCGAGGCTGGCAAGCACACGGTTCACATTGTGAGAGATACGGCCTAATGAGCACCCTAGATGCCCGCGCCGCGAGGGGGTGAGCCAGCCGAGCTTCCTTCACTAGGGGCTCGGGGAGTGTGTTACGGCTCGTCCGGTTTCACGACCCCCTACCTCCTCTCCCCCTCGCTCACTACCGTGTCCCGACCCCGTGGATGAGTGGGGTGGGCGAGCGTGCTCTCGCCTGACGGCAGATGGTCTGAGACTTCTGATGGGTCAGCCGCTCAACTGCTGGAGCGCCTGGCCGGAACAGACAAGTAGCCTCGACGCCGCGTCGGCACGCGTCTTCTGGCGCACTGTTGTGCCGACGGCGTAGGACGCCTAGGAACCACCCGCACCTGCCGCTCCGGAGCCTTTCACCCCACCCCAGATTCGCCAGAGCGTCCGCTCGCTGACTCTGATATCCCGCGGCACAGAGATCTGAAGAACCGTCGCGGTGCTGGCCATGAAGTCCTCGGCGCTCTGTGTGGACTCGTACTCGGCGAGCTGTGGAACTGTGCGGCCAAGGAGGATTGCCAGGGCGTTCGGATTATCCCAAGCGAGCTTCCTCAGGCCTCTGATCAGGGTGGAGATGTTCTTGCCCGCCGCGACGCCATCGAGCATTAGTCTTCCCAGCGCTAGCTCGAGCAGGCTCGGCTCTTTCGACGGCTCGATCTCTCGTTCCCGCTCGAGCGCGTTTCTGACGGCGTCCGTGGTGGCTCCTATAGCGACGAGTCCCCTGTCCCACGCGTCCAGGTAATCCGCAAGCTCGCGAGGCTCGCGGTGCTGAGACCCGCGGAGAAGCTCCGGGTACTGAAGGCGGAGATAGCGGTGACGGCGGGCGTCGCTGTGCGGCGGATCGGTCAGGAAGATCCGACTTCTGCCTTCAGGACAGAGCTTGCAGACGATGCCGGCGCCGTGCGCCTCGGTCATCGGAAGCCAAACCGCTTTCCTCCCGGGAACTGCGTTTCCCTCAAAGGAGATCTCTGTAAGCGGAAGTTCGGAGAGCGAATGCGCCTCAGCGAAGTGGCGGCGGATGAGCGGGAGCACGCCGCGGGTCGGAGCGGGCGCGCCGAGATCAACGTAGTAGCGATCCTCGCCCACCAGGCAGCGCGAGCAGCGAAAGGTTGGTCCGCGCTCGTCCTCTGCAGGCACCCAGTAGACACTCCTGACGGCAGTGCGCGTGTTTCGACGCCCGATCTCGCTCAACTTCAGGCAGTCCATCCCGTGCTGCTCGTGCGAATGCTCACGTATCGAGGCGACAACGTTGTCTGGGATCTGCCGAGACATCACCAGAGACCCTACGCGGCGTCCCGGTCATAAGAAGTGGCAGTGCCAGGCCAGTGGACAGGATCCGCCGGTGGATGGCTGCATGTCTACGTGCATACGCATTCCACAGAAGTCCCGCACAGACCGGCCCTCCGGCGCCGAATCCCGCTTGAGCTGACGCGCGAGCAGCTCGAACTGCTCGAGCGCGCCCAAAAACGCTACGGAACGAAGCGAGCGACGCTCGTCGCGGGCATCGAGGCGCTACCTAGGCTGGAGGCGATCGAGAAGGAGCTGGGTGAGCGTTCGAACGCCTGCGAACAAGCGCTGGCCCGGGCGGCGGAGCTCGAACGCACGCTCGACCGCACCCAGGCAGAGGCCGGCAGGACGAAGAAGGGCGCCGCCGCCGCTAAGAAGGCCGACCAGACGAGCGCAGACGCCCTCGCCAGGGCAAAGAAGCTGGCAGAAGAGCGAGATCAGCTACGCAGGGTACTCGCCGCTGAGCACGACGAGCGCAAGCGGCTCGAGGCGGAACTCGCGCAGCTCGAGCAGGAACTTTTCGACGCTCTCCACTGCGCCCGCTGCGGCAGACTCGCCCCGCCGGGGGAATGGGCGGTAAGGGAGGACGACGAGGTTGACCTCGTCTACCACGAGCGCTGTGGCTTTCACCGCGGCGGCCTGACCGGATCAACGAGCGTGCTGGGTGTCCGTGAGCGCCGATAGAGCCCCTGCCACGCTCGCGGGCGTGTGCCTGGTGCCCCTCGGGCAACTGAGGGAGCACCCACAGGCGGCGCTCGTCCCGTCGATGGCGGACGAGGAATACGCTGCCTTCCTGGCCGATGTGAAGGGGCGCGGTGTCCTCGTCCCGCTCGAGGTAACGGGCGAGGGCGTTGTCCTGGATGGCCATCACCGGCTACGCGCTGCGAAGGAGCTTCAGCTGTCCGACGTTCCGGTGCGAGTAGTCGCGGTCGAAGACGAGCTCGAGCACATGCTCTTGTCCGCGCTTCGGCGCAGAAACCTGAGTGGCTCTCGAGCCGCAGCGCTCGCCGTCAGGCTCGGCTCCTACCGAGAAGAAAAGGAAAAAGCGAGAGAGCGAAGCCAGGGAAACCTGAGGAGAGGTCCCGAGTGGGCACCGGTGCCCACTCGGGGAGGTAGGCCGCGCGCCCTGGCAGCGAATCTGGCCGGAGTCAGCGAGCGAACACTCGAAGATGCCGCCTGCGTATACGAGGAAGACCCCGAACTCTTCGCTCAGATCGAGGCGGGAGAGGTATCGGTGAAGCGGGCTGCGATGCTGGTCAGAAGGAAACTCAGGGACGCAGAGCTTTTCTCTCCGCAGCTTCCCTCCGGTCTCTTCCAGGTCATCTACGCCGATCCGCCCTGGCGCTCGCAGTCCCCCGACTCCGATTGGGCGCCGGAGGCGCACTACCCGACGATGACGATCGGGGAGATCTGCGCACTCCCCGTACCAGCGGCAGACGACGCCCTGCTCTTTCTCTGGGTGACGAACGCCCTCCTACTGCAAGTTCATGTCGTCTTGGAGGCTTGGGGATTCGAGTACAGGACGAACTTCGCCTGGGTCAAGCCCTCGATCCGCCTTGGCCGCTGGGCGCGAAACCGCCACGAGCTTCTTCTACTCGCACGGCGGGGCAACTTCCCGCTCCCGGACGAGGCGAACTGCCCAGATTCGGTCATCGAAGCCGCCGTAGGCCGCCATTCGGAGAAACCCGTCGCCTTCTACGAGCTGATCGAGCGTGCCTACCCACTCGCCTCGAAGCTCGAGCTCTTCGCCCGTGGAGTGCCTCGGAACGGCTGGGCCGCATGGGGAAACGAGGTCGAGGCAGCATGACCGAGCCGCTCCTCACCGCGGCCGAGGTCGCTGCCCTTCTCTCGGTCAGGGAGTCCTGGGTCAGGGAGGCGACTCGCGATGGTCGTCTCCCCCACCTCAGGCTAGGCCGCTACCGCCGCTACCGCCAGGCCGACATCGAGCGCTGGCTTGAAGCGCAAGCCGAGCCCGGACGACTTGCCATTCGCCCGCGGATGAGCCAATGAATGACGCCATGCCAGCCAAGCAGAGCGGCAAATGGGGCCGTGTCTGGCGCTACGAGGGTCCACGCGGCGTCAGTTGGCGCATCCGCTACCAAGATGCCTCGGGCCGCCGTGTGCTCGAGACGCTCGGCCGTGAGCCCGAGTGGACGAGGAAGCTCGCCGAGAGCGAGCTCCGCCGGAGGGTCGTCGATGTCGAGCGCGACGGCTACGTGAGGCCCGAGCGACTCACGCTCTCGGAGATGATCGAGCGCTTCCAGCGCGACTACCTGCCCGCCCGCAATCTCAAGAAGTCGACCATGCTTCACTACCAGGGCGACCTGCGACGGCATCTCATCCCGGCTCTCGGCCACCACTTGCTGATAGAGCTCGAGCAACACCCCGAGCTGATCGACCGCTACATCGTCCTAAAAAGCGCGCAGGGGCTCTCGCCGAAGATGATTGGTCATCATCTGCGCACCCTCTCGCTCGTCTTCAAGGTCGCCCAGCGCTGGCGCCTCGTGCGCACAAACCCCTGCACCCTGATCGATCGCCCGCGCGTCGAGGAGGCCGAGCTGCAGGTACTGACAGAGATCGAGATCGCGCGCCTGCTTGCCGCCTACCGCCAGCTAGAAACCGAGGCCGCGGAGGCGGAGCGGCTCTGGTGGGCGATCTCCCGTCGGCTCGTTCTCGTCGCCCTGGGAACAGCGATGCGCCGCGGCGAGCTGCTCGCGCTCCGTTGGCAGGACGTGAAACTCCTGGATGGGCTCGTCCGGGTCGAGCGAAGCTACGTCCGAAACGAGATGACGACGCCTAAGAGCCGGGCCTCACGCCGCACGATCGAGCTCGGGCCGCGTATTCGCGCCGCATTCGAGGAGCAGTGGGAGCAAACCTCGTACCGGGCCGACTCGGACATCGTCTTCTGCCATCCGCAGCTCGGCACGCCGCTCGATGCCTCCAAGCTCTCCCGCTGCTACATGCGCCCGGCGCTCCTGAAGGCCGGGATCGAGAAGCCCTTCCGCCCCTGGCACGACCTCCGTCACACCGCCTTGACGCACGAGGCGGCGGCCGGCAACCCGCAGGCCTACATACAGCTCAAGGCCGGGCACTCCCAAGGGACGATCACTGAGCGCTACATCCACGCCGCGCAGGTGCTCTTCCCGGGAGCGGCGGCGCGGGGCGAGGAGCGGATGTTCGGCGGCACAATCGGCTGTTGAACTCTTGCCGATTCTTCGACAGTGGAGCTGAAAGGGACGCGATGGGTCACCGATCGACGCCGACCCGGCTTCAGACAATAGGGCGTCGCTTGGTTCCCTTACCGGCAGGCGGCTTCGCTGCGCTCGACTACGACTCGGTCTTCACCGCGGGCACCCGGCGGCCGAGCTTTTCACGCAGTTCCTCCGAGAGCGAGAAGTCCGGTCCCCGCAACCAGACCAGCGCCTCGTCGAAGGTCCGGAAGGCGCGGACTCTCGTTTCAACGAGAGGTTCGATATAGGCCTCGAACATGCGCGCGAGCCCGTACCTGTTCGGCGAATCGGGGCCGACCACGATCGCGGCGCGCCCCGGCCCGATCTCGTCGGAGTACTCACCTTCCCGGCTAGCGATCTGCTCGATGTCGGAGGCCGTGAGCTGGGACATGCCCACGTGCGTGTGGTCGCTGATGGTGTCCATCCCCGGACGCCACCTAGGGTCGGAGGTCAGAGCTTCGGCGGAGTCGACGAAACCCTGGACGCTGGCGACGCCGAAGCTGCGGCAGATGACCAGCGACGAGTCGACGAAGATGAACTCGTACTCCATCCTTCACCTAAGTATGAACACCCGGGCAACCCCGGACAACGCAGCCGGCCCCCGCGCCCAGGCGGTGCTCCTGGGGTATCACGAACGCCACCCAGGCGAGCGCGGGCGGCTTCCAGACCTGCGCCTGCATTCCTGAACACTCGCCCATCCCATCCACCCACAGAGCGTGACACGCTAACCGGGTATTGGGATAGGTGGGGCAGGGCTTGGGAAGTGACTAATTCACGGACTAACGAAAGGGCCGTCGAATTGAGTCGCCTCGCGCCGTAGCCATCCTTTCTGGAACGACCTTTACGCGGTATTGCGCTGGCGCACCCGTTTCTGTGCTTCGCTTGCGTATCGTTCGGCGTCACGTGCTGCTCGTTCTGATTCGTAGGGGCGACCGGCCCAGCGAAGCATGTCCGCCCAATCGCGGGCGATGAGCGCTGCCTCCTGCCAGAGCTTGCTCTGTGTCGCGAGCTCGAGGACGTGCTTGAACGCCTCGTCGGCGATGTCGTAGTCGGCCTCTCCTGCTGTCGCGAGCGCCTTGGCGTAGAGGGCGGGTGCGATTTCGGGCGTGTGCTCGGGCATGATTGAGAGCGCTTCCTCGGCGGCTTGCCGGGCTTCTTTGAAGCGGTGCTGTCGGGCAGCGAGAAGCGCTTCGAGACCTCGGAGCGTGCCGTGATCGCCAGCTTCGGCGTGGGACGGTAGGAGAGCTCGCGCAGCCCGGAGGTGCTTCGCGACACCTGCCGCCGTTCCACCCCAGAGGAGAATCTGCGCACAGACGAGGTGGGCGCCCGCGAGCCGGATCGTGTCCTCCGTGCCTCGAAGCAGCGTGATCGCCTGTCTCATGTGTCGCAGCGCGAGTCGGCGTTCGTCCTGCATGGCAGCGACGCGCGCGAGCGACCAGTGCATGCGCGCCTGCGCGTAGGGGTCACTCTGTTTGACATCGCCTGCGTGCTCCTCGAGCACCGCTCGTGCGCGCTCGAACTCGCCGAGATCGGAGAGCGCGTGGCTCAAGTGTGTCGCGAGCAGCATCCGAAGCGGTCCGTTTTCGTGTGCTGTTTGGCCGAGCGTACGGTCACAAGCGACGACCGCTTCTTCGAAGCGCCCCGACTGGCGGTAGCAGGCGATCAGGGTCGCATAGACATCGGGGAACAAATCGGGCCGGATGAGCGGGTGCGCGACAGCAGCTTCGAGTTCGCGGATCGCGTCCGCGAGTCGGCCTGAAGACGCGGCGGCCATACCGAGCGCCGCGCGAGCCTTGGCCACGATGTCGAGCTCGCCTTCGCGTTGAGCGCGTGGGATGAGAGCTTCGATGTCACGCTCGACGGATTCGGTGTCCGGCTCGAGACGAATGCGGAGTTCGAGGTCGGCGAGAGAGAGCTCGAGCTCCTCGCGTGTCGTGACATCGATGCCGTGCTCGAGGTACTCGATCGAGACGCCGAGCTTGCGCGCGATGTGACGTAGCGCCTTGATCGACGGCTGTCTAGCGCCCGTTTCGATCCGCGAGATGTGGGCGTTCGTGACGCCCGGACTGGAAAGATTGACCTGGGAGAGACGCTGCGCCTTCCGCAGTCGGCGGATCCGCTGCCCGATCGTCTCGTCCACGAGCCTGTCTTCTCCGTCGGTCATACGCCGTGTATTCTGAACATTGTCAGGAGTCACTGCAACGACGAGAAGTTGTCGTGTGACAAAGACGGTGCAACGCTTCTCGCATCTCCGTCCAACGCTACTGAGCGAGAGGAGGTGCATCGATGCGCGTACGTTTCGCTATGTTCGCCGCAGGAATCGCGACGCTCGCGACGCTGTTCGGCTTCTATCGCGGCTGGTAGTCGTCGTCCTGCGTACAGGCAAGGCCGGCGCGGGGAGCGCGACGATCTCCATTCCCGCGCCGGCTCGCCTTCCAAGATCATCCAGACCCCTTGCTCTGGCAAAAGAAAGGCAAAAAACCGGATCCCCGATTGCTCTTGAAACGGCGAAAGCTCTGCGCTTGCGGGGCTTTCTCTTCTCCCCGGGTA
>PMMN01000003.1:0-6870 GCA_003162235.1 Actinomycetota bacterium | reverse complement strand
CGCCACACTTATGGGAGCAGACGAGGCACGCGCGCCGAAGGCGCGGTGACTCGCTCGTAAAGGTCGTACCGCCGAAAGTCTCGGCTCGCGAAGCGGGCCGACTTTCGGCGGGAACTACGCGAACTCGCGAATCGCCTCTCTCACCCGCGCGAGTTGGCGCTGAAGCTCCGGCAAGTGCGACCCATCCGCTTTTGCAAGCTCGCGCTGGAGCCGGCGCTCGCGCAGGCGAAGCAGTAACTGCTCGGCTGTGTGCTTGTCGATCGCGGCGGCGCTCGCTCGAGCGTCCAGCTCGGCCACCAACCCCACCACCTCTTCGTCGGGCGTGGCGGGTTCCTCGAGAAGGTACTCGCGTACGCGCCGGTGCAGCTCGTCGTCGAAGTGCTCGGGCGTCAGCTCCGACAGCATCTCTTTCAGATCGGGATGGGCGACAACGCCGGCGAGAGCGTCCCGTTCGCGCCGATCGCCGGCCTCGAGCAACTGAGTCGAGACCGCCGAGCCCCTCTGGCCGGCGCGCGGCGCGAGCCCCGACTGCACCTCTTTGGGCAGGTCGAGCTTGTCGGCCAGGTAGCGCAGCGCCCGCTGACGCTCGGGCGAGTCCTCGAAACGCCCGAGCAGCTCGCGCACGCGCACGAACGCCTCTTGACGATCGGGCGCACGCTCGATCTCGATGCGAACCCGGTAACCGAGGTAGCTCTCGGCCTGCTCCAGCCTCTGCTCGAAGCCTTCGGCGGCGTCGGCCGGATCGAGCCCGGGCGGAAGCGTGACGACGCGAACGTCGAATCCCTGAGCGGTGGCCAGCTCCATCCCGCGCAGCGTCGCTTCCTGCCCGGCGGCGTCTGCGTCGAAGCAGAGATATAGGCGGCGGCAGAGCCGCCCGAGTTCCTTCAGCTGGCGTTCGGTGAGAGCTGTGCCCATCGAGGCCACGACGGGCTCCAGGCCACTTTGGCGCACGGCGATCACGTCGGTGTTCCCCTCCACGATCACCGCCCGTTCCTGTTTGGCGATCGCGCGCCGGGCCAGATGCAAGCCGTAGAGGATGCTCGACTTGTGGAAGAGCGCCCCCTCGGGCGAGTTCACGTACTTGCCTCGCAGGGGATCGTCGTCGCGCAGCTTGCGGGCGCTGTAGCCGAGTACGCGCCCGCGCGCATCGGCGAGCGGGAACATGAGCCGAAAGGTGAAGTAGTCCTTGCCGCGCTTGTTCGCCAGGCCGGCGGCGGCGATCTCCTCGATCGCGAAACCCTTCTCCCGGGCTTTGGGAACCAGCCGCGATCCGCCCGGCGAGAGCCCGAGCCGGAACTCCTTGCAGACCTCCTCGCCCAGGCCGCGTGAGGACAGGTACTCGCGCACCGGAGCCCCCGTCTTCGTCTCCCAGAGATGACGCTCGTAGTAACGCGTCGCCAGCTCGAGCAGCTCATGTAGACGCTCGCGCCGCTCGCGCTCGCGCTCGGCTTGCGGTGAGGTCTCCTCGCGCTCGATCTTGACACCGAAGCGCTCGGCCAGCCACTCNNCCGCGCGCACCACAACCGAAGCAGTAGTAGAGCTTGTCGGCAGCGTTGACCGAGAAGCTCGGCGTGCGCTCCTCGTGGAACGGACAGCGTCCCGTGTAGCGTCCGCCGACCTTGCGCAGGGCGGTACGCGCCGAGACCAGCTCGACCATGTCGGCGGCGGCCTTGACCTCGTTCACGGTCGTGTCCGAGATCCGCGCCATCAAATGCTTCCGTAGAGAGCGAGCGCGAAGCGATCGGTCATACCGGCAAGGTAGTCGGTGACGCGCTCGATCAGCTCGCCGTTCTTTTCGGGGATCGCTTCTGGGTGCTCGAGCAGATGGTCGAAGAGCGTGCGCACGACCAGGATGGCGTGCTCGTTCTGCACCTTCGTGTGCTCGGAGAGATAAACGCGCTCGAACATGAAGCGCCTGAGCGAGAGCATCGCCTCGGAGACCTCCTCGCTCTGGCGAATGTCTCCGGCCTCGCTCGAGTTCTCGACGATGTCGTGCACGAGCCGGTCGATCCGGCGCGAGCCTTTGTCGCCGAGTACGGCGATCTCCTCGCGCGGAAGGTCGCTCGCCGAGACGGCGCCGGCGCGGATGGCGTCGTCGATGTCGTGGTTGATGTAGGCGACCCGGTCTACCAGGCGCACAATTCTTCCTTCGAGCGTCTCGGGCTCGTTCTCGCCGGTGTGGTTGAGGATTCCGTCCCGCACCTCGGCGGTCAGGTTNNTCGTGGCCGAGCCCGATCGCCTCGGTCAGCTCCTCGTTCAGTCCCAGCGCCCGCGCCACCCCGCGCGAGATCCCGGTCGTCTCGAGCGTGTGAGTGAGCCGCGTGCGGTAGTGGTCGCCCTCGGGATCGATGAAGACCTGCGTCTTGTGGGCGAGCCGGCGGAAGGCCTTGGTATGGACGATGCGGTCGCGGTCGCGCTGGAAGGGCGTCCTGAGCGGACACGGCTCCTCCGGCCGTGCGCGCCCTCGCGTCTCGTACGAGCGCACGGCAAGGGGCGAGAGCGAGCGATCCTCTAGCTCCCTGGTACGGGCTTCGAAGGTGTCGGCAACCTTCCCGGCGGGCTCGGGCATAACAGCGCCAGACTAGTCGCAAGAGCGGCCGTGCGGGAAGTCGGCGCTATAGATTCACCGTCGACATGTTCGGGTAGCGCTCGCCGGCCGTCGCGCCGCGCGGGAAGGCCTCGTCGATGCGCGCCAGTTCGTCTTCGGTGAGCTCGATCTCCAACGCAACCAGGTTCTGCTCGAGATGGGGGACGCGCGTGGTGCCCGGGATCGGGACGACTTCGTCTCCCTGTGCGAGCACCCAGGCGAGCGCAAGCTGCGCCGTGGTTACGTTCTTCTCGCGGGCGATCCTGGCGACGCCGTCGACCAGCTCGAGGTTGCGTTCGATGTTCCCCTCCGCGAAGCGCGGATTGAAGGCGCGGAAGTCGCCCTCTTCGAGATCCTCAGGGCGCCGGATTTGCGCCGAGAGGAAGCCGCGCCCGAGCGGGCTGTAGGCGACGAACCCAATCCCGAGCTCACGCACGACCGGCAAAATCTCGTCCTCGACGTCGCGCGTCCAGAGCGAGTACTCGGTCTGCAGCACCGAGATCGGGTGCACCGCGTGGGCGCGCCGAATCGTGTTCGGCGCCGCCTCCGAAAGCCCGAGGTGGCGCACCTTCCCCGCCCGGACTAGCTCGGCCATGGCGCCGACCGTCTCCTCGATCGGCACGTTCGCGTCTACGCGGTGCTGGTAGTAGAGGTCGATCGTCTCGACCCCGAGGCGCTCGAGCGATGCGTCGCAAGCTGCGCGCACGTACTCGGGCCGACCGTTGATCCCTACCCAGCTACCGTCCGGCCGCCGCTCGTTGCCGAACTTGGTCGCCAGCTCAACCTCGTCACGGCGACCGGCGATCGCCTTTCCGACCAGCCGCTCGTTCGTAAAGGGTCCGTAAATATCGGCGGTGTCGAGGAAGGTGACGCCGAGATCGAGCGCTCGCTGGATGGTGGCGATCGCCTCACCCTCGTCAGCCTTGCCGTAGAACTCGGACATACCCATGCATCCAAGCCCGAGCGCCGAGACCTCGAGCCCTTGCCCACCGAGTCGCCTTCGTTCCATCTCCATCCTCCGGGAGTCGTGTGCGCGTGCCAATCGATGCTAGCCGACGGCCGACGGCTGAACGGCGAACGCTTTCACCGGCGATCTTCCCGAAAGCGCATTTTTCCAGCATCCGCGCGGGGTTTGGGCACCTCGCTAATCCGCCCTCCTCCCCCCACCCTCCCACGGGGCGAGACACGGTATCGAAGAAAGGCGCGCTAATAGGTATCGAGTTCGCACCAATAAGTGACTTCGGGCGATCTGAGCTCGATGGCGGTTTCAGAGAAGCGAGATAGACGGATCTCGCGCTCTGCTGAACCTAGATGATGATCGGCACCGTGCCGCCGTCCACGCTCCAGGCGGCGCCGGTCACGTAGCTCGAGCGCTCGGAGCAGAGGAAGACGATTGCCGCGGCTATCTCCTCGGGCTCGGCCAGGCGCCCTAACGGGCGGCCGGCTCCGACGGCGGCGAGCATCTCGTCGCGCGACATCTCCTTGCCGGCTCGGGACTGGTCGGCCAGTCCGCCCTCGCCCGTCCAGGCGTCGGTGGCCGTTGGACCCGGTGCAACAGCGTTACAGCGAATGCCCTCTTTTGCGTAGAGATCTGCAACGACGCGCGAAAGCGAGAGCACCGCCGCCTTCGAGACCGAGTAGTTCGGCATCGCTGTCGAGGGACGCTTGCCGGCGGTGGAAGAGACGTTGACGATGACACCACTGTGGCGGGCGCGCATTCCCTCAAGTACTGCCTGGATTGAGCGCACGTAGCTCATGACGTTGAGGTTCCAGATCGAGCCCCAGTGCTCCTCGGTCAGCTCGTCGAAGGCGATCTGGTAGGCGAGGCCGACGTTGTTCACGAGTACGTCCACACGACCGAAAGCCTCTTCCGTCCCGCGCACGAGCTCGGCCGGAGCGGCGGGATCGGCAAGATCGAGCACGAATGCCAGCGAGGCGCCTGCGCGTTCTCTGGCGATCTCGGTGCGCTCACGGTCTCGACCACAAACGACGACGCGGGCACCCTCTGCGGTCAGCATACGGGCGGTCTCGAGCCCGATCCCAGAGCTCGAGCCGGTGACTATGCATACCCTGTCTGCGAGACCGAGATCCACGTCGCCTATCGTACGGTGCGCGGAACGAGCTCGCCGGTTCCTCTCGCGTCACTGGCGGGTCGTTGCCCGTGCGAGCCCGGAGAGAACAGTGTGGACACACGGGCTCGGAGAGGATCGCGCGGGCAGCGACCCGAGCCGGCGGCGGAGCCGGGCTTCGCCCGGCGGGAGCCGCCGCCGGCCAGTGACGCGAGGTTAGACTGAGACCGCGGTGGAGGACTACACCAACAAATACAAGGGCGAGCAGGTCGACGTTGCGCTCTTCGGCGGCGAGTATCAGGAGGGCGTGCTGACCGCCTACTGCTTTATCGAGGACGTCGCGCACATCGAGTTGAACGGGCACATTCTCATCCCTCTCCAGAATGTCGCTTCTCTTCACTGCGCCAGTCGATGTGATGCGCCCGAGGACGACTGGCCGCCGCGCGGTCTGCGCGACACCAGCCCAGACGAAGAGCCCTAGAGCCGTGACCGTGGGCGTCCGGCTGGCGACCACACGCAATCTGCTCAGGCTCTGGTTGATGCTTGCCGTCTTTGCAGCGCCGCCGACCCTGATCGGAGCCGTGGCGTTGGGTTGGAACGCATCGATTCTCTTTCTCTTCGCCGCGGTACTCACCGAGGCGACTGTCTACGTCTACTGCGATCGCTTCCTGCTGACGATGCTCGGAGCGCGCGAGTTGGTCGTCGCTGAGCGGCCCGGGCTGCACTCCTCACTCGAGCGTCTGGCGGCGGCCGCGAGAGTCGTCAAACCGCGCCTCTACTTCATCCCGGACAACTATCCGCGCTCCTTCTCGGTCGGCCGCGGCCCGACTGCGAGCACCGTCGTCCTGAGTCTTGGGCTTCTCGCCGTCGCCTCTCCCGCTGAGATCGAAGGGCTAGTCGCGCACGAGCTCGCGCACATCCGCAACCGCGATGTCGCGATGCAAACGACCTCGGTCGCCATTGCGGCGACAGTCGTCGAGCTGACCCGTATCGGCGGCTACCTCCAGCGCGGTCTTCTCTTCCTGCTCGCACCCGTCGCAGCCGCGATCGAGAAGATCGCGCTCTCACCCCGGCGAGAGCTGGCCGCCGACTCGAACGCTGCCGCCCTCTGCGGATCACCTCACGGTCTCGCCGATGCCCTCGTGCGCCTCGAGCATGCGAGCGAGCTCGTCTCCTTCGGCGCCAGCCCGACGACGGAGCCCCTCTACCCGATCAACCCCTTCGCGAGCGGCGACCGGCTTGCCCGGATGTTCGACACCCATCCATCGTTCCCTAAAAGACTTCGGCGTCTGCGTGAGCTAGACCCCAACTGGCAGGAGAAGCTGCTCGCGCCTCCTGAGCGCTAGCCGGCCTCGTCCGGCAGAAGCGAGTAAATCGCCGCGTCAACATGCTCGCCCTTGATTTCTAACCATCGACGTAGGACGCCCTCGTAGCGGTAACCGCAGGACTCCGCAAGACGGCGAGAAAGGACGTTCTCGGAGCGAATGGCGATCTGCAATCTCACCAGCTCGAGCTCTTCGCGTGCCCAGAGGCTAACGAGCCCGAGCGAACGCTTTCCGATACCGCGATGCTGGGCCTCTGCCCGAACGAAGTAGCCTACGTCGCCTATCCCGGCGCCGACGATTCTGACGCTGATCAATCCGAGTACGTTATCGTTCGAGGCGTCGGTGATGGTGAAGTCGAAAGAGGTTCCCTCTTCCGCGCAGCGACTCTGGTCGGCGAGATAGCGGCGGGCATCGTCTTCGCCGTACGGGGAGGGAAGCCGCGTCCAGCGGACGATCTCGGCGTCCTGGCACATCTCGACCATGTCCGCCAGGTCGCTTTCTCGCCACGGGCGGAGCGTCACGACCCCATCGCTGATAACGCGCTCTCTCACGATCGCCCCGATCCTAATCGGTCATCCGTCTATTCCGCCGTCGAACGACTTCGAGAACCGCGCTCGCGCGAAATGGAGGGATAAAAAAGAGGGCCGCTTTCTGCGGCCCTCGAAAACTGGCGGCGACCTACTCTCCCAGGGGGTTGCCCCCCAAGTACCATCGGCGCGAGCGGGCTTAACTTCTCTGTTCGGAATGGGAAGAGGTGTATCCCCGTCGCTATGACCGCCAAACTGTAAAAGGCGCGCAACCGCGCACCCTCAAAACTCCATAGCGACTCATACGTGTTCAAGTCAAGACCTCGGGCAATTAGTACGGGTCCGCTGAACACATTGCTGTG
>PMMN01000049.1 GCA_003162235.1 Actinomycetota bacterium | reverse complement strand
GTAGAGGCTGCCGTTGAAGACGGTGAGGTCTGCATATGGCCCCAAACCGTCGCCGTTGCCCGGGTTGATGTCCTTGACCATGACCGTCCCGGTGGTAGTGCCGTCGGTCTTCCAGAGCTCGGCGCCGTTCGCGTCACCGGCCCTGAAGTAGAGGCTGCCGTTGAAGGCGGTGAGCGAGTCTGGGGCGCTGGCGGCGCTACCCGGGTTGATGTCCTTGACCAGCCGGGCGCTGATCGTCGCCGCCGCGTCGCCGCGGGGCGCCAGCACGCCGCCCAGAAGAGCCGCCGCCAGGGCAACCGCCGCCATGGCTGTGAACAATCGGGCAGCCGTGATTCGGCTCGAGCGGGACGGCTTGGCTTTCACGGGGGGCTGCGTTTGCGAACGGCACGACTGTGCGCGCGGTCGTAAAGGACTGGAAAGGCCAATGCTTCGAGAAGAACCGATTCAAGGCTCGAGCAGCGCCACCGCCTCGACATGCGGCGTGTGCGGAAACATGTCGAGTGGGCGGGCGCGAATCAGCTCGTAGCCGGCCTGCTCGTGCAGCAGCTTGAAGTCTCCAGCTAGCGTGGTCGGGTTGCAGGAGACGTAGACGATCCGGGGTGCACCGATCTCGGCCAAGCGGCGCAGGGCCTTGCCGGCAAGCCCGGCGCGAGGCGGGTCGACCACCACGACGTCGGGCGGGCCGGAGCGCTCGAGCAGATCGCGCACGACCTGGCCGACGTTGCCGGCGAAGAAGGCGATGTTGCCGGCGCTGTTTCGCTCCGCGTTCTCGAGCGCGCAGGCGACCGACTCCTCGGAGATCTCTATCCCCCAGATCGAGCGTGCGTGGCGAGCCAGGCTGAGCCCGATCGTGCCGGTGCCGCAGTAGAGGTCCCAGACAGTCTCCTCTCCGGTGAGTCCCGCGAACTTCCCGGCTAGCGCGTAGAGCCGCTCGGCCATGCCGGTGTTCGTCTGCAGGAAGGCGTTCGGGCGGATCCGGAAGCGAAGGCCGCAGAGCTCCTCCTCGATCGCCTCCTCGCCCCAGATCAGCTTGGACGGGACGTTCGTGGTCTCGCCCTCACCGTCGTTGACCGCCCAGTAGATCGAGCGCACCTCGGGGAACTTCGTCAGCGAGCGGATGAAGAACTCGGGGTCGAAGGGCTCGGTCGTGGAAGTGACGAGCACGACGAGCGCCTGACCGGTGTTGCGGCCCTCGCGCACGACGAGGTGGCGCAGGTAACCGCGGTGCGTCTTCTGGTCGTAGGCCTCGAGCACCTCCTCGCGCGCCCACTCCGTGGCCGCGGCGCGAATCCCGTTCCCTAGCTCGGTCGTGAGCAGGCAGCGCTCCACCGGCAGCACTTCGTCCCAGCGGCCGGCTCGGTGAAAGCCGAGCGCCGGACCGTCGGGGGTGTTCGCAAACGAGTACTCGAGCTTGTTGCGGTAGCCGTAGATCTCGTCGGCCGGGACGATCGGCTCGAGTGGCGGCTCGGCGATGCCGGCGATCCGCACAAGCGCGTCGTGCACCTGGGCGGCCTTCGCCTCGCACTGCACCTCGTAGGCCAGATCCTGGAAGCGGCAGCCACCGCAGGCACCGAAGTACGGGCAGGGCGCTTCGACCCGGCTCGGGCCGGGCTCGAGCACTTCGACCGTCTCGGCCTCGGCGTGGCTGCGCTTCACCTTGGTGACACGCGCACGCACGAGGTCGCCGGGGAGGCCGCGGCGAACGAAGAGCACGAATCCCTCGAGCCGGGCGACGCCGTTGCCGCCGAAGGCGAGCGATTCGATCCGGAGCTCGAGCTCCTGTTCTTTGACGACGGGTGCAGCCATGAGCGGGCAGCGTAGCTGTGACGAGCCCGGGCGCCGGTGACGTATTCGACTTGCCGGGTATAAATGCTCGCCGCTCGACGCGTCAAGATCTTGCCAACCGCTCTCCGAGGAGGACCGATGAAGCGCTCCACTCTCGCCCTCGCACTCGTCACGCTGCTCGTACTCGGCCTGGCGACCGCTTGCGGCTCCAGCTCGACGAACAGGACGATCACCGTCAGCGGCAGCGCGACCGTCAAGGCGAAGCCGAATCTGGCCAACTTCTCCTTCGGCGTGACTAAGAACGGCTCCAGCGCAGCCCGGGCACTCGCCTCCAACTCGAAGACCATGGCTCGAGTGATCGCCGCGATCAAGAGCCAGGGAGTGGCACCGCGCGACATCCAGACGCAACAGGTGAGCGTCAACCCGATCACCAACTCAAATGGAGCCACAACGGGCTACAGCGCCTCCAATTCGGTCAGCGTCGACCTGCGCGACGTCTCGAAGGCCGGCACGCTGATCACCAGGGTCACGGGCGCCGGAGCGAACGTGGAGAGTGGGCCGACCTTCTCGCAGGAGAACACGGATCTCACCTATCAGCAGGCGCTCGACAAGGCGCTCGATCAGGCTCGTGGAAAAGCCGCCGCGATGGCCGGGCATACCGGGCTCCGCCTCGGCAAGCCCACCTCGATCAAGGAGGGCAGCGAGAACATCGTGCCGATCTACGCGAGTGACATGGCGACCGCCAAGCTGTCAGCCGCTCCGGTCCCGGTCCAGCCCGGCCGGGTCGAGGTGACCGCGACGGTGACGGTCTCGTACTCGGCGAGCTGAGCCGCAAGGCCCGGCGTCCCGTTCGTTCGGAACGTGCCCGGGAANNCACCTTGCGCGACCGCGGACCGTCGAACTCGCAGAAGAAGATCCCCTGCCAGGTACCGAGCGCGAGCTTGCCGCCGTCGAGGGGCACCATGACCTGCGGGCCGATCAGGGCGGTGCGGATGTGCGAGGACGCGTTCTCGTCACCGGGCTCCCAGTGCTTGAAGGGCCAGCTGTCGTCGACAATCCGCTCCAGCGAGCTCTCTAGATCGCGGGCGACGTTGGGATCGGCGTGCTCGTTGATCGTCACGCCCGCCGTCGTGTGCGGCACGAAGACGAGCACGGCCGAGCCTTCGACCTCGTTGCCGAGCGCCTCGCGAATCGCCGCGGTGATATCCAGAACCTGGGTTCGTCTCTCCGTTTTTACGGATATCTCGCGCACGGAACTCATTTCGGAATGAAGACCCGCCGACTGGGTGCGATCGGTGGGCGAGATGCTAGGACGCAGTGCCTCGCTCGTAGCAGAGCTACGGGCGAGGTCGAGGACAACGCAGCTCGTCTGCCGAGCGCGGTCAGGCGGTGGAGTACTTCGTTTTGAAAGGAGTTCTTCAAGGCCACTATCCTAGGCGCATGGTGGGGAGCCCGGGACAGGAGTTGTCGCTGGACGCGTATCGCGAGCGAGCCGATCGCTTCATCGCCGAGCTCGAACGCGAGGGCTTCGAGCACTTTGCCGGGCTCAAGCCCGAGCTCGAGCTGGAGCCGATCTACGAGCGCTTNNGCGCTCACGCGCGGCGAGGACGAGCACATCGCCAGGCTCGAGGCCGGGCTCGAGGTGAACCTCGACGGCGAATGCATTCCCTTTCGTATGCTCGGCCCCGAGATCTCGAACTCCGACGATCGCGGCCGCCGCGAGCGCCTCGAGCGGGCCCGCGCCGAGCTGGTAGCCCGCGAGCTGAACCCGGTCATTCTCGAGCTGCGCCGGCGCCTGCGCACGGCCGTGCGCGAGCTTGGCAGCGAGTCCGCAGTCGAGCTCTACCGGCGCTTCGACTTCCCCCTCGACGAACTGGCCGAGCAATGCCGAGCGTTCCTGGCCGAGACCGAGCAGCTCTACGAGAGCGCGCTGGAACGGTTGCTCGACCTGCGGCTCGATCTTCGCCTGGACGAGGTCGAGCGCTGGGACACGCCCCGGCTGCTCCGGGCCAGTCACTGGGACGCGGCCTTCCCAGTGGGGCGGATGCTGTCGGGGTTGAAGACGACGCTGGCAGGCCTCGGTATCGATCTGCGCGGCCAGAAGAACGTCGAGATAGACGTCGAGCCACGCCCGAGCAAGTCGCCACGCGCCTTCTGCGCGCCGATCGAGATCCCCGGCCGAATCGCGCTGGTGACAAAACCGATCGGCGGCCCCGACGACTGGAGGGCCCTCTTCCACGAAGCAGGCCACGCCGAGCACTTCGCCCACACATCTGCCGAGCTTCCGTTCGAGCACCGCCGCCTGGGCGACAACGCCGTCACCGAGGGTTGGGCCTTCCTGTTCGAGGGCTTGGTCTCCAGCCCCGAGTGGCTGGAATCGCTCATCGACCGGGAGAGCGCGAAGGAGTTCTGCTGGGAAGGAGCCGCCCAGACGCTCTACGTGGTGCGCCGCTACTGCGCCAAGCTCCTTTACGAGCTAGAACTGCACGTAGCGCCCGACCCGGCGGAGATGGCACCGCGCTACCAGGAGCTGCTTCGCTCCGCGACGCTGATCGAGCCGAGCGCGGCCGACTACCTCCGCGACGTTGACGAGGGTTTCTACTGCACCTCCTACCTGCGCGCCTGGGCCTTCGAGGCACGCGTTCGCGCCCACTTAGGCGAGCGCTTCGGCCCGCGCTGGTTCGAGAGCTCCGAGGCGGGCGAGCTCCTGCGCGGGCTCTGGGCGGAGGGACAGCGCCCGACCGCGGACGAACTTCTGCAGGAGTTGGACGGCTCGCGCCTGGAGCTCTCGGTGCTTGCGGCGGAGCTGCGCGAGACGCTTGCCTGAGAGCGCCGCCCGCCGCAGGGGGAGCCACCGTCGCCACGCCTGGTAACCGACCGGAGCGCGGCCCAGGGGGTCCTCCCCTGCTCAAACAGAGAGCGGGAGGCGGTCGAAGCCGCCTCCCGCTGAAGCTCGCGCCGTAGTGGTTACTCGTCCTTCTTGCGTGCCGTGCCCTCGATCGCGCTCGTCTCGTCTTTTGCAACTGGAATCCTGTGCGGCTTCGGCTGCTGGGGCTTGCGAACGTGCAGCTCGAGCACGCCGTTCGCGTAGCTCGCTTTCACGTCCGACTCGGAAACGCCTGCGGGCAGCGAGATCGTCCGCTCGAAGGCGCCGAAGCGGCGCTCGTAGCGGCGGAAGCCGGTATGCGTGTTGGTCTGCTCCCGCTCTCTCGCGGCACTCACGCTGAGCACGCCGTTATCGAGCTCGACCGAGATCTTTTCCTCCGGAATGCCGGGTAGGTCGAAGGCGTAGATGATCTCGTCGCTCGTCTCCCAGACGTCGAGAGCCGGGATCCAAGAGCGAGCGCCCCGCTCGCCGCCCCGCTCGCCGAAGACGCCGCCCATCGCCCTGCCCATCTCGACCTGAAGGGTGGCGAGCTCCCTGAACGGATCGAATCGAACCATCGTGGCCATCTCGTCTCCGCCTTTCTAGTCCTTGATTGGCCGCGGATAATAAAACCTAAGTCGGGTATTGTCAAGTCTCCCGATCGCTAAACTCCTCCGCTCCCGATGCTGACTCTCCCCACAACGGCTTTGAAAGGGAGGCATTTCCTCCGCGTTGCGGACTGGAAACCTGAAGAGCTGGCCACGACTCTCGACCTGGCGGACGAGCTGAAAGCCTCGCTGGCCAGGCGTGAGCCGCATCAGCTGCTGCCCGGCCGCTCGCTGGCGCTGATCTTCAACAAGTCCTCGACCCGGACGCGGGTCTCCTTCGAGGTCGGGATCTGTCAGCTCGGCGGCACCGGCGTCAGCCTGACCGCCGCCGACAGCCACCTGGCTCGCGGCGAGACGCTCAAGGACACGGCCTGCGTGCTCTCCCGCTACGTCGACGCGGTCGTCATCCGCACGGTCGCCCAGGAGGAGGTCGTCGAGCTGGCGACCCACGCCAGCATCCCGGTGATAAACGCTCTCACCGATAGCTCGCATCCCTGTCAGGCACTCGCCGACGTGATGACGATCCGCGAGCGCTTCGGACAGCTCAAAGGCGTGCGACTCGCCTATCTCGGCGACGGTAACAACGTCTGCTCCTCGTTGATGGTCGCGGCAGCCAAGCTGGGAATGAGCTTCATCGGAGCCTTCCCCGACGGCTTCGAGCCGACCGAGCAGGCACAGGCGGACGCCCGCGAGGCGGCGGCGGAGTCGGGAGGGAGTGTCGAGATCGCCCGCAGCCCCGAGCAGGCGGCAGCCGGAGCCGACGTGCTCTACACCGACGTCTGGGTGAGCATGGGCCAGGAGGCCGAGCGCGATCTGCGCCTGGCCGCACTCGAGTCCTACCGAATCGATGAGCACATCCTCGAGCTAGCCGGGCCCGAGGCGATCGTCATGCACTGCCTGCCGGCGCACTACGGCGAAGAAATCTCGGAAGAGATCGTCCACGGCCCGCGCTCGGCGGTCTGGGATCAGACCGAGAACCGCCTGCACGCCCAGAAGGCGCTGATGGCGCTGGTTCTCCGCTGAAAGTCCGCCGGCAGAGCCGGCGAAGACTTGCAGCGGAATGACCTCTGTAGACGAGGCACCGCGCCTTTGTCGCGGTGCCTCATGTGCTCCTAAACGCGGGCTCGGCTGACCGCGATTGTGGGCAGTGTTTGTGGTGTTAGGGGCTGGGGATGGGCGTTCGCTGAGCCGCGCCCGCGCAGGTCGGTCGCGGCGGCCTGAGAGCTTCTTCCGAGCTGCTTCTCGTCCTGAAGAGTGAGTTTGTGGATTTCCGGGAATACCGTGCGGCTCACTACGTTTGCAGGGATATGAAGACTCTCGAGGAGATTCGCGAGAAGATCGAGCAGGCGAGCGACAGGCGCGCCGAGCTTTACCATGCGCTCTCCGAAGGTCACGACCCCGACACGGCTACCGAGCTCCATCAACTCGAAAAAGATATCGAGCGGCTGTGGGAGCAGCAGCGCACCGTGCGCGCCTCGATCCGCTTCGGCGATCGTGGGCACATCCTCCAGCGCGCCCGTACCGAAGAGCGGATCGAGCGTTCTGCCGCTTGAAAGTCCGCCGGCGAAGCCGGCGACGACTTTCAAGCGCACTCTTTCGAGCGAGTCGCCGCGCTTGCGGCACGTGTGCCTCGTCCTGCTCCTATGAGCGAGACGGGCTGACCGGGACCGGTGGCGGGGTCCTATGCGAGTAAGGGACGGCGCGTAGTGAGCCGCGCCCGCCATGTCGGTCGCGGCGGCGTGGGAACTTCTCTCGGACTGCTGGCTACACTCCTGATTGAGGGGCGTTAGCTCAGCTGGGAGAGCGCCGGCTTTGCAAGCCGGAGGTCACCGGTTCGATCCCGGTACGCTCCACTCCCGTCGAAAGTCCGTCCTCCTTCGGAGGACATTGCGACTTTCGACGGATTGCGTTTCGAAGCGATTCGCCGCGCCTTCGGCGTATTGCCTCGCCTGCTCTCAGGCGCGTAGCGGGCTAACCGTGAGTGTGAGCGGGATTCGGTTTGAGCTGGGACGGCGTGGAGATGAGCCGCGCCCGCCAGGTCGGTCGCAGCGCTCGGGGTCGCTGGCCGCACAATCCTCTCCGAGTCCGCGTAGTCACACTGTCTTCTCCGGACCCGCACGGCCAGCGACCCGCCAGAGACGCGATAAGTACCGGCAACCCGCCTGGCTCCAAACCACGGTTTTAAGGGGTAATCCGCCACAACCAAAGTGCGACGTCCAAACCCCCGAGCGCGAATTCAGAGTTCGAGCCTGTCCAGCCAGCGCCAGCCGATTCCGCCTGGTGTGGACGCTCTGCGCGCAAACGATGGCACGGCAAGTCACGTTTGAGGGTTTCCGTCGGGGCGATAACGGAGTGCGCATAAAAACCACGGTTGCGTGCTTGCGTCGGCTATCGAATTCTCCACTCCTCGGGCACGGGCAAAGGAGGGACGGCATGATCAGTTTCGTTCGCAGTGGGTCTTGGGTCGGCTACGTTCGGGTGGCGGCGATCGCCACCGCCGCCGGAGGAGGATTGGCGTTCGCCGCCAGCAGCGGTGGGACGCTCCACGGATGCGCCAACAAGAAGACCGGCGCGCTCCGGCTCGCGAGCAAATGTAGTAAGCGTGAGAAGAAGGTCTCGTGGAATGTCCGCGGCCCGCGGGGGGTAGCGGGGCCAGCCGGCGCGACGGGATCAGCCGGGGCGGCGGGATCAGCCGGGGTGACGGGCCCTCCGGGTCCCTTCCCGGGAGTGCTCCCACGGGGGATCACGCTGCGTGGCAACTGGGCGGGCGGGTCCAGCTCGGCCGGTACGGCCTACGAGTCGATTTCGTTCGGCTTCACATTCGCCTCCGCTCCCACGTTCCACTACGTGGCCGGCCCCGTGTCGGTACCCGCCGGCTGCTCAGGCGGCACGAACGTCAACCCGACGGCACAGCCGGGCAACCTCTGCCTGTATTCGAACGGCTTTGCGGCGAACACGCTCGGCGCCGTGGTCACTGGCACCACTGCCTGGGGCACCCTGTTCACGGTGAGCTCCAGCAGCCCCGGCCTCTTCTTCGACGGCGGGACCTGGGCCGCGACTTCGCCCTAGCCTGCGAATCGGCGAGCGGTCCGACAAAGCGACGAATCCACACACGAGTTCAAGATCGAGTTCGAACTGCCCGACGGCTCACTGCGCTGCGGCGCTTAGGCTGCCAGCGCGTCAAGCTCGGAAGCGAGAAGCGAGGTGACCTCTTCGGCTGGTAGCGGCCGCGCGAAGTAGTAGCCCTGGCCGAGCTCGCAGCCTAGCTCGCGCATCCGTTCGAATTGCTCGCGATCCTCGATTCCCTCGGCGAGCGTCTGTAGGCCGAAGGCCTCGCCAAGGTGCACGATCGCATGTGCTACGCGGTAATCCTCGCTGTCCGTGACACGAACGCCGTCGACGAACGGCTTGGCGATCTTGATGATGTCGGCTGGGACCTGACGCAAGTACTGGAGCGACGAGTAGCCGGTGCCGAAGTCATCGATGGCGAGGCGCACGCCCAGCTCCTTTAGCGCGTAGAGCGTCCGCAGGGCCGAGTCGATGTCGTCCGNNTGATGGCGCGCGCGACCGTGTCGACGATCTCGGGTGAACCGAGCTGCCGGCGCGAGAGATTGATCGTGACGGCGAACGACGGAAGGTACGTTGTCTGACTCCAAGCTGCAGCTTGACGCAACCCCTCCTCCAGAACCCATTGGCCAATCGGCACGATCAGCCCGGTCTCCTCCGCCAACGGGATGAAGTCGTCCGGTGGCACGAGTCCTCGCTCGGGGTGCTGCCAGCGAATTAGTGCCTCCACGCCCCACAAGCCACAGCCGTTCATCTCGACGATCGGCTGGTAGTTGAGGAAAAACTGGCCCTCGGCCAGCGCCCGCTCCAGCTGGCCTTTGAGTACGATCCGCTCGAAGACCGCTGTGTGCATCCCCGGCTCGAAGAGCTCGACTGACCCATTACCGATCTGTTTTGCTCTGGAGAGCGCGATCTCGGCGTTTCGCAACAGGGTTTCGGCGCGCTCGTCGCCTCGAGCTATCGCGACGCCTGCGTTCAGGACGATCGTCGTATCGTGCTCGCTCGAATGCTGGAAAGAGAATCGGAGCGCTTTCACCAGGCGCGCTGCCACCGTGGCCGGCGGCTCGACCGTGACATCCTCGACGAGGACAGCGAAATCGCCATCCACCCAGGCACACGTATCGCCCTGGCGAAGCAGTTGCTTGAGGCTCTCCGTGATCGCGCGCAGGAGCTCGTCACCCGCGGTCCGGCCGGCACTCTCGTTGACTAGCCGCAAGCCCTCGACACCGAGCACGAGAACCGCAGGCGGCGTGGTCCGTTCGGCGGACAGCGAGTCATCGAGCTGGCTCAGGAAGGCTGACCGGTTGGCGAGACCGGTGGTCGGATCGAGGCGCGAGTAGCGCTCAAGTTCGCCGGTCAGCTCGGCCTCATGCTCCTCGAGAATCGCACCGCGAACCTCTTGGCCGCGAACGAGCATAACCAGGCGGGCAATCACCAGCAGGAAGAGCAGCGCACTAAAGCAGGTCACGACCGGGAGCTCGAGGCTGGCGCCGCGCAGGTACTGGACGGCGAGCATCGCCGGCGTAGCAATCGAAGCACAGGTAAGCAGCCCGAGCCGCACTGGGGTCAGTCTCGGCAGACGCTCCGGAACCGGCATCGAAAGCGTCTTCATGGACGGGTGGAGCGCCGCCGCTCCGCAGAGCACGTAACTCACGAGCCAGCCGAGATCGATGATGCCGCCGCTCACGTAGCTGCCGGTATGAGTAGCCCAAAGATAAGCCGAGTCGGCGACGAGCAGCAACACGATGCCTCCGGCGAGTAGCAAATAGGCGGGCGGGCGCTTGCTCGCGCCCATCGAGATGCGAAGCGCGGTCGCGAGCAGGAGCACATCTCCCACCGGGTAGGCGAGCGAGATGAACATCGCGGTCGGTGTCATTGTCATGTCGTGCGCGATCGGGCTCATGACAAAGAGCCAGGCGATAAGCGTGAGGCAGGTCGTGATCGCCGCCGCGTCGATGACCGCCGCCCAGTTCCTACGGGGAGCGCGGGCGCGGATGAGGAGCGCGAGTCCTGCACCGAGAAGCGGGTAGCCGCTCAGGTAGCAGACGTCCGCGATCGACGGGAAGGGACTCGCGTGCGCGACGTACTCCTGGTAGGCGAACAGGGCGTCGCCGACGACGAACGCGAGCTGGCCCGCGGCAAGCAAGAGCCAGGCACTCGCGGCGCGCGGACGGTAGAGGTAGACGCCGCCCACTATTGCCAGCACGGCGCTCAGGCCGATTAGCTCCGTGGCGAGCCCGTCGCGCGCGGCGCCGGCGGGAATCAACAAATAGGTCGCCACAGCGACTGCCCCGAGAACGAGGTAGACGCGCCAGAAAAACCGACTCCGACCTTGCATAACACGCTCCGATAGAGAGGACGAGTGCGCCCCGGTAATCGGCCTCTTCTGGCCCTGGCGAAGCGCGCGACGGGTGCTCCATTCCGGGGATCGCGCGTAACCGCGAGGAGATCGTCGCGTGGATCGAGCGAGGGTTTTCGACGCCTACGCCGCGGCCAAATCCCCCTGGAAGAGCCGGAAGACGTTGCCTTCGCTGTCTTTACAGGGCGCGAACCAGCCGATTTTCGGGACGAGGACCTTGTCCTCGGTCTTGCCGCCGAGCTCACGCACCTTGGCCAGCGAGGCTTCGATGTCGTCCACCAGGAAGTAATAGTTCGGGTAACCGGAACGGTCGTCGGACGGAAAGACGGCCACGCCCAAATCCTCGTTGACTCGCGCCATCCGGTAATCCATGTCGGGCATGCCGGAGTCCTTGAAGCTCCAGCCGAACAGTCCGCTCCAGAACTTCTGCGCCCGATCCGCGTCGACGGACGGGAACTCGACGTGCACGATCTCGCCGCTCTTCATTATTTTCTCCTCTCGCGTTCGCTCCTTGTGCTCATGCGCCTTTCCCGTTCCGCCGAATGACGACACTTCGCGGACTCCGCGAACGCGCACTTTGAGCCAGCCCGTCGCTTCGATCGCGTTAAGCGAGCCGATGAACGTGCGCAAACGAGCCGGCGGTCGCAACGGTTATCAGGTCGAGCCGTTCACTCGCCTGCAGCGCCAGGCGATCGACTGGCTTGATCTGATGCAGCGCCGGCACATCGTGCACGCGCTGCTCGAGGTCGATGTCACCGGGGTGAGACGTGCGATTCGTGCCTACCGGCGTGCGCTCGACCGGCCTCTCTCGTTGACCACCTTCGTCGTCGCCTGCGTCGCTCGAGCGATCGGCGACGACCCCCATATGCACGCCTACACCGCAAGGGTCGCAAGCTCGTGCTCTTCGACGACGTGGATGTGACGGTGCTGGTCGAGCGCAGACTCGAGGGCAAGCTGACGCCGATCCCCTACGTCGTCCGCGCCGCCAACCGGAAGAGCCTGCTCGAGATCCAGGAAGAGATCCGGGCGGCGCAGGCCGATCCTCCTCCCTACTCCAAGGCGCAGCGGCTGCTCCCACTCTGGCTGCTTCTGCCCCGCTTCCTGCGCCGAGCCGTCTGGCGCGCGGTCCTGCGCAGCCCGTACCGGCGCAAGCGCATCACCGGCACGGTTACGGTGACCGCGATCCAGATGTTCGGGCGAGGGCGCGGTTGGGGCCTTCCGCTCACGTCCCACACTCTCTGCTTGACCCTGGGCGGAATCTCGCGCAGGCCCCAGCTGATCCATGAGGGCGGGGCGAGCGAGCCTCTGGTTGAGGAGCGCGAATACCTTGCGCTGACGCTCAGCGTCGATCACGACGTCGTCGACGGCACTCCGGTGGCGCGCTTCGCCTCCCGGCTCAAGCAGATGCTCGAAAGCGGCGACGAAATCCCGCCAACCGTCGTGTCCTAGGCGAGGTCGCAAGTGTCCGGCGCCGACTGATCGCTGTTGTTCCTTGACTGATGACACGGCTCGTTGCAAGATTCCTTGCATGGGGTCGTGGCGAGACGCAGCGTTGTTCATCCGCATCTCCCGCATCCGTAGCGTCCGCGCGGAGGAACGGATTCGCGCGGAGCTCGATGCGCTTCGCGAGCACGGCTTCGTCGTCGTGCACGGCGTCGAGCGGGACGGAGAGGGCACGATCGATCATTTCGTCAGCGGACCGACGGGGCTTTTCCTGATCAACGCGAGGCACCGCCACTACCGGGACGAGCACCTGCGCGAGACCTGGCGCAGGGCCGAGGAGCTGTTCCGCGAGCTCCACGCCTGGGTCACGCCGGTGATCTGCCTGGCCGCGTCGTCTTGGGGCAAGCCGATGCGGGAAGAGAGGGTCTGGGTCATCCGCGGCGATCAGATCGGAGACTGGATCTCGCGGCAGCGAAACCCCGTGCTCGAGTACGAGCGCGTCGCCCGCCTCGCCGACCGGTTCGGACAGCCGTCGGCGGCCGAGCCGGCGCCGATCTCCTAGACTCGGATCCGTTAAAACTCGGCGCGAAGCCGATTGCAGAGCACCGCGATCTCGGTCTCGTCGCCGCGACGAGCGTCCGGCCACTCATCGACGCGCGGGCCCCAGTACTCCCGCGGCGTGCCCGGGTAGCGCGCGACGACGTGAACGTGGTGATGCGGAATGTGGTCGAAGACGAAGGCGTAGACGTGATCGGCGCCCTCACGCTCGAGCGCCCTCGCCAGGCGCGAGACCATCAGCCCCAGCGCGCACACCTCCTCATCCTCGAGCTCGGCCAGTCCGCGAACATGGCGCTTGGCATCGACGAACAGGTAGCCGAGGTAGCCGTTCACGACTCCGGCCGGCGCATGGGAGACGAGCACGCTCTCGTCCTCGTACAGCACCTCGCCAACGAGCAGGCCCCTACCCTGGTGCTTCTCGCAGATCGCGCACTCGTTCACTACTTCACCGTATCCGACTTCCGGCGCGGGCGCTCGCGCGTGCCGGCTTGCTCAGATAGAGATCCGCGCGCGGTCAGGAACCACCGCCGAGCTACGCTGACCTCACGATGAACGAGGCTCGCGTGACCGTCGTCTCCAACGACGCCGAGGCCGAGATGCTCTGCGGCCTGCTGCGCTTGGAGGGAATCGAGTGCTACTTCCGCAAGACCAACCGCGGCGCCGGCTCGACCGACGGAATGCTCTCGAGCTTCGGCCCGACCGAGATCGTCGTCCGCGCTTCTGATCTCGAGCGTGCTCGCGAAGTACTCGACTCCGGCGACGAGGGCTGCGGCTAGCGGCGATATTGCCGGGTACGTCAAGCGCGTTCCGAACCCACGCGTCCCGCGTGCAGCATCGCGCGCAAGTTCGGTAAAGAATCCAGGCTGACTTCGCGTCTACCTGCCAGTGGGTACTTCAGCCAAAGAGCTCGAGCTTTTGTACCGGAACCGCTTCGGCGCCTTCCGAAACGGCCTGGCGCCGATCTGCGGAAGCTTCGAGCGGGCGCACGACGTGGTGCAGGAAGCCTTCGCCCGGGCTCTGCGGGAGCAGGACCGGTTCCGCGGCGAAGGGTCGCTGGAAGGCTGGATCTGGAGGATCGCTTTCCGGGTTGCGCTCGACGAGCACCGTAATGGCCACGAAGTGGAGTGGAAAGAGGCGTTCGAGCGAGCCGTAGTTCCGGATCCCGAGCGAGACAGGGAGCTGTCGGACGCTCTGAGGCGGTTATCGCCTCGGCGCAAGCTGATCGTCTTCCTGCGCCACTTCGCCGACCTCTCCTACGCCGAGATCGCAGAGCTTTGCGGGATTAGCGAGGGAACCGTCGCCGCCACGCTGGCCCGCGCCCACGAGGAGCTTGCCAAAGCATTGACACGCGAAGGAGTGGGACGATGAACGATCACCGGCAGCTGACCGAGCGCCTCGAGGCGCTCGTAGACCGAGACAACCAGCCCGACTGGAAAGACGTCGTCCGGCGCGCCGAGGCGCCCGTGGAAGACGCCGGGCAGGCGCGCGCAAGGCGCTCGAAGCGATCGCGCTTCGCCAGGCGCCTTGTGCCCGCGTTCGTGCTCGCCGCTGCCATCATCGCCGTCGGGTTGATCGCCCCTTGGAATCACAGCCCCTCGTTCACCGAAAGGGCGCTGGCCGCGATCGGCGACGAACCTGTGATACATGCCGTTGTGCGCTCCAAGACGCTCTTCACCGAGATCAATCTGGCGACAGGGCGGGGGAAGCCGTACCTGGCAACAAGCGAGTTCTGGTACGACAGTCAGCGCCACATCGCCATGTGGAAATCTGGCCAGGCACCCGGATTCGAAGACGATCCTTATGTCGCGGGATTCCTTGTCCGCTATCGCTCTGCACTAGAGAAGGGTGCGAAGGCAACCAAGAAGGGGATGCTGAACGGGCACGAGGTGATCTGGTTCGGGACGCCCGCGCTACGCATCGCCGTGGATAACAAGAGTGCGCTGCCGCTGCGGATCGAGTACCACGACCCAACTGGCACCTTGAGCTGGGACGTCCTCTCGATCGAGACTCTGCCGGGAGGTAAGGGAAACCTCGTTCCGCTGAAGACGTCGCCATATAACCATCTGGTTGCGTTAGACAGTCAGGCGGCTGCACGGACCGTTCCGGTTTCCTTATCCCGGGTGAGCAAGCTGCTCCCCGGCGCGCTCTGGAATGGCGAATCCTTCTCGGGCCAATCTCTGTTGAGGATCACTCGGATGACGTTGACGACCAACTACAAGGGGGCGCCGCGCGATCCCCGCGAGGGCATCAGAATGAAGTACGGGGAAGGCTGGTGGAGCAACAACCCTACGGAATCGAACCCGTTGGCCAGTAAACCCTTCGTGCGACTCGACGAAACCGTAAAGCCTCTACCGAACGGCTACTGGCCCTACCGTTACGTGCCGCGTTCAGGCAGCCTGATCTCATATTGCGGGTTGCTCACCCATCACTGCGAAGGATTTCTCGTCAAGAACCGCATCTACGTTTTGGTTGCCGCCTCCAGCCGCGACCTGATGCTCGCAGCCGCACGCGCGCTCAAACCGATTCAGCCATGAACCCCGGCAGCATCGATCTCGACGGCCACCAGCTCCACCCAGCGCCTCGCCCGCGGCAGCGGAACCAGCCCCAGCCCGAGCGGACGCAGCGCGACTCCGTGCACGGCGCCCGGGATGAGCGTGTAGTCGCCTTCGGCGCCGAGCGCCAGCGCCCGCTCGAAGCCGGCGCGGGAGAGTCGCGGAGAGACACCGGGAATCCCCGGGAGCGCGCGATCGAGCGAGCCATGGATAACCGAGAAGCGGCGTCCGCGCAACCCCTCGAGCGACAGCCGCGGCGGAATCCAGGGCGCCAGTCCCACGACCGTTTCGACCGACGGCTCCGCGGCGGCCGCGATCGCCACGCCGCCGCCCATCGAGAAGCCGAGCAAAAGCGTCCGCTCGCCGCCGGCCGCTTCGATCGCTGCGCGGGCGTCCTCCACGCACCAGTCGAAGCAGCGCCAGGACTTGATCCGGTAGCGCAGCTCGGCGAAGCGAACCTTCGGGAACTGCCGGCGCAGCCGTTCCACCAGCCACTCGATCGTGGCGCTCCAGGTGCCCTCGACCTCGGCGCGCTGGCCACCGTTCATGCAGACGACACTGAGCGGTCCGTCGCCGCCCGTGACTCGTAGCTCCGCGCCGGTGGAGAGCTTCATTCCCGCGAACGCTACATCGGTTGTGGGCTCGTCGAAGCCGACACCCCGTTTCGCCGCCCCCCNNGGGGTCGTGAAACGGTAGCGAGTAATAGCGCAGCGGATGTGCCAACTTCGTGCCAAATCTACTCGCAGAACACCTTCGCATGGGTAGCTCGAATTGGACCTGAAAAGATGAAGCACGGCAACACCACGAGAGAGGACAGGGTTGAAGCTGTTAGTTCTCGGAGCAACCGGAAGAACCGGCCGATTGGTCGTAGAGCAGGCGCTCGCGGCCGGGCACACCGTCACCGCTTTCGCCCGCAACCCGGCCGACCTGCGTGCTGACGATGAGCGCCTGACAGTCGTGAACGGTGATGCCCGCTACGTCGATGACGTGCGCGCCGCTCTGAAGGGGCAGGACGCCGTCATCAACACGATCGGTGGCGGCGAGCGCAGGCTGATCTCGATGACGAATGTTGCGATCGTCGAAGCGATGCAGAAGAGCGGCGTCACGCGAATCGTGGCCATGGCCAGTTTCATCGCCACGCCCAACTTCGAGCCGACCGGGATGATGAAGTTCTTCCGCAGGCTGGTGAGGGGAATGGCCGCCGACGACGTCGCCGGCGTGAAGATCCTCGAGGGCTCGGGCCTCGACTGGACGATCGTCTTTGCCACTCTGCTCAAGAACAAACCCAGAGCCGGCTACCACCTCGTTGGCCTGGACGAGCCCGTGACGACCAAGAACTCGATCAACCGGGTCGACGCCGCCGACTGCCTGCTCGCGGCCCTCGACGATCGCGCGACCGTGCGACAGTCTTTCCTGGTCAGCGGGCGCTAAGAGGAGCGGGCGGGCTCCCGAGATCCGATGTCAAAAGCGCCCTCTTCTCCTGCGCCTCCGGACATGCCCGCCGCGCTCGCCCACCTGGAGGAGATTCCGAACGATCTGCGGCGGCTCGAGCTGGAAGGAAGGCTTCTCGACGGGTTCGACATGACCGAGCGGGATGCGACCGGGCTGCGGCTGGTCGAGAGCCGGCTCGAGCGGATGGAACTAATGGGCGCGAGATTACAGGGAGCGAGCCTTTGTGATGTCGCGGTCGCCGGCGGCAGCTGGGCGAACGTCGCCGCCGATTCAATGACGCTGAAGCGCGCCGAGTTTCGCGGCGTGCGGCTCACCGGCGCGGCGCTGGGTAACGGATCGCTCGAGGACGTCGTCTTCGCCGACTGTCGCGTCGACCTCGCTAGCTTCCGCTTTGCCAAGCTCCTGCGCGTCCGCTTCGAGAGCTGCCGGCTGGAAGAGGCCGACTTTTACGCGGCCAGCCTAACCTCGGTCGTCTTTAGCAATTGCGATCTCACCGGGGTCGGACTGGCGGGAGCGACCTTCGTCGAGAGCGAGCTCCGCGGCTGCAAGCTCGCCGAGGTCGGTAACCCCGAGCGTCTGCGCGGCGTAAGAATGCCGTGGTCCGATGTGGTGCTGGCAGCCGACGTTCTAGCGCTGGCGGTCGGAATCGAGATCGTCGAGTAATCCCGCGGCGGCGTCCGGGTTGCAAGAAATGTTCGTGTGAGAGATACTCGCGCCCATTCCGATGGACGGAAGGAAACTCGCATACTCGCAGGGACTCTCCCAGGTCCCGCTCCGGGCGGAGACGGTCGGGCAGATGTGGGCGAGCGTCGTCGCCGCCCACGGCGACCGTGACGCGATCGTCTCCCGGCACCAGGGAATCCGCTGGACTTACGCGGAGATCGACGAGCAGGTCGAGCGCTGCGCCCGCGCCCTGATCGCCGAGGGCGTGCAGAAGGGCGACCGGGTCGGCATCTGGGCGCCGAACGTCGCCGAGTGGGTTGTGATCCAGTTCGCCACGGCGCGCATCGGCGCGATCATGGTCAACATCAACCCGTCCTACCGGGCTCACGAGCTGGAGTTCGTGTTGCGCCAGTCGGGCTGCACGATGCTGATCCTGGCGCCGGGGTTCCGCAGCGCTGACTATCGAGCGCTCCTCAAGGCGGCCGAGGCGCCCGCTCTGACCCGCTCGGTGGTGCTTGGCGAGGGCTGGGAGGCCTTCCTGGAGCGGGCGAGCGAAGTCTCCCCCGAGGCACTGGCCGAGCGCGAGAACGAGCTCGACTACGACGACGCGATCAACATCCAGTACACGTCAGGCACGACCGGCTTCCCCAAAGGCGCGACGCTATCGCACCACAACATCTTGAACAACGGCTTCTTCATCGGCGAGACGCTCGCTTACACGCCCGACGACCGCGTCTGCCTACCAGTGCCCTTCTACCACTGCTTCGGGATGGTGCTCGGCAATATGGCGATCGTCACGCACGGCGCCTGCATCGTCATTCCCGGCGANNTGCACCGCTCTCTACGGCGTGCCGACGATGTTCATCACCGAGCTGGCCTCGCCCGAGTTCGGGAAGACCGACTTCTCCACGCTTCGCACCGGGATCATGGCCGGCTCTCCGTGCCCCGTCGAGACGATGAAGCGCGTCCAGTCGGACATGCATATGAACGAGGTAACGATCTGCTACGGCATGACCGAGACCTCCCCGGTCTCGACCCAGACCCGCCTCGACGACCCGCTCGAGAAACGCGTCGCGACAGTCGGCCCGGTGCACCCGCACGTCGAAGTGAAGATCATCGATCCGGAGACGGGGCGAACGGTGCGCCGCGGCGAAACCGGCGAGCTCTGTGCGCGCGGTTATCTGGTGATGCTCGGTTACTGGGAGGACGAGGAAGCGACCCGCGACGTGATCGACTCGGCGCGCTGGATGCACACCGGCGACCTGGCGACGATGGACGACGACGGCTACGTCAACATCGTCGGCCGGATCAAGGACATGATCATCTGTGGCGGCGAGAACATCTATCCGCGCGAGATCGAGGAGTTCCTCTACTCGCACCCGGCGATCATCGACGTGCAGGTGATCGGGATCCCCGACCCCAGGTGGGGTGAGACGATCTGCGCCTGGATCATCAAGCGCGAGGGCGCCGAGCTGGACGAGAAGGGTGTCAAGGACTTCTGCCGCGGCGAGATCGCCCGCTTCAAGATCCCGCGCTACGTTCGCTTCGTCGACAGCTTTCCGATGACCATCAGCGGCAAGATCCAGAAGTACAAGATGCGCGAGACCGAGATCGAGGAGCGCGGTCTCGCCGAGCTCGAGACGGCGTAACGCCGCTATTCACAGGGCGGAATCGGCGGCAGCGACTTCAGCGGTAGGAAGACGACGTCGGTGATTCCGTGGATAGCTTTCTTGGCGGAGGGCTTGAGGAGGACGAGGGACTTCGCATCGAGGCGCGCCCAGCCACCTTGTTTGATCTCGACGAACCGACCACTGGCTGCGTTTGCGAAGTAGCTCGCTGGTTGGATACCGAAAAAGGCGAAGTGGCCGGCCACTTGCAAGGAATTATCAATTGTGTATCCCGCCCGACTTCTCAAGACACGTCGCGGCGTCGCCTCGGGCGACGAAGACCACCAGAGCGATTCCCAATAGCCGGTGATATACGCCAACGCCTTACCATCGCTGACAGGGGCCAGGCCTCCGCGAAGGTTCCGCAACGCCGGCGGCGTGGCAACCATACGGCCAGTCCTGGCGCTCGCGGCCCTCATCACGGTCAGCGCGCCGGACTTCATCGACTCGGCCCAGACGACCAGAGGACCGGCAACCAGGAACGGACCTCCCGAATGCCCGTGGCGAACGACCCGGTCTCGGCCACTAGCAAGATCGACGACGTGTATGTCGCCAAGATTGTTCGACCCTGAGCCCTGCTCCCAGGTGGCGTAACCGTCAAGCGCGACCGGCGCCTGTAACGAACTGTCCCAGAAATCCCCGCCGGTCGAGCGAGTCGCCGCGCCGATCTGGCGCATCCGACCGGTATGAGAGTCCCACGACCAGACGGTGAAGTCGCCTGGGTTATAGAGCGAGTGGTACTCGGCCCAGACCAGCCAGCGCCCATCGAAGCTGCCACTTGCCTGATCGTTGACGGGATCGGGAAAGCGCTTGACCTCGGTATACCGACTGCTCGCCGCATTGATCTTGACTACGCCGGAGAAAGCGCCGGTGTAGAGAGAAGCAAAGAACGAACGTCCGTCGTTCGCAAGCGCCAGCGGTACCAAGGACGCCCGGCGCGAGAGCGCTACCAGACCGCCGTCGAACACCTTCTTCCAGGCCGCATTGGGCTTTGCCTCGCACCACGTCTTCTTCGTGCCGACAGACTCCATCCGCGATGAGCGCGTGCTTCCACGCGCCGGCGACAACCCGGACTGGCAGCTCGCAACTGCCAGACAGATGAGCACGAGCACCGCGGCGGGCCAGCGCCCGCCGCGGTAGCTCTGGCTTTTCAGATCACCAGACGTAGCCACGACCGCCAACGATCGCAACGATCGCGGTGCTGGACAACGTCGAGTAGGCTGGCACGCCACCTGCCCATCCGATGACGTCATCAGCGCCGTGCACCGAGTCTTCGTACATCGTGTAAGCGCCGCTGTTTGTGTAGCCGCGGATGTCGAACCAGTGGAAGATCGTGCGATTATCGGGATGGCCTACTAGGTGATACGCGCCTCCCGCCACTTCGTAGGCATCGCCGATGAGTGGCGCGCCGACGGTCGAGATGTTGTACACGAGATTAGCCTTGAAGTTACTCACCTCTGCAGAACTGGGCGAGTAGGAGACCGGGTTGGGGATGTAGTAGTTCCTCGATTGGTGGTCGTTCATCACGTCGGGGACAGGAAAGCCGGTCCTCGTGGGCCCGCCCGACCAGGCGGTCCCAGCCGTCGTCGTGCCCAACTCCTGCGCCAGCTGCGCCTGTGTGAACCATTTCCCCATCTGACCGAGAGCCTCGTTTACCGAAGCCGGCCCGCACCAGTACGACGTTTTCTGCGGGTTCTGGTCCGCGCTCAATGAGTCGGACGTCCCTGCTGTGGCGGCGACTCCCATCGCCGAACTCGACGTCGCGGTGCTGCCGGTGGCATTCGAGCTATCACCTGTGGTCGCAGCGCTCGCCGTTCCGGAAAGCACGTTCGCTACCGCCTGCTTCTTCTGCGCCAGCACCGTTTGCTGATTCGGAGTGAGCGGTAGATGCGGATCGGTGTCTGTGGCTGCCTTGTAAGCCGCTTCGCTGCTAATCGAGATAGCGCTCGCGGTCATCGTCATGGCCAGGAACAACGCGGTGCAAAAAACCCCGGCGATGACGAACGCAATCCGTTTCGTAAGGCGCATCAATCGTCCCCCTTTTTTTGTTTGACACGGTCACTGTTCGTGCCGAATCGAAGACGGGGACCGGAAACTCGCAGACGGACGCCGACACGAGATGGGTCGTGCCGAAATGCCCGTATTCATGGCGGCGCGCACTCGTACGCCCGCGCTCAACTAAGTCATATCGTGC
>PMMN01000073.1 GCA_003162235.1 Actinomycetota bacterium | reverse complement strand
AGCTGCGAGACGGCGTCGCGGATCTCGTTGCCAGCGTCGCGAACCGTTTCCATTCGCTCGCGTTCCTTGGTCCCGGGTGGCAGCAACGCTAGCTCCAGATCGGCCGTACCCAGCAGAACGAGCAGGGAGTTGTTGAGCTCGTGGATGAGCGCCGGAGTCAGCCGACCGATCGCGACCATTCGTCCGCTTCGGATCAGTTGCTCTTCGGGAAGCTGGCTAGCGTCCATTGGCTTGCCTTTCCTCAGCTCGTAGGCCCAAGTATGGAGGTACTGAAGGAGGTCGGAACCTGGCAGCGAAAGTTTTCGACCAAGAGGACGATAAATAGAGCGGTGATCATATGCCCGCTCTCGGCGCGATAGCATCAGAACCAATGACCGACGCAATCACTTGCTTGGTGGCAGACGATCACCCCGCAGTCGTACAGGCGGTTTCTGAAGTGCTGGCCTCGGGAGGAATCGAGGTCGCGGGTCAGGCGAGAGACGGCGAGGAGGCACTGGCTGCGATCCAGAGCATCCACCCGAAGGTCGCCCTGCTCGACCTGCGCATGCCAAGGATGGACGGAATCGAGGTCGCGCGCCGCTGCTCCCGGACCACGCCCGACACCTACGTGATCCTCTACACGGCCTACAGCGAGCAGGCGCTTCTGATCGAGGCGCTCGATGCGGGAGCCCGCGGCTTCATCTCCAAGGAGGCGCCGCTGGCCGAGATCGTGCGAGCCGTGCAGCTCGTCGCCGAGGGGCGCACCTACGTAGACCCGGTGCTCGCCGGCGTCATCTCCAGCCCGGCCGCCACCGCCAAGATCAAACAGCTCACTCAGCGCGAGCGCGACGTCCTGCGCATGCTGTCCGACGGCCACTCCAACGAGGAGATCGGCAAGGCACTCTTCATCTCGCCCGAGACTGTCCGCACGCACGTGCGCAAGGCGATGGCCAAGCTCGACGCCGACACGCGCACCGAGGCCGTCGCCACGGCAATCCGCCAGTCGCTGATCGCCTAGTAGGCGACTCGGAGGGAAAGGTTCATCGCCTCCGGACGGAGGTTTATCTATTTTCGCTGGGGACACGGGATCTGGCAATCGCGCGGCTCACTCAACGCCGTCCCAACCTTCGCGGGGGCCCTGCCCACAATCCCGGTTAGCCCGCCCCGCTAGTAGGAGCAGCTCAACGCTCGATTGAACGCCGGAGCAAGTCGCAATGCGAGCGAAGCGAGCGGACTTGCTCCGGAAAACGCCGCAAGCTCATCACCGAGAAGGGTCCCCCAACCCCTGGTGAGAGCTTGCGGTCGTCGCCGGGCCAAAATGCGCCTCGAAGACCAGCAGCCGGCGACGTCTCACGCCCCTCGGTCGCCGGCGGCTGCAGCTCCTCGCTGCGCATCCGGATCACTGTTTGCCTTCGCCTCGGTATTCGGCCGGGCGGGGATCTGCGCCATGCCCGCTCTCAAGCGAACGCCCTCCCCGCTTTGTGCTCGTAGAGGGACGCAGATATCTGCGCCGAGCCGGGCTTTTGGGGTGTTCTCCTAGCCTCCGGCGTAGAAGTCCGAGAGGCGAGCGAGCAGCGCCGGATCGAGCAGTGCCTCGTCGCTTGCCAGCAGCTGGTCGACGCCGCCCGTGAGCGCCGGTAGCAGCGCCTTCAGCTCGTCGTCCTCGATCTTCTCGGCCAGGGCGCTTGCGAACCGTTCGGCGTGGATGGTGAGGAACCCGCGCGGTCCCCGCTCGCTTGCGGTCTCGAGCGGCTCGGTCAGGCCGAGGTTGTTGTGCAGGGCGGCGAGGATCGCGTATGCATCCATCAGCCGTAGCTCGCGTTGCATCCAGTCGTAGGCCGAGAGGGCGCGCGCGAGCAGGGGTGCCAGGCGCGAAGCGCGACGAAGGTGGGCGAGTGCGCGGGCGAGCCACTGGTCCCAGGGCGCGTAGCGGCGATCGAGCAGGAAGGCGAGGCGGACGATCTCGCGTACGAGCCCCGCCAGAACTAGGCGCGAGCCGAGATCGTCGCCGCCGACGCCGGCGCGCGCCACCAATGCCTCACGCTGGGCGATCTTTCGCCATTGCGCCGCCATCAGGTAGATCCAGACCTGCTTCGGGTAGTAATCGAGGCGCTCGCGTAGGCTGGTCAGCTCGCCCACGGAGTCGAGAAAGACCTCGCCGCCGGTGAGCTCGAGCAGTCGCTCTTGCGGGACGAGCAACCAGCGCTGCGTGCTCATTCCTTCGAGCGGATCGAAGCCGAGCAATCTTCGGCTGTAGCGACCGACCGAGGTGATCTCAATCAGATGGTCTAGCGGAGGTCGCGCATTCGCTTGCGGGCGCCTGTGCCCGTTCGCGTCCACCGGCGCGAAGGAGGTGGCGAAGCCGCGGAACTCGGTCGGCAGCTCGCTCGCCAGCACGCGCTTGAGCAGGCTGGCGCGCTCGGGGAGCTCGCGCTCGGGTAAAAAGAGCTGCAAGCGCGGGCCCCAGTCGTGGTCGCTCGAGACGGGTGTGTCGAAGCCGAGCACATCGGAGCCGGGCCCGATCAGCGCGGCGGCATAGGGAAATCCCGGCGTGTGCTCGGTCAGCAGCGGTTGAACGATCTCGGAGAAGAAGTCACGGGCCAGGGTCAGGCCGGGTAGAAACTCACCTTCGACGGTCGCAGACAGATCAGGGGGCGGCTCCGGAGCGTTCACCGCCCGCGCCGCTGCTCCCTCTTCCGCTTCGCCCAGTCCTGAACCTCGAACCAGTCGCCCTCGCCGAGCACGGTGGCGAGCTCGGCGTGGGTGTGCTCGCGGTAGAAGACGTGATGATCGAGGTCGCAGCAGATCTCGATATTGGGGAGCGTGAGACCGGGCACCCTCATCAACACCTCGGCCGGAAGCCGTGCCTCGGCGGCCGTGTAGTGCTTGAACTGAAGGTCGGGATCGAGCTCCATCAAGGTTGGCCAATCTGGACAAGCGCGAGTCACCATGCCGGCAGTACCTCCGAAAAAGCGTCGTTGATCCAGCCCCTCTGCGGCCGCTCGGCGCCGCGCCTCTCCGCACGTCCTAGCCGCAAGCCGGCGGGCGATAAGTGCGAGATCGCCGTAGAGCCGAGTCGATGGGACTCCATACTGCGACGTTAGCTCAAGCGGAGACGCGTTGCATCGGGGTCGGTACGGGGGTGGCGAAAGAGTGCGATTTAGGAGCTCGGTATAGCTTCCGGAGCGCCCTTGCGCCAGCGGCCGAGGAGCACACGCACACCACCGGCGTCGAGCACCAGCACGCCTTATCCGTCTCCGTGAACGAATATCTCGGCCGCGCGAGACGCTAGGCTCGTCCCGTGATCGGAATCAGTCTGCTCACGCTGGTGCCGCGAATCAGCGGGGGCTCGGAGACCTATGTGCGGGCGCTCGTAAGGGCGCTCGCGCAGGTAGGAGAGCTCGAATACCGCGTTTTCTTGCCGAGCCTTGCGCCTGATGCCGGCGACGGGCTGGAGTCGATAGTCGCTTCTTCCTACCGGGCTTCGCGCACGATGCCGGGGCGCGTGGCGGCGATGTCGCTGGCGGCCGCCTTCCCCGGCCGGATCAAACGGGAGCTCGAGATCGAGCGGCTGGAGGCGATCCATTTCCCGCTCAGCGTGATGGTGCCGCCGCTTCGCCGGCCGCCGGTCGTGACGAGCGTCCTCGATATCCAGCACGAGGTCTTTCCGCGCTTCTTCTCGCGCGCCGAGCTCGCTTACCGCAAGCTCGTCTATAACCGGACGGCCCGGCGCAGCGAAATAGTGATCACCATTTCCGAGCACGCCAAGCAGGCGCTCGTCGAGCACCTCGGCCTTGCGCCGGAGAAGGTGCGGGTCATCTATCTCGCCGTCGACCATGAGGTCTTCCAGCCGGGGGAAGAGCAGCGCGAGCCCTTCCTTCTTTACCCGGCGAACAATTGGCCGCACAAAAACCACGAGCGCCTGTTCGAGGCGTTTGCGCTCCTTCGCCGCGAGCGGCCCGAGCTGAGGCTGGTTCTGACCGGCTCCGGGCACGAGGGAAAACAGCTTCCCGAGGGAGTGCAGGCGCTCGGGCACGTGCCGCTCGAAGAGCTAGCGTCGCTCTACCGGCGCGCCTCCTGCCTTGTCTTCCCGAGCCTTTACGAGGGCTTCGGGCAGCCGCCGCTGGAGGCGCTGGCGAGCGGCTGCCCGGTCGCCTGCTCGCGGGTCGCCTCTTTACCGGAGGTGTGCGGCGAGGCCGCCCGTTACTTCGATCCGACCGAGCCCGAGGAGATAGCCGCAGCGGTCGCCGAAGCGCTCGACCATCCCGATGAGCTGAAGGAGAAGGGCATCGAGCAGGCGCGCGGCTTCACCTGGGAGCGTTGTGCGCGCGAGCACGACCGTGTCTACCGGGAGCTCATCTCCTAGAGCTTTCAGGCGCTCTTCGTCGCACCCTCGCGCAGTTCCCGCTTCAGCACTTTGCCGAGCGCGTTCTTCGGCAGCTCGTCCACGAACTCGACGTCCCTGGGGATCTTGTAGGTGGCGAGGGTTTCCCGACCGAAGGCGATCAGCTCCCTCGGCTTGATGCTCTGGCCGGGCTCGAGCACGACGAAGACGCGCACGCTCTCGTCGCCGCTTGCGTCCGGGATACCTACCGCGGCCACCTCGGCTACCGCCGGGTGATCGACAAGCGCAGCCTCCACTTCTTGTGGATAGACGTTGAACCCCTTGACGATGATCAAGTCCTTCTTGCGGTCGACCAGCGTCAAGTAGCCGTCCGAGTCGAGGAAGCCGAGATCGCCCGTCTTCAGCCAGCCGTCGGCGGTGAAGGCCTCCTTCGTCTCCTCGGGCCGCTTGTAGTAGCCCGCCATGATGTTGTCGCCGCGCACGCAGACCTCGCCGATCTCTGGTGTTTCGAGCTCGCGCTCGTCGTCGTCGACGATCTTGATATCGATGCCCGGAAGTGGCAGCCCGACGGTGCCCGGCTTGTGGGCTCCGTAGCGGGGATTTACCGACACGGCCGGCGCCGCTTCGGTAAGTCCATAGCCCTCGAGGAGCGCCGTGCCGAAGGTCTTCTCGAACTTGATCTGCACCGCGGCCGGTAGCGGAGCGGCGCCTGAGATGGCCATGTCGAGCGGGTTGAGCAGGCGCAGCAGCCAAGCCTTAGGCCCGTGTATGTGCTGGACGAGGGCGGAGTAGACCTGCGGGATGCAGCAAACGAGCGTGACCTTGTGTTTCCAGATCTGCTTCAGGGCCGGCGGTAGGGGAAGCAGGCTCTCGATCACGACCGTCGTCGCCCCGAGGCGGAGCGGCAGGATCACGTTGGTCGTCCAGGCGAAGGAGTGGAACATCGGCAGCACGCACATGACCCGGTCCTTGTTGGTCAAATCGAACGCGAGCAGGCAGGACTCGACGCTGGAAAGCAAGTTGCGCTGGGTCAGCATCACGCCCTTGGGCAGGCCGGTCGTGCCGGCGGTGTAGATCAGCAGCACGAGGTCGTTCGGGGACACCTCGGGGCCGGCAGCCTCGTCGAGCGGGTGGCGGTAGATCGTCTCCAGCGCCGGCTCGTCGCCGCCCGGATCGCGCAGAAAGATGTGCTCCAGCGTCGGGACCGACTCTTTGGCCTCGCGGATCGTGCGCAGGAAGTCCTTGGAGGTCAGGCAGCCCTTAACCTCGGCGTCGTTGAAGATAAAAGCGATGCGATCGGCTTTCTCGAGGAAATTGACCGGCACTGCCACGGCGCCGAGCCTCGAGAGGGCGAAGGAGAGGATGACGAACTCGGGGCAGTTTCGCATCACGATGCCGAAGGTGTCGCCCTTGGCGATCCCGAGCTCGGACAAGCCCGCCGCGCAGTGCTCGATCTCGTCGGCGAGCTGGGCGAAGGTCATGATCTCGCCCTTGAAGATGAACGCCGCCTTGTCGCCGAAGCGCGCGACGCTTTGGGCGAGCATCTCGTTGAGGGTGCGCGCTGTCACGGTGCCTCCGTTCTCGGTTTTTCGGATGCCGGCGAGGCGCCGTCTAGTCGAGCCAGCTCGGCATCCACGAGCATCTGCACCACTCCTTCGAAGTCGACGCTCGGACTCCAACCTAGCTCGCGGCGCGCCTTGCTCGGGTCGCCGACGAGGTCGTGCAGCTCCGCCGGGCCGCGCACGAGCGACTCGTCGATCTTCACGTACTCGCGCCAGTCGAGCTCGACGCGCGCGAAGGCGCACTCAACCAGCTCGCGCACCGAGTGAAGCTCGCCGGTCGCGATCACGTAGTCGCTCGGCTCGCTGGCCTGGAGCATCAACCACATTGCACGGACATAGTCAGCCGCGTAACCCCAGTCGCGTTTGGCGTCGAGGTCGCCGAGTAAAAGCTCTTCCTCCAGTCCGAGCTTGATCGCCGCGGCGGCATGCGCGATCTTGCGCGGCACGAAGTCGATCGGGCGGCGCGGCGATTCGTGGTTGTAGAGGATGCCTGCGCAGGCGTGAATTCCGTAGTGGTGGCGGAAGCTGCGTGTGATGAAGTGCCCATAGGCCTTCGCGACACCGTAGGGCGTCAGCGGGTTGAGCGGCGTCTGCTCGTTCTGAGGCGATTCGACCGGCTCGCCGAAGATCTCGCTCGAGGAAGCCTGGTAGAAGCGGATGGCGGGATCGATGCGACGGATCGCCTCCAGGATCGAGGTCACGCCGACGGCCGCCAGCTGAGCGGTTAGCACCGGCTGCTGCCAGGAGGCCGGCACGAAGGAGCCCGAGGCCAGGTTGTAGACCTCGTTCGGGCGGCAGTGATCGAGCGCATCGAAGAGCGAGCGCTCGTCGACGAGGTCGGCATGAACGATCTCGACGCGATCGTGAATGGCCGCCAGATTCTCGTAATCTTCGGCCAGAGGCAGGCGATCGAAGCCAAATACCTCGTAGTTCTCGGCGATGAGGAGCTCGGCGAGGTAGGAACCGTCTTGTCCGCCGATCCCCGTTATCAGCGCACGCCGCTGCCTGTTCAAGGGAGAATCTGCCTGTGGCGCACGAGCGGGAGTTTAATCGTTGAGGATCGCGTTCACGCTCGAGCAGTGCTGGCACCGAGTGCCGGGCGGAACGGCGGTCGCGGCGCTCGAGCTCGCACGTGCGCTCGCGGAGCGCCCAGGCCTCGATCTCGTCGGTGTGGCGGCGCGCCATCGCGACCCCCCACCCGAGCAGTGGCGACCCCCGATAGCGGTTCGGCAGCTCGCGCTCCCTCGGATCGCCCTGTACGAGTCGTGGCACTACCTCCGTCGTCCGCGGGTGGAGGCGGCAACGGGGCCGATCGACGTGATTCACGCAACGGGCATCGTCATGCCACCGCCGACAAGCCCGGTGGTGCTGACGGTGCACGACCTCGCCTACCTCGACTACCCCGAGCTCTTTACGCGCCAGGGTCTCCGCTTCTTCCGCCGCGCCCTCGAACTCGCCCTGCGGGACGCGTCAATCGTGCTCTGCTCGTCCCTCGCAACGCTGGAGCGGTGCCGTGCGGCCGGCTTCGAGGACGATCGGCTTCGTCACGTCCCACTCGGCGTTCGGGCCACTCGTGCCACTCCGGAAGACATCGCACGTGTACGGGGCGCGTATGCGCTTCCAGAGCGGTTCATCCTCTGGACAGGCACGGTCGAGCCGCGAAAGAACCTCGCCGGCCTGATACGCGCCTTCTCCTTGCTCGACACCGACGCCGGGCTCGTGCTCGTCGGTCCTCCCGGCTGGAACGAGGACATCGAGCGGCATCTCGACGAGCTTCCCAGGGAGCGAAGAGATTGCGTCCGCTTGCTCGGTTGGGTTCCTCGCGAAGATCTCGAAGCGCTCTACGGGGCGGCGACGGTCATGTGCTTTCCCAGTCTTCTCGAAGGCTTTGGCTTCCCGGTCGTCGAGGCGATGGCGCAGGGGACACCCGTCGTCACCTCGCAGGGAACCTCGACGGAGGAGCTCGTCAGCGGAGGCGCCGGGCTGCTCGTCGATCCCCGGCAGCCCGAGGAGATCGCGTCTGCGCTGGGCCGCGTTCTCGGCGACTCGCCGCTCGCCGCACAGTTGGGCGAGGCGGGACTGCGGCGCGCCGCCGGCTACACCTGGGAGTACACCGCGGAGCTCGTGGAGAGGGCGTACGAGGAAGCTTCTCGCGCGGCCGGCTAGCCGGCCGCCTCGCTGAACGGTGTGACGACGCCTATCGGACTGCGAGCACCCGCTCGTATGCGGCGGCAAGCCGCTCGGCTGTTGCCATCGTCGAGTAGCGGGAGACGATCTCCGCCGGGTAGTCGACCCGTTGACCGGGTGGACGCGATAGCGGCCCCGCGGAGAGAGCGTCCGCTAGGGCCGCCCAGTCTCCCGGGGAAAACAACGCGGCGCCCGATCCCGCGAGCACCTCTGGGATCGCTCCGGACGAGCTTGCGACGATCGGGGTACCTGCCGCCATCGCCTCCGCGAGAACCATCCCGAATTGCTCCTCCCAGGTTGGGATCGGCAGGCTGGCGAGCACGACACACGATGCGGACGCGAACACGGACGGCATCTCGTCGTACGGGACTGCACGGATCTCGACCCGGTCTGCCAGGCCGAGATCGTTCGCGTAGCGCACCAGGCGGGCGCGCTCCGGACCGGCGCCGACGATCATAAGACGGACGTCGCGCGGGAGCGTCGCAAGCGCCCTGATCACGTCGTAGTGCCCCTTCTCCCATACGAGACGGCCGGGCGAGACGATCAGGTGCCCTTCAGCGCTCTCGGTCGGCCCGGAGGCGAAGCGCTCGACATCAATGCCCGGCTCGACGACCTGGACCCGGTCCGGCTCGGCGCCTTCGAGCAGGAGGCAGCGCCGAGCCCGGTTGGTCGTGGGCAGAAAGAGATCCGTCTCTGCGAGCACGACACGGCGGTTGACAGCGGCCCGCGCGGTGCGGAACGTGGAGCGGAACGGGATCGTCTCCCATACGGTGACGACGAGGCGAAAGCCGAGTCGGCGCCGCAGGCGCGCCGGTTGGACGGCAAACCACGGCCCGAGCTCCGCCGTGTGGACGATCGCGGCGCCGCGCACGAGCGTCTCGATGTCGGTGTACGCATCCCCCAGGGCGTGGGTCGCAAGCGTTCCGAGTCGGCCACGGGGCAGCCGTGCCCGCCGCGTCGCGGCCGTCCTCGACGGTACGCGGAGGCCCTCCAAGCGCTGGTCAGCTCTGGCCGTGGTGACGATCTCGACATCGAAGCGATCGAGGAGCAGCTCCCAGGGCCGCAATTCGCCGACGTTGGCGTGATGCCCGCGCAAGACGACGACACGTGGGCGCTCGCTCATTCGTCCTCCCGATCCCGCGTCAGCCCGAAGGCGTGGTACGCGTCGGCGGGCACGGCTTTGGTCACGAGCGCGACGACGCCGAACACCAGCACGGCGACGCACGCGGCGACCAACAGCGAATCGCGCAACAGGTACCCGGTTCCCGCCGCGAGCGCCATCGCCAACGCCGCCTTCCAGGCAAACCAAAGGCTCGGCGCTCCTCCCGGCCGCATGCGGCCGAGCGCGATCCGGAGGAACAGGGCGAGTGCCGTCTCGGCGCCGACCGCAACCCACGCCGCAGCCGTCGCGCCACCCCGGGGCACGAACGTGAGCCCGAGAGCGATCACGAGCACCAGGGCGAGGCCGTTTGCGACAGCCATCGCGCGCTGCGCTCGACCCGCGATCAACCCGAGCTGCCAGACCTGGCCGAGGAAGACGGGAATCAGCGCCAGCGCCTGGATTCGCAGCACGGGGGCGGCGCGGACGTACTGGTTTCCGCCGACGAGGAGGATCCCGGGCTTGGCGAGAATCCCGATCCCGACGACGAGGAGCGCGGCGATCAGGAGCGACGCCTCGGTCATGCTCTGTAGCCCGTTCCGCAGTCGCTCGTCGTCCTCGTCGCCGGCGACGGAGAGCAGCGGCAGCGCGACCGAGAGGATTAGCGCGGGCAAGCCGAGAAGCAGCTCGAAGATACGGAACGAGGTGCCGAAGAGGCCCGTCTGCTTCTCGCTCGAGAGAAGCGAGACGAGCACGACCAGCACGCGAAAGTAGATCACGCTCATGGCGAAGGCGACGGCCAGCGGTAACGTCTCTCGGACGAGCCGCACGAGCATCTCGCGGCGGATTCCGCTCGCGAGGTGCATGCCGACGCGTGCCAGCACGAAGGTGGCCGGGATCAGCACGATGCCCACGATCACCTGCACGCCGAAGAACGCCAGCAGCCCTGTCCCGGCGAGGACGAGTACCGCGACGCCCGCGAGCGTGAGCAGGTTTCTGAGCACCTCGAGCGTGGTCAGCGAGACGATGCGCAGCTCCACCCAGATCGGCACCGTGAGCATGGACTGCACGCTGATGAGGATCACGCCCAGCCCGCCCAGCGCGGTACCGGCGATCACGACGTTGGAGTACCCGGCGACGACCGTGAACGCCACACCCGCGAGCACGCCAACGCTCGCGCCCACGATCCGAAGCACGAGGAGGTGGCGGAGGATAATCGCGCGCTCCGTCGCGGTCCGGGCGATGGAGATCTCGCGGCTACCGACCGCGGTCAGGCCGGCGTCAGTGATGCCTGCGACGATGCCGAGCACTGCTGTCACCGTCGCATACCGTCCGAAGTCGTCGAGGCTGAGGTAGTGAAGGAGCAGTACCGCCGTGGCGAGGCCAAGGGCCGTGCTGATCCCGAACCCGACGCCGCGGATGAGACCGCCGCGCACGACGCGCCCACCCGCCTCGGGGGTGCGGAGAAGATCGAGCGCCGTCTCGTCCGCGCCGACCATGACCTTCGCTACCCCTGCACCCGAGGGACGTGGGTCATCGCGAAGCAACAAGCATCCTTGAGGTCGTACCCGCCTCCCCGCGCGGAAGCAGGGCCCGCTCCGCTCACCATGGCGCCAACCTTAGCGCCGATTGCCGCTGGAGATCGCCCGTCCGGCAGCGGCGACAGTGGCACGGAAGCCACGGCGCCCCAACGACGCGCGTGCCAGCGTCAAGGCGGCGCGAGCGACAACGGCATTGCCGGAACCGTCGCTCCGCGGCGGCGAGGCTGCGACGCGCTCGATCAGTTCCGCGAGTGGCGCCGCGACGCGACTCCAGCTGAGCTCGTCCTGCGCGGCCGTGACGGCTGTCCGCGCTGCAGCGTACGCGTCGTCGTCGTCGAGCAACTCCTCGAGCGCGGTCACCCAGCCGTCGACGTCTCCCGGATCGACGACGCGCCCCATGCCTCGGGCCTCGACGAGCTCGGCGATGACGTCTCCGCGCGTGACGACGAGCGGCGTCGCGGCCGCGATGTGGTCGAGCAGTCTTGTGCGAAAGGCGAGCCGGGTCTCGAACGAGTCGGGGTGAGCGCTGACTCCCAGATCGGCCTCCGCGAACCACGCCTCACGCTCGGCATAGGGCACCCATGCGCGGTTGAAGAAGACCGTGCTCCCTTCGAGACCGAGCTCAGCCGCGAGGGCCACCGCCCGATCGGCCATGCTCATCGCTCCGACCGCAGTGCTCGGGTGCGCCATCCCGAGGAACAGCAGCTTGACGTCATCGCGGCGCTCGGCCAGCCGGCCGACCGCGCGGATGACCGTCAGTGGGTCGAACCAGTTCCAGACGCCGCCGCCCCAGAGCAGAAGCCGGTCGGACGACCGGATCCCCGGCAGCGCTCCCTTCGCCACAGGTGCTCGCGGCTGACGCGAAGCGACGTCGAGGCCGAACGGCACGACGGCGACGAGTGACCGCAGAGCGGGGTCGGCCGCGTACACGGCGGGCGTGACACGCCCCAGCCCCGCGAGCGCGCCGAGCCAATGGTCGCGCTGCCGCTCGCTCGCGCAGATGAACGCGTCGCCGAGCAGAAGCGCTACGCGCGTTGTCGCGACGACCTCCTCGTAGCGCACGCCTCGCTGACGGTTGGATTCGCTCTCGCCTGCGAGTTTCGCGGCTGCCTCGACGAGCGCCGGGGCGTAGAGGTCGTAGATGACTCGCACCCCACGCCGCCGGAACTTGCGCGCGAGGCCGAGCGGGAGATTCTGGGCAACGACTACATCGACGTCGAGATCTCCGGCCGAGCCCGCGGAGGCCGGCGCGCGAAACGTGTACGGAGCGCCCGCAACCCCGTCCCCCGGCGCAACCAGCGTCACGTCGAAGCGCTTCGCCAGCTCCATCGAGAGCCGGTGGTAGCGAATCCCGGGGCCCGCCATCCGCTCCCCGACCGGGTCTGTCGACCACATGACGACGCGGGACATTTCCGTATAGTGCCTTACCTCGTGCGCGCAGCCGTCGTCATCCCGACGTGGAACGCTCGCAGTCTGCTCGCGGAGGCGCTCGCGAGCATCGAGGCCCAGACGGTGCCCGTGGAAATCGTCGTCGTCGACAACGCGTCGACCGACGGCACCGCCGAGATGCTTGCGACCCGCTTCCCACGCGTCACCGTCGTTCGCAACCCCGACAACATCGGCTTCGGGCGCGCGATCAATCGCGGCGCCCAGGAAGCGGCGGGCGCCGACGTGATCGTGCTGGTCAACAACGACGTCGTCTGCGAGCCCGAGTTCGTCGAGCGCCTGCTCGAGCCTTTCGCCGACCGGCGGATCGGCATGGTCGCCGGCGTCTTGCTGCAAGGGTCGGCGCCGGGGCTCATCGACTCCGCCGGGATCGAGCTCGACACCACGCTGCGGTCGTGGGACATGCTCTGGAATCGTCCGCTGGAGGAGCTGGCGCAGGCGGCCGAGCCGGTGGGCCCGTGCGGCGGCGCGGCCGCCTACCGCACGGACGCATTCGTGGAGCTCGGCGGCTTCGACGAGCGGTTTTTCGCCTACTGGGAGGACGTCGACCTCGCGCTCCGCTTCAGGCTCGCGGGCTGGGGTTGCGCCCGGGCGCCGGGGGCGCGTGCCCTGCACCGTCACGGGGCGACCCTCGGCGCCGCATCGTCTGCCCAGCGGAGGCTCGAGGCGTACGGCCGCGCCTATGTGCTCGCCAAGTACCGGGTCGCGCGTTCCGGCCTCCTGATGCGGCTGAAGATCGCGGTACTCGACTGGCCGGTGCTCGTGGTCCACCTGCTCCTGCGACGAGAAGCCGGGCCCCTGCGCGCGCGCGCCGCCGGCCGACGGGACGGTCTGGTAGCGACGCCGCTGCGCGCGCCGCTCGAGCTGACCACGGTCGGCTTTCGCGAGGCCGCAGGTCGTCAGGCGGCCTTTCTCAGGCTTCGCCTCGGCGGCGCGCTGCCCGAGCACTTTCGTGACCACGCCCCTCCCGCCGACGGCACCCCGAGCTAGAGGCGGTCAGCCGTCGCGGCGGCAGTACAGATTCTCCCGAAGGAAGGACCACGAACCGACTAGGCTTGACCGCATGCCCTCGAACGCCGTTTGGGACCGTCAGACTCTAGAGGAGCTCCGAGACGATTTCGGCGGCGCCTACCACGGCCGCACTGTCCTCGTCACCGGCGCCGACGGCTTCATGGGGTCGCATCTGACGGACGCACTCGTCGAGCTTGGTGCCAACGTCCACGCGTTCGTCCGGGCGACGTCGAGCGGTGCGCTCAACAACATCGGGCACTTGCGCAACCGGTTGAAGGTGCATTTCGCCGATCTCACGGACAAGACGTCGATCGACTACCTGGTGCGCGAGCTGAAAGGCGCGCCCGACAAGCCGTACGTCTTCCACTTGGGCGCGCAGGCTCATGTCGGCGAGTCGTGGCACCGGCCGTACGAGACGGTGATGGCAAACACGGTCGGCACGCTCAACCTGCTGCAGTCGATCGTCGACCACGGCCTCGAGCTGGAGAAGTTCGACACGGCCGGCACGTCGGAGGAGTACGGCAATGTGCGCGATGACGTCTCCCACCAGCACGACTTCGACGACGCGGGCAGCTTGATCCTGCACGAGCGCTCGCCGATCAATCCCAAGTCGATCTACGCCACGGCGAAGGTGGCGGCCGACTTTCTGACCATGAACTACCACGACGCCTTTGGCGTTCCCGGTGTCGTCACGCGCATGTTCAACAACTACGGCCCGCGCCAGAACCCGCGCTACGTGACCGGCACGATCATCACCCAGGCGCTCGAGCGTGAGCAGATCGAGCTCGGCAACCTCGAGCCGCTGCGCGACTTCTGCTTCTGCACCGACGGTGTTCGCGGCCACCTGACGGTCGCCGCGCACGGCAAGCCCGGGGAGGTATACGTCTACGGCCAGGGCGAGAACATCTCGATGGAGGGTTGGGCCGGGAAGATCCTCGAGATCGGCGAGCGCGAGGGCCACTGGCCGGCCGGACGCGAGCTGGTCTCGGTGAAGGAGCGCTTCCGTCCCGGTGCGAGCGACGTGCTCGCGCTTCGGGTCGGCTACGAGAAGCTCAAGCGCGAGACCGGCTGGGAGCCGAAGGTGAGCTGGGAAGAGGGCATCTCGCGCACGATCGCCTGGTACGCGGCGAACCGCGAGCGCTGGGTCGGTCGCGTTGACTGGTCGGTTCAGTCGTAACCCGGGCGACGAGCCGGCCCGGTTACCCCGAAACTGCCCGAGCCGATATGCTCACGAGCCGTGAGGGCGGTTGTAACAGGAGGAGCTGGGTTTCTCGGCCGGTACGTCGTCGAGCGCCTGCGCGCGCAGGGAGTTGAGCCCTTCGTCCCGCTGGTCGAGAACTGGGATCTCACTCAAGCCGGCGACGTCGATCGCCTCTTCGCCGAGCAGGAGCCCCAGCTCGTAATCCATCTCGCCGCCGAGGTTGGCGGCATCGGCGCCAACCGGGCCAATCCCGGCCGCTTCTGGTACTCGAATCTGATCATGGGCGCCAACGTCCTCGAACAGAGTCGCCTGCACGGCGTAAAGAAGCTGGTCGTGGTCGGCACGATCTGCGCTTACCCCAAGTTCACGCCGGTGCCGTTCAAGGAAGAGGAGCTCTGGAACGGTTATCCCGAGGAAACGAACGCGCCCTACGGCATCGCCAAGAAGGCGCTTCTCGTAGGAGCGCAGGCCTACCGCGCTCAGTACGGCCTCGACGCGATCTACCTGCTCCCGGTCAATCTCTACGGCCCCGGCGACAACTTCGACCCTGAGAGCTCGCATGTGATTCCAGCCCAGATCCGCAAGATGTTCGAGGCGAAGCAGCGCGGCGAGCGCGAGGTTGTGCTCTGGGGCGACGGCTCGCCGACGCGGGAGTTTCTCTACGTGGACGACTGCGCCGAGGCGATCACGCTTGCGGCCAAGCTCTACGACGGTCCCGATCCCGTCAACATCGGTACCGGCAGCGAGATCTCGATCCGCGAGCTGGCCGAGACGATTGCCGAGCTGACCGGCTTCGAGGGCGAGCTCGTCTGGGACACCTCGAAGCCGAACGGCCAGCCGAGGAGGTGCCTGGATACCGAACGTGCCGAGCGCCTGTTCGGCTTCCGCGCCTCGACGCCGTTCCGCGAGGGGCTCGAGCGCACGGTCGCCTGGTACCGGGCGCAGCGCGAATCGAGCGACGCCCGACCCTAGCCGGGCTCTTCGCCTGCGGTTTCTCTTTGCCCGCGCTCGAGCATCTCGGTCTCGAGCAGAGCCAGCTTCTGAGCGAGTGTCGTGTTCTGGTCCGTGAGGCGCGAGAGCACGATCGAGAATTGGAGCAGAAGCGCGAGCACGAACAGGAGAATGGCCGCGAAGAAGACCGAAGGCGGATAGGTCTTGACGCCGATCCAGCCCGCGAGCGTACTCAAGCTGTGGCGCCAAAGCGCGAGCACGAGCAGCACGATTCCGGTCATGACCCAGATGAGGGCATAGCGCTCGCGCAGGCGTCTGCGCCGGATCAGCTCGAAGACGACTCCGAGCATTACGGCGGAGACGATCGAGGCGATGATCGTCACTTTAAACGGTGTCATGCGTCCTCCTCAGGGGCGTCGCCGGGGCGAAAGAGATCGACGAAAAGCGCCAGCAAGACCTTGAACATGTAGTAGAAGGAGCGCAGCGCGGTGATCGAGGAGCGGCCGGCCGCGCGCTCGCGCATGCGAACCGGCGCCTCCATCACGCGTAGGCGGTGCTTGACGACCATCACCGTCGTCTCCACCTCGGGGTAGTCGTGTGGGTAGTCGGCGGCAAAGAGCGCTATTCCGCGCCGGTTGACGGCCCGGAAGCCCGAGGTCGTGTCGGTGAGGCGCTGGCGGGCGATCGCCGACACGATCAGGGCGAAGAGGCGGATACCGAGACGGCGTGTGAAGGAGGAGCGGAAGGCCCGGTCGCCGGTAAAACGCGAGCCGACGACGAAGTCAGCCTCCCCGGCAAGAAGCGGCGCAAGGACGGCCGGCAGCTCGGCCGGATCGTGCTGGCCGTCGGCGTCGATCTGCACCGCCAGGTCGAAGTCGTTCGCCCGCGCGAAGCGGAAGCCGGTCTGCATGGCGGCGCCGATGCCCAGGTTGAAAGGAAGCGTGACGACGTGCACGCCGCGCGCGCGCGCGATCTTGCTCGTCCGGTCGGCGGAGCCGTCGTCGACGACCACGATCTCGAAATCCGGGTCGAAGGCGCGGATCTCGTCGATGACCGCTCCGATCGAGCCCTCCTCGTTGTAGGCGGGCATGATCGCCAGCCGGCGCATGCGCGCGATCTCCGGCGGCAGGGCGAGGTCGGTGTGCTCCGACTCGGCCCTCATCGTCCTGTCCCGGTTACGACTGTCTCCCTCAGGCCGAGCAGCTCGAGCACGCGCTGCGCCCGCTGGCGGTAGGTGTGCTCCTCGAGCACGCGCGCGCGGGCGCGCCGGCCCATCTCCTCGCAGGCGGCCGGGTCGGCGAGCAGCTCGTGATAGGCCGCGAGCGCCTGCTCGCTGTCCTCCGCGACGATCAGCTCGCTGCCGGGCTCGAACCAACGCTCGATGCCCGCGACCGGGTTGGAGACGATAGTGGCGCCGCAGGCCGCCAGCTCGAAAGGCCGCGCGGTGGAGGAGGCGGGGACGCTTGCATGCGTTCCGCGCGTGAGGTTGAGGTTGATGCGCGCCGCCGAGATGGCGTGCGAGAAGACATTCATGGGCACGTCGCCGATCAAACGGGCGTTACCCGTGTCGCCCTGGAAGTCGCGGCCGCCGAGAGCGAAGTCGATCTCCGCGGCGCGGCGGCTGGGCTCTCCGACGAGCTCACGCATCCACTCGCGCCGGAACTTGTCGCCGTATCCGTAGAAGAAGACGTCGTAGGACTTGTCCACCGGCTGTGGAGCGAAAAGATCGGGATCGGCGCCCCAGAAGACCGCCTCGGCGCGGCGAGCGCCCAGCTCGCGCAGCCGCTCGAGCCCGCCCTCGGAGTTGGAGAGGACGAGGTCGTACTCGGACGGGTCGGCGCCGTGATACCAGTTGAAGCCGGTGTCCATGCCACCGAACTCGGGCAGGCTCATCGGCACGTCGCCGTCGTAGAAGACAACGGGTATGCCGAAGCGCTCACGCAGAGCCGTTGGAATACCCCGCAGATGCGCCATCGGAACGGTGAAGACGATAACCGCGTCGACGCCGCCCTCGCGCTCGATCAGGCGCTCGAGATGCCTCTTCCAGCGCGGCGTCACCAGACGCCAGATCGTCTGGCGAGCCGCCCGGTCGCTAAGGGTGTCCGGAGGTGAGGATTCGTCGCGGCGCAGGTAACGGTCGCGCTTGAGGCGCGCGCCGAACGAGCGCATGCCGTCGTAGAGATCACCCTCGTGGCGGCAGGGGTTGGGAGCCGTTCGCCACCAGGGCGACTCGACCGGGCGCCCGCGATACGGCGTCACGATCAGGTCGATCCCCGCCTCCTGCATTCCTTTCCAGAGTTGCCACCAGGCCGGCGTGCAGCCGTAACGGAAGCCGAGATCGACCGCCGAGGCCACTGCAACTATCTTCGGCGCCTTCATCCGTTGCCCAGTATGGAGTAGCGATCCGACTCTGCGAGCAAGCGACTCGGTCCGAGCGAGCTCGAAATCCGACGGTCGCTCATCGACGCACCTACGCCGCCTGGTGCCCGAGCGACGCGAGCAGGCGCCCGAGTCCTTCTTCCAGGCCGATCGTCGGCTCCCAGCCGAGCAGCGCGCGCGCGCGGGTGATGTCGGGCTTGCGCACCTGCGGGTCGTCCTCCGGCAGCGCTTCGAACACGATCTCGCTTTCCGAGCCGGTCAGCCTCACGACCGTCTGCGCCAGCTCGAGCAGAGTCATCTCGTTCGGGTTGCCGATATTGACCGGCTCGTGCTCGCCACTCTCTGCGAGCAGGATCAGCCCGCGCACGAGATCGTCCACGTAACAGAAAGATCTCGTCTGCGAGCCGTCGCCGAAGACCGTCAGCGCCTTGCCGGCGAAGGCCTGGCGCACGAAGGTCGGTATCGCCCGCCCGTCGAAGGGTCGCATGCGCGGGCCGTAGGTGTTGAAGATGCGGACGATCGAGGTGTCCACGCCCTGCTGGCGGTGGTAGGCCATCGTCAGCGCCTCGGCGTAGCGCTTGGCCTCGTCGTAGACCCCGCGCGGGCCGATCGGGTTGACGTTGCCCCAGTAGCTCTCCGGCTGCGGGTGGATGAGCGGGTCGCCGTAGACCTCGCTGGTCGATGCGGTCAGAAAGCGCGCGCGCTTGAACTTGGCCAGGCCGAGAGCGTTGTGGGTGCCGTAGGAACCAACCTTGAGCGTATGCAGTGGCAGACGCAGGTAGTCGATCGGGCTGGCCGGGCTTGCGAGGTGATAGACGAAGTCGACGCTCTCGCCGATCTCGAGGTGGTGCGTCAGGTCGTGATTGAGGAAGACGAAGTCCTCGCCGCGAATGTGCTCGATGTTCTGGAGGGTGCCCGTGTCGAGATTGTCGACGCAGATGACCCTCATCCCCTTGGCTAGGAGCGCTTCGCAGAGATGGGAGCCCAAGAACCCGGCTCCGCCTGTCACGACGGCCGTGGACACGGCGAGATCATATCCACGTAGCCGGTTTGGGGCGCCCGTGGGCCGATCGGACGGGGTCAGTTGCAGATGAACGGCCGTGAAGGTACGCGCGAAAGGCCGATGTCGGAGACATAGGGGAGCGCTCCGGCCGAGCAGGCATTGCGAACGGCGATCGCGGGCCGGCCGCCGGCCGCGGGCGGAAGATAGTCGGTCGCGGTCACCTCGAGACCGGCCCGGCGGAAGCGGCGGATGGTGCGCTCGTTCGAGGCGACGACTCCCGGCGGGAGGCTGACGTAAGCGTGCCGGCCGAAGTCGTAGCTGAAGCTGACGTCCTCGAAATTGATGCCGTCGTAGAAGCGCCTGAGCGGCCAGTTGACGTCGGCTCCGTTCTGGGCGAAAAGCAGCTTGCCGCGGGCGTGGACGAGCCCCGAGAGCCCGGCGACAAGCGCCCGCATGCCGCGCTTTTGCGCCGCGTGGGTCTCGGTCATGTCGGTGTTGTCGAGGAAGAGCCCATCGAAGCCCTTGGCCAGCATTGCAGGGGCGACGCGCTTCAACAGCAGCGAGCGGTAGCCGGGCGCGTTCACGTTCGCGTACCACTCGCCCCACTCGCCCCAGTAGTCGAGCCGGTAGCGCCTGGCCGCGCCGTACCAGCCCCGGTAGCTCTCGATCGTGCCGACATCGAGGTAGGCGAGCACGAGGGCGTGGCCGGTTCGCGGGATCGCGGCGATGTCTCTGGCGCTTGCGCTCTCGCCGTCCACGACGACGAGGTCGAAGCGGGCGTAGCGCCTGCTCAGGTTCCCGGCCAGCGTCCCGTCGCCGATGGCGAGGGCAAACGACCTCGCCGCGCGCACGCGAGCCCGGAGATCGCCGCGTGCTCCCTGCCCGCTCCCGGCCGAGACGCCGAGCGCGAGTATCAGGCCGAGCGCACAGGCCGGCGAGAGTCGCTTCGCCGATGGCATTGCCCAGAGCCTAAGGTTCGGGATCAGCTCTTGCCGGAGGTCGTCTCGTCGGGGACGAGGATGAAGTGCATCGAGCGCTCGTACTTCGTGCGCTCGTGCGACCATCTGAAGAGCCCGCCGTGCCAGCCGTTCATCTCGGCGGTGTGGAGGTAGACGCCGCCCGGGCTGTACTCAACTCGGTCAACCCAGCCGACGTGGCCCGATTGGCTCGAGTCGACGCCGGCCGGGAACACGAAGATCGAATGCGCCATCGGCTCGGAGCTGACGAGCCACCCCTTCGCGCCTTCGGCCCAGTCCTTGGCGTTGCCGAACCAGCCGGGATACTGCCCCGTCGCCCGGTGCAGCATCTTGGCCGCGCCCCAGGTGCACCAGCCGGCGTCGAAGTGGTTCCTGTGGTCCGGGGCGGTGAGTCCGATCCTCGGCAATTGGCAGCGCAGTGCGCCCCGTTTGGTGGGGCGCCTGCAAAGGGTGTTCACGACCTCGCTCGAGCGGACCTGTATCCTCGCCGTCCTGCTGTCGCTCCAGCGTGCGTGCCGCCTGCCGGCGCAGCGGACGTGAAGGCTGATCGTGCTATTCCCGGCGACCCACTGACTGTATTGGGCGACGTTGGCTGCGCCCGGCATTCTCCGCCAGTCGCTCAGCGGCGCCGGGGAGCCCTCATCTCCCCAGAACTGAAACCAGATTCCGACGACGCTGCGGCCGTTTGCGCAGACGACCGTGCCGGAGACCTTGACCGCCGCGCTGGCTCCGGCGCTCGCAGCTGTCAGAGCCAGGATCAACGCGAGCAGCAGCGAAACGCTGACGACTCTTCGGCGCAGGACAACTCTCGGCCGATGGGGCAGCATCTGTTCGACCTCCGGGGTTGATGGCAGGGGGTGAGGTGAGGCGCCGATCGACGGCGCCGTCATCTTCGCGGAGATCCCGAGTTGCTCCTGCCTCGGCGTCAGCGCAGGTCCTTGTTCGACTCCATGTCGAACCACATCGCAAAGAGTGTGAACTGTGTCCCGGAGATGAAGAGCAGCGCTACCAGCACGATCGTGGCGGGCGTGATCGGGTGGCCCATGATGCGCAGGACCGTCTCGAGGACGCCGAGCCCGAGACCGGTGATCGAGAGCAGGAAGCCGAGCACGTAGAAGAAGACGAGCGGGTGGAAGTCGCGGATCACGTACTTCTGCCCCAGACGCCAGAAGAAGCCCTTGTAGAGCAGCCAGGAGATGCGCGGCACCACGTGACGCAGGCGGATCCCCGACCGTTCGCCGACCCCGTAGACGGGTCGCGAGGGGAAGTCGCGCACGCGAGCGTTGATCAGGTTCAAGTGTACGAGCATGTCGTTGGGGAAGCCGTAACGCGTGTAGACGCGGTCGAGGTCGAGCTTTTCGAGCGCCGCCAGTGAGATCGCCGTGTAGCCGGATTGCGAGTCGGCCACATGCCAGTAACCCGAGGCGATCTTGGTGAAGAGCGAAAGCGCCGCGTTGCCGAGGTAGCGATAGTGCGGAATGATCTTCCAGGCCTCGCCGGTGAAGAGACGGTTGGCCTTCGCGTACTCGAGCTCGCCGCGGGCAACGGGGCGCGCGAGCGTCTCGAGGTCGGCGGGGTCCATCTGATTGTCGGCCGCCATTACGCAGACGACGGCCTGGCGGTCGGCCATCGCCGCTCGGTAGCCGGTCACGATCGCGGCGCCGACACCGGCGTTGCGCTCGTGCTTGATCAGGGTCACCCGCTTGTCTTTGGCGGCGATCTCCTCGACCCGCCCGCATGTGCCGTCGCGGGAGGCGTCGTCGACGACATAGATACGGTCGACGAAGGCCGGGATCGCGGCGAGCGTGTCGCCGATCAGGTGCTCCTCGTCGTAGGCCGGGACGACGACCGAGATTCGCTTTTTCTCGAGCATCGAGAAAGGAGGCTACAACACGGCTGCCGGCCGCGCCGGCTGCCTCAGCTCTCCCGGCGCCGGAACCCGGGGAGCGCCAGGGCGCAGAGGGCGCCAAGGAGCAATCCGAGCGCTCCGCCGACGATCAGGGAGTTCTTGCGGCTGCGGGCGGCGGTCTTTACGGCTCTGGATGAGCTCACGACGCTGCCCTGCTCGACCGTGCGAGCCTGAACGAGTAGGAGCTGAGCCTGCTGCAGCTCGTCGCTGACCGTGCCCCGGCGCTGCTCGGAGATGGTCGCGGAGCCGAGTGCCACCTGCTGTTCGAGCGCGGAGAGGCTGCCGGTTGTGATCGCGGCGTTGAGTGCCTTCAGGCGCTTGTCGATCGATGCAATCTCGGCCGTGTACGAGGCTAGCTCGGCGTTTAGCGTGGCGATCTTCGTGCGCGGGTATTTCGAAACGGCGGCGATGACGAGGTCGGCGAGCGCTCTCGTGGCTTTGGTGACCTGATCGCGCGGCGCATTTGCTTTGACCGAGATGGTGACGAGCGGCGACTGACCAAGCTTGGAGAGATAGCCCTGCACGGTCGCCGTCGAGACGCCCGAGCGCAACTTCGCCACCGGCAGACCCGACAGCCCCGAGGCCTGATCGAGGATCGAGCCCGCGTGGATGAGCTGGCTGACCGTGGTCGGGTTGGTGGCCTGGCTCTGAATCTGCGCCGTGCCGGTGGCCGCCAGCGGCTGCCCGAGATAGAGGGTCGCCTTGGCGCTGTAGAGGTTGCCGCTGCCGGCCGACAGCACCACGCCGACGATGGCTCCAACGACGAGCCCGGCGAGCAGTAGCCACCAGCCGCGTGCCAGCGTTGCCAGATAACGGCCGAAATCGACTTCTTGCTCGACCTCGACCCTGGCCGGTTCGCCGGTTCGCTTCTCGGGGCTCATCGAGCGGGCATCCTAGCGCAGGCCCGTAGGCNNCCGTAGACGCGCCCGTAACCGACGATGTACACGCGCTTGCCGTCGGTGACCACCGGCGTGTACTTCCCGTCCGGGAAGGTCCAGAGCACGCGACCCGTGCGTGCGTGGAGAGCGTAGGTGCGCCCGCTCAGGGTGGCGAAGTAGACAACTCCTGCGATCAGCGTCGGCGAGCCGGAGATGGCGCCGTTGGCCCGGAACTGCCAGAGAGTGCGGCCGCTGGCCGCGTCGAAGGCTAAGAACTTGCCGCTATAGGAGCCGGCATAAACCCGGTCATTCCAGACCGCGGGTGAGGAGTAGACGTAGCCGCCGGTTGAGCGCGACCAGATCAGCTTGCCGCTAGTAGCTCCGAAGGAGTAGACCTTGCCGTCGGTCGAGCCGATGTAGAGGCGTCCATAGGCCGCCGTCGGCGTCGAGTAGAAAGTACCGGTGTTGCCGAGGCGGGTCTGCGCCGAGGCGCGCCAGATCTTCTTGCCGTTACGGGCATCGAGGGCGTAGACGTGACTGTCGTAGGAGCCGGCGTAGAGGCGGTTGCCGTCGAGCGTGAGCGCTCCCTTGACGGCGCCGCCGGTCTGGAAGCTCCAGAGCGTGCGACCGCTCTTCTCGTCGAGTGCGTAGATCTTCCCGTTCCAGTCGCCCACGAACACGCGACCGCCGCTCACCACCGGGGAGGATTCGCTGGGTCCGATCCGGACTTTCCAGCGCTGGCGNNGCCGGCGTTGCAAGGGGGCGAGTTGAGGTAGGTGACGAAGACGAGGTTGTCGGCCAGCGCCGGCGAGGATGCCTGGCAGCGACCCGAGACTCGCTTCCAGGCGGGCTTGCCGCTGCGCGCATCGAGGGCGACCAGCACCCCCGCGTTGTTGGCGAAGTAGAGGCGGCCGTAGCCGATCACGGGCGGGAACTCGATCAGAGTGCCGGTCCCGTAGGTCCAAATCGTCCGGAAGGGCGGGCGTAGCGTTCCCGGGCCAACGCGGGTGTGCTCGCTGTTGAAGCCGAACATGGGCCAGGGGACATCGGGCAACTGCTCGGTGGGGGCGATCTTCCCGGTCGAGAACTCAGCCGAGGAGGAGCCGAAGATGTCCCGGCCCTCGTGCACGCGCACGAGCACGAAGACGGCCGCCGCGCCGCAGAGCGCAAGCACTATCGCGCCCACGATTACGGCGATCCATTTCCAGTCCAACCGTCTCATCGCCGCGCACCGCTACAAGGCGAGTTTCGGTTAGCTCGTATGTTTTCGGCTTCGATGGTCAAAGCATCCGGTTCGGTCGCGAGCTAGGAGAGACGGCGCACTCGCTTCGATGACCGTAGTCGGGGGAAGCCTATCGGCTTGATCGCGCTTTACGTTTCGAGTTGCGAGCGTGTCCCGGTTTCCCCACCGCCTTCTTCGCCGGTTTCGGCCCGAGTGCCCAGATGCGCGAGTAGCCGTGGAAGAGCAGGCGCTGACCGTTTCCGGAGACCGGAGCGTACTCGCCGTGCGGGAAGCGGATGAGCACCCGGCCGCTCGAAGCGTCGACTCCGTAGATGCGATGGCCGAAGTTGCCGGCGTAGGCGACCCCGGAGACGACGACCGCGGCGCCCGAGATCGGGGCGCCCGTTTGCAGTGTCCAGAGCGTTCGCCCGCTCGCGGCGCTGAGGCAGTAGAAGATGCCGTTGTAGGAACCGAAGAAGACCCGGCCGCGCCACACCGCCGGCGAGGAGTAGACGTAGTTGCCGGTCACCCGCGTCCAGAGCCGGCGCCCGGACGTGGTGAAGGCGGTGAGGGAATTGCCGGTCGACGAGGGAACGAAAACGCGCCCGCGGGAAAGAGCCGCCGCTCCGTAGATCTTGCCGTTGACCGAGGGGGCGAAGCGCAGGCGGCCGCTTCGCTTGTTCAGTACGAGCAGGCGGCCGCCGTAGTCGCCGATGAAGACGCTGCCGCGACCGAGCGCGGCGGCGGCGGTGATCTTGTAGCCGGATCGAAAGGTCCAGCGGAATCTCCTCCGCCGCAGGTCGAACGCGTAGACGTTCCCATTCCAGGAGCCGAAGTAGTCGATCCCGTGCTCGACCACCGGCGAGGACTCGATCGGCGAGCCGATGTACTTGCGCAGCAGGATCCTTCCGTCCGAGCGCCGCAACACGTACACAGTGCCGTTGCCCATCGTGTGCACGACCAGGCTGTTTCCCACCACCGCCGGCGAGGCCGCCATCATGGTTCGCAGCCGCCGGCTCCAGGCAACCGTACCGGTGCGCATCGAGATCGCCCAGACCGTCCCTCGGGCATTCGCAACGTAGGCCATGCCGTCGGAGACGACGGCCGGGAACTCGACCAGCGAACGGAGACTGCGCGACCAGACGACCCGGAAGGGTGGTCGCAGCCGGATCGCGGTCTGAGCCTGAGTGCGAGCCGGGCTGACTCCGTACATCGGCCACTGCAGTCCCGGGCGGTAGATACGGATCGTGCGCCGGCTGGTGGGGCGGAAGGAGAAGATTTCTGAGCGTGCGCTATAGCCGTCGGCGCTCGCGCGCACGATCACCGTGGCTCGCCGGCGCACCTGTACGATCGCCTGCCCATGCCTGTCGCTGGAGGCGGTACGGGGGCCGATGCTCACCGTCGCGCCGGCGACGCGGCGATTCGTGTCGCCGTTCACGACCGTGACGACGACCTGCTGCGGCCGCTTCGGCTTGCGCGGCGGTTGCACGGGCTTTACCGGCTGACGCGGAGCGTTCGGGTGAGGTCGCACAAGCGAGTTCTGCGGAGCCGGCTGCGTGCGGGTCCGGGTCTGAGGGCCGGTCGAGGTGCCCGGCTCGGTCACCACGGAGCCACAGCCGCCGGCAAGACAGCCCAAGGCAAGCCCAGCGGCGAGGACTACGAAGAGGCGCCGACGGCGCCGCTCAGCTCTCGTTCTCTGCAGCGAGACGGCTTTCGAGAGGAACGAGAGCGTCATCCTCTCCTTTTTGCAGTACGACCTGAGAGAAGAAACGCGTCATCACGACGCCCTCCTCGAACTCGCCCAGTCGGGGCTCCGGCTGCTCTCCGGCCGCCAGCGCCAGCGCCAGCTCGGGATAGCGGGAGCCGGCCGCCGCCGGGAGCGCGAAGGCACCGCCGAAGCGCGGATTGACGTCAGTGATCTCGAGCCGGCCGTCCGGCTCGCGGAAGCACTGCACGGTGGCCGGGCCGCACAGTCCGAGCGTCTCGCCGACGCGACGCCCGAGCTCGATCAGCTCCCAGTCGCGCACCGTCATGCCCTTGATCGACTCGCCCCCTTTGGAGTGGATCATCGTGCGCGGGATCGCGTTCAGGCAGCGGCTGTCTAGATCGCAGAAGATGTCGATCGAGAACTCCTTGCCCCGGCAGGCGCGCTGCACCATCGACGACACCTTGGTGTAGCGGAGAAAGAAATCGAGCTCCTCGTCGCTCGAGGCGCGGTAGATGTGGTTGGAGCCGAAGCCCTCGCGCGCCTTCACCAGCACCGGATAGTCGACCTCGGCGGGCGGCTCCTCGGGCAACCAGGTGTCGGGCGAGACGATGCCGTTCTCCAAGAAGAACAGGTGCGCGGCGTACTTGTCGGAGGTGCGCTCGATCACCTCACTATCTGGAAGCAGGACGAGCGCCGGCGTAAGCTCGGGCTTGGCGGCGGCGAGCACGCGGAGATCGAGATCGGTGAGCGGGAGGATCAGGTCGATGTCGTGCTCCCGTACCAGCTCGGCGAGGGCGCCGATGTAATCGGGATCGGTGTAGCGCGGCACCACGGAGAAACGGTCGGCGCGGTAGAGGGTCGGCGCGTAGGGGCTGACGTCGGTGGCGAGCGTCACGGCTCCGGCCTTGCCGAAGGCCTCGATTACGTCGACGCGCTGACCGGCGCAGGTGAATAGACAGGTGGGCATCTTCTGCGTGAGGGTACCGGCCCGGGCGAGCCGCCGGGTAGCGAAGATACCGCCATGCTACGGCTCGTGCTGAGAGTACGTACCCTGGCGCTGTTTGCCGGGGCGGTTCTGGCCGGCTTTCTCTTCGTTTTTCCGCACTGTGACCGATCGGCTCATCCGAGCGCGCTCATCGTCCTCGGCGGCGATGCCCGGTAGCGCGTGCCGCTGAACGCCGCCGCCGAAACGCTCAAGCTCGGGCCGGCGGGCCCGGGACGGTCAGTCGCCCGAGCCGCGGGAGCCACCGTGGCGCCAGCCGCCGCGGGCACCCTTGTAGGTGCCGCGGAAGAGCGAACGAGGCGTTCGCAGCAGGATGCGCAAATCGAGCCCGGCCGAGCGGTGCTCGACGTACCAGACATCGAGCTCGATCCGCTTTTCCCAGGGCAGCTCAGCGCGACCGTTCACCTGTGCCCAGCCGGTCAGTCCGGGCCTCACCTCGAGCCGGCGTCGCTGGCGCGGCGTGTAGTTGTCGACCTGGTAGCGGAGCGTCGGGCGCGGCCCGACGATGCTCATGTCGCCGCGAAGCACGTTCCACAGCTGCGGCAGCTCGTCGAGGGAGAGGCGCCGTAGTAGCCGCCCCACGCGCGTGATCCTCGAGTCGCCCCGGTCGACCGCGAAGCCGGCGCCCATCTTCTCGGCGCCTACGACCATCGTCCGCAGCTTGAGCAGCTCGAAGTCGCCACCGTCTTTGCCGACTCGTTGCTGGCGGTAGAGAACGGGTCCGCGATCTGAGAGCTTGATTGCAAGCGTCGCCAGTCCCAGGATAGGACTCGAGACGGTGAGCCCGAATCCGGCCACGGCGATGTCCGCGGCGCGGTTCATCAGCGCGTTCCCTCGGCGGCTTCCCAGGTTGCGGGGACGCCGCGGCGCAGGTAGTTCCAGAGCGAGACCAGCGTCGCCCAGGTCACGAGCAGGTAGTAGCGGGGAAGGGAGAGCCCCAGTAGGGCGCCCAAGATCCCCCCCAGCTGTATCGCCAGTACGAGCAGGTAGGGGAAGCCCTGATCGAGGGCGACGAGAGCGATCGAGAGCCCGAGCAGAAGCAGGTGGAGCAGACCGCTGCCGTAGCGAAGCAGCCGGTGCGAGATGACCTCGATCAGGTAGCCGGGCGTCAGCCGCTTCAGCATCGAGCCCCGCAGCGTGATCAGCCAGCAGTGCTCGAACATACGCACCTTGCGCCGGTACTCGCTCTCGACCGACGGAGTCGGCTTCTCGAGCGCCTGCGCCTGGGGCTCGTAAACGGCGCGGCGCCGCCGCTGCACCATCACGTAGGGCAGCGATAGATCGTGGCCGAAGCGGGGATCGACGTTCACGTAGTCGGCGCGCTTGAGCGCGTAGATCGAGCCGTTCCCGCCGGTGATCGATCCCAGCCTCGACTCCTGGGCGCGCAGCCAGAGCTCGTAGCGCCAGTAGACGCCCTCCTGGTTTGAGCCCTCCGCCCGTTCGAGCTGCAAGCGTCCGCAGACGTAGGCGACGTCGGGATCGGCGAGGTTGGCGACGAGCCTGCGCAGGGCGTAGGGCGCCCAGGTCGCATTGGCATCGGAGAAGGCGACGACCTCGGCCTTGCTCGCGGCGACGGCCCGGTTCTGCGCCGCCACTTTGCCGCCGCGCGGGCAGGCGAGCAGGCTTACACGCGGCTGGCGCTTGGCGACGGTACGGACGATCTCGTCGGTGCGGTCGTCGGAGGCGTCCGAGGCGACGACGATCTCGAGCTTCTCGGCCGGGTAGTCGAGCGCGAGCAGGTTCTCGAGCCGCCGCTTGATCACCGGCTCCTCGTTGTGCGCGGCGATCACGATCGTGACCGACGGCTCCCAGTCGCGCTTGGCGACCTTGCGTGTGAACAGGCGCGCGGCCAGTCCGGCGGCGAGCGGGTAGGCCAGGTGCGTCCAGACGATCAGCCCCAGCGCCGTCCAGAAGATGATCTCGAGCGCGAGCACGCTGCGAGTGTAGTTATCGGAGCAGGAGCGCCTGCCGGTATGTCAGGGGCCTCGTCTCTCTTCCGGCACGCGCTCGACGGGCGGTGGCGACCGATCCGGTTTTCGAACGAAGCAAGGCCCCTCGCCCGGGGGCGGCGGGACCTTGCGTTCAAAAGCTCCCGGCGGGCGAACGAGCTAGTTCTTCTGACACTCCGTCAGGCCCAACTGCTTGAACAGAGCCTTACTCTCTTTGTCGTTCTTATCGCCCGCGCTGATGATGGTGTTCAACTTGGGCTTGTCCTTCGCCTTGACCGCGGCGATCAGGTCCTTCACGCGAACGGCTTGCTCTTCGCCGAGAGTGACGACTCGCTTGACGGTGGCCTCCTCGTTAACCGGGGGCTTGAGCTTCTTGACGTCGGCGATGAGCTTCCTGTCGAGGGGGAGCAGCTTGTCGAGCGAGGTCAGGGCTTCGGCGTCGGTCTTGGGCGCGGGAATTGCCTTGACCTGCTTGTTGAAGGCGGCGCAAAGCGCATTCGCCTTGCTGACGAACTGCTCTTTGGTGAGGCGCTTCCCGCTTCCCCCACCTCCGCAGCCGCCAAG
>PMMN01000036.1:5831-6606 GCA_003162235.1 Actinomycetota bacterium | reverse complement strand
GCCTTCGCCGGCATCGGCGCGAACACGACCTGGTTCAACACCACGCTCGCGATCGCCATGCTCGCCGGACGCTTCCTGCTGATGATCCTCGCGCTCGCGCTGGCGGGCTCGCTCGCGCGCAAGCAGCACGTGCCCGAGTCGGCCGGCACCTTCCCGACGACGACTCCGCTCTTTGTCGTGCTGCTGGTGTCCGTCGTCCTCGTCGTCGTTCTTCTCACCTACGCACCCGTGCTTGCACTCGGACCGATCCTGGAGCACCTGAGCCTGTGACCCTTCGCAACCAACGCACCTCGATGTTCGACCCTGCGATCCTGCGCCAGGCCGCTCTCGACAGCGTGCGCAAGCTCGACCCGCGACTGATGGCAGGGAATCCGGTCATGTTCGTGGTCGAGATCGGCAGCGTGCTCGTGACGGCGATCGCGATCAAAGACCCGAGCAGGTTTGCCTGGACGATCGCAGCCTGGCTCTGGTTCACCACCCTCTTCGCCAACCTGGCCGAAGCGATCGCCGAGGGACGGGGCAAGGCGCAGGCGGCGGAGCTGAAAAAGACGCGCGCCGTCACGATCGCCCACCGCAGAGGCGCGGACGGGACGCTCGAGGATGTAGCGAGCGGAGTGCTGCAGATGGACGACCTGGTCGTCGTCCAAGCCGGCGAGGTGATACCGGCCGACGGCGAAGTAGTCGAGGGAATCGCCAGCGTGGACGAGTCGGCGATCACGGGCGAGTCGGCGCCGGTGATCAGGGAGTCGGGCGGCGACCGCTCGGCGGTGACGGG
>PMMN01000036.1:0-5774 GCA_003162235.1 Actinomycetota bacterium | reverse complement strand
CTGCTCTCGGCGATCGGCATCGCCGGGATGGACCGGCTCGTGCGCCGGAACGTGCTCGCGATGTCCGGGCGCGCGGTCGAGGCGGCCGGCGACTGCGCCGTGCTCCTGCTCGACAAGACCGGCACGATCACGCTCGGCAACCGCGCGGCGACCGCCTTCCTACCGCTCGACGGCGTCAGCGAGCAAGAGCTCGCCGAGGCCGCCCAGCTCGCGAGCTTGGCCGACGAGACGCCTGAGGGACGCTCGATCGTCGTGCTCGCCAAGGAGCGCTTCGAGCTGCGCGAGCACGAGCTGCACGACAGCCACCTCGTGCCCTTCACTGCGCAGACCCGGATGAGCGGCGTCGACCTCGAGGGGCGCTCGATCCGCAAGGGCGCCGTCGAGGCCATCTGCACGCTGATCGAAGACGCGAAGGGATCGGTTCCGAAACAGCTGACCGAGCTGGCCGGGGGAGTCGCTCACGCGGGCGGGACACCGCTCGCAGTGTCCGAGAACGGCCGCCCGCTCGGGATCGTCCAGCTCAAGGACATCGTCAAGGAGGGGCTGGCCGAGCGCTTCGAGCACCTACGCCGGATGGGTATCCGCACGGTCATGATCACCGGCGACAACCCCCTCACCGCGGGCGCGATCGCTGCCGAAGCGGGTGTCGACGATTTCCTGGCCGAGGCCAAGCCCGAGGACAAGATGGCGCTGATCCGGCGCGAGCAGGCCGGCGGCAATCTCGTCGCCATGACCGGCGACGGCACCAACGACGCACCGGCGCTCGCCCAGGCCGACGTCGGCGTGGCCATGAACACGGGCACCCAGGCGGCGCGCGAGGCCGGCAACATGGTCGACCTCGACTCCAACCCGACCAAGCTGATCGAGATCGTCGAGATCGGCAAGCAGCTGCTCGTCACCCGCGGCGCGCTGACCACCTTCTCGATCGCCAACGACGTGGCCAAGTACTTCGCGATCATCCCGGCTATGTTCGCGGGCGTCTTCCCCGAGCTCGGCCACCTGAACGTCATGCACCTGGCCAGCCCCGAGTCGGCGATCGCCTCGGCCGTGATCTTCAACGCTCTGATCATCGTCGCGCTGATCCCGCTAGCGCTTCGCGGCGTACGTTTCCGTGCCGCTTCGGCGATCGCCGTGCTGAGGCGGAACCTGCTCATCTACGGGCTCGGCGGGTTGATCGCGCCCTTCATCGGAATCAAGCTGATCGACCTCGTCGTCGGCGCCATCGGAATCTCGTGATGCGCCGCCAGCTCGTTCCAGCTCTCGTCGTCTTCCTCTTCTTCACCTTGCTGGTCGGAGTCGTCTATCCGCTCGCCGTGACAGGCGTGGCGCGGATCGCCTTCCCCTCCAAGTCGCAGGGCTCGCTCGTGCGCCGGGGTGGCGTAGTCGTCGGCTCGCGCCTGATCGGACAGGCCTTCAGCGGGTCCCGCTACTTCCAGCCTCGGCCTTCGGCAGCGGGAGCGGGATACGACGGTGCGGCCAGTGGCGCCTCGAATCTGGGGCCGTCCAACCCGGTGCTTCTCGCCGACGTACGCTCGCGCATAGCCGCGTACCAGCGCTTGAACGGCCTGGCTGCGAGCACCGGGGTGCCGGTCGATGCCGTCACCGCCTCGGGCTCCGGCCTCGACCCCGAGATCTCGCCCGCGAACGCCCGCCTGCAGGCGCCGAGGGTCGCTCGCGCCCGCAGTCTGCCGCTCGCGCAGGTGCTCGCGCTCGTGCGCGAGAACACCACCGGGCGCTCGCTCGGGTTCCTGGGCGAGCCGGGGGTGAATGTGCTGGAGCTCAACTTGGCTCTCGATATACGAAGATAGGAGTCAACCATGGGTATGGCGCGTGGACAGCTCCGCATCTACCTCGGCGCAGCGCCGGGCGTCGGCAAGACCTTCGCCATGCTCAACGAGGGTCGCCGCAGGCGCGAGCGCGGCGAGGACGTCGTCTGCGGCTTCGTCGAGACGCACGGGCGCCGGCGCACCGGCGAGCAGATCGGCGAGCTCGAGGTCGTGCCGCGCAAAAGGCTCCCCTACCGCGACCGGGTGTTCGAGGAGATGGACATCGACGCGATCCTGGCGCGACGGCCCGAGATCGTGCTCGTGGACGAGCTGGCCCACACCAACATCCCCGGCTCGCGCAACGAGAAGCGCTGGCAGGACGTCGAGGAGCTTCTCGACACCGGTATCAGCGTCATCTCGACGCTCAACATCCAGCACCTCGAGTCGCTGAACGACGTCATCGCGCAGATCACCAGCGTAACCCAGCAGGAGACGATTCCCGACGCCGTAGTGCGCCAGGCGGCGCAGATGCAGCTCGTCGACCTCGCTCCCGAGACCGTGCGAGCCCGCCTCGCCCGCGGCGACATCTACCCGGCCGACCGCGTCGACACCGCGCTCAGCAACTTCTTCCGGGCCGGCAACCTCGGCGCCCTGCGCGAGCTCGCCCTGCTCTGGATCGCCGACCAGGTCGAGGAGGGAATCAAGGAGTACCGGGAGCGGCACGGCGTCAGCGAGCCCTGGGAGACGCGCGAGCGAGTGATCGTGGCGCTCTCGGGCTCCGAACGCGGGGAGCGGCTGGTGCGCCGGGCAGCCCGCTTTGCGCAGCGCCGCGGCAGCGAGCTCGTCGGCGTGCATGTGCGGTCCCAGGACGGCCTTGCCGGGCCGGCGCTCGAGCGCCTGCAGGCCCAGCGGGAGCTCCTCGCCTCGCTCGGAGGTGGCTACCGCGAGGTTGTGGGCGCGGAGGTCGGCCCCGCGCTCGTCGAAGTGGCCCGCTCGCTAAACGCCAACCAGATCGTTCTCGGCGCCACCCGCCGCAGCCGGCTCGGCGAGCTACTGCACGGCTCGGTGATCAGCACCGTCATCCACCTCACCGGCGCCAGTATCGATGTCCACGTGATCAGCCATGAAGACGATGACGCCGACGCCGGCGAGACATCGAAGCGGCGCGAGCGCGACCGGATCAGGCCGCCGAGATCGCTGCCGAGCCGGCGCGTCACGCTCGGATTCATCCTCGCCGCCGCCGGCCTGCCGGCGCTCACCGCGACGCTTGTGGCTCTCGGCGATGATGTCGCGCTTCCCAGCATCCTCCTGCTCTATCTGCTTCTGGTCGTCTTCGTCTCGGCGATCGGCGGTCTCTGGCCGGCGCTCGCGACCGCGCTCACCGGCGACCTGGTCGCCAACTGGTACTTCACGCCGCCGGTCCACACCTTCACCATCAGCGAGCCGGAGAACCTGCTTGCGCTCTGCGTCTTCCTCGTCGTCGCTGTCGTCTCGTCCAGCTACGTCGCGCTCGCGGCCAGACGCGCCGCCACGGGCGAGCAGGCTCGAACCGAAGCCGACATCTTCCTGACTCTCTCGGGACACACTCCCGTCGCCGACTTGCTCGAGCGCCTGCAACGAGCGCTGCAGCTCGATGGCATCGCCCTGCTCGCCGGCCAAGGAGGTTCCTGGCGCGTCATGGCCGAGAGCGGAGAGCACCCGCCGCGGCACCCGGAGAACGCTGTCCAGACGATCGATCTAGGCGAGAGCCGCCTGCTCGCGATCGCCGGCAGACCGGTATCGGCCGAGGAGCGACGCATCCTTGAGGCTTTCGTTCGCGAGCTCTCCTCGTCGCTGGCACACGACGAGCTCGAAGCGGAAGCTCAAACCGTTGGCGCGCTGGCCGCCGGTAACGAGCTTCGCGCAGCCATTCTCTCGGCGGTCTCACACGACCTGCGCACACCGCTCTCGTCGATCAAGGCCTCGGTCACGAGTTTGCTCCAGCGCGATGTCAAGTGGACGAGCGAGGCACGACGAGAGTTTCTGCGCACGATCGACGAGGAGAGCGATCGCTTGAACGCCCTGGTCGGGAACCTGCTCGACATGAGCCGGTTGCAGGCGGGAGCGCTCACGGTCAGCGCGGAGCCGATCGGATTGGAGGAGGTAGTTCCGGCCGCGCTGCACTCTCTCGGCGAGCGCGCGAGCCGCGTGCGGACAGAGGTTCCCGAGACGCTGCCGCGCGTTCTTGCCGACGCAGGGCTGCTCGAGCGGGCGCTCGCCAACCTGATCGACAACGCGCTGCGTCACTGTCCCGAGGGGACCGAGGTGCGCGTCGTCGCCGACCCCACCGGTGACGAGTACGTCGATCTCCGTGTGGTCGATCACGGCCCCGGAGTCCCCGAGTCCGAGCGAAAGCGAATCTTCGTCCCATTCCAGCAGCTCGGTGACGTGTCCGGGGCGAACGGTGTCGGGCTCGGTCTGGCGGTTGCGAGAGGATTCGTCGAGGCGATGGAGGGATCGATCGAGGGCAAGGACACGCCCGGTGGAGGCTTGACGATGATCGTTCACTTGCGGGCGGAGAGATGACACGGATCCTCGTCGTCGATGATGAGCCCCAGCTCCTGCGCGCGCTGGCGACCAACCTGAAGGCTCGTGGCTACGAAGTCGATAAGGCGGCCACCGGCGAAGCCGCGCTGATGCTCGCGGCCAGCCACCATCCCGACCTGGTCGTGCTCGATCTCGGTCTGCCCGGCATCGACGGGCTCGAGGTCATCAACGGCCTGCGCGGCTGGAGCTCGGTTCCGATCGTCGTGCTCTCGGTGCGCGAGCGTGAAGCCGACAAGGTCGCCGCGCTAGACGCCGGCGCCGACGACTACGTCACCAAGCCCTTCGGCATGGACGAGCTTCTCGCTCGTTTACGCGCGGCCCTGCGGCGCGCCGCCCCTGGCGGCAAGGAGGAAGCGGTCGTGACGACACCCGACTTCACGGTCGACCTCGCCGCCAAGCGGGTCAACCGTGATTCCAGGGAAGTGAGGTTGACTCCCACCGAGTGGGAGATCGTCGAGATCCTCGTTCGCAGCGAAGGCCGGCTGGTCACGCAGCGCCAGCTCCTCAAAGCCGTCTGGGGCCCTCAATATGAGAAGGAGACGAACTACCTGCGCGTCTACCTGGCGCAGATACGGCGCAAGCTCGAGCCCGATCCTTCGCAGCCGCGCTACTTCCTGACCGAGCCGCGCATCGGGTACCGCTTCGAGCCGGGCGCTGACGGGTAGGGTAATAAGCGCGGCCGGCTAGGAACGTCGAGCTGTTGAGCCGGTCCGCGCGACGCCTGATTTGGCAACCGAAAAGGCACGGTTTGCAGATAAAATAGGTGCCATCCGGGAAGGCTCCTATCGTTTCGAGGTCCTCCGGTCAATTGCCTGAAAATCGGGCGTCGGGCCGGCGGCAGGGAGAGTCCGGAGAATCCGGTTTCGGGAGGGAGAGAGCGAGATGGCGACGGCCAGGGATAAGCAAGCAGAGACGGCAGATCTGGGGCCCGAGAACGTCGTCGTCGATGCCGAAGCCACCCTCGACCTGCGGCGCTACTTCACCATCCCCGGGCGCGATCCCTTCGACGAGATCGAGTGGGAGACGCGCGATGCCTTCATCCCCGGCAAGGAGAAGGCGGTTTTCGAGCAGAAGGGCGTCGAGTTCCCGCGCTTCTGGTCGCAAACCTCTACCAACATCGTCGCCCAGAAGTACTTCCGCGGCCAGATGGGCGCCCCCGAGCGCGAGTGGAGCGTCAAGCAGATGATCGGGCGCGTCGTTTCGACGATAGGCGAGTGGGGCCGCAAGGGCGGCTACTTCGCAAGCGACGAGGAGGCCGAGACCTTCGAGGCCGAGCTGAAGGCGATCCTCGTCAACCAGCTCGCCGCCTTCAACTCACCGGTCTGGTTCAACGTCGGCTTCGAGGAGCGCCCGCAATGTTCAGCGTGTTTCATCCTCTCGGTCGAGGACAACATGGAGTCGATCCTCGACTGGATCAAGCGC
>PMMN01000090.1 GCA_003162235.1 Actinomycetota bacterium | reverse complement strand
GAGCGGCGCCTCGCCGGCCGCGTGCTGGCGCGCCGCGACATGGGCAAGCTGACCTTCCTCGATCTGGTCGATCGCTCGGGGCGCATCCAGCTCTTTTGCGAGCAGAGCGTCCTCGAGGGGCTCGATCTCGACCTCGGCGACATCGTCGGCGCGATCGGGCGGTCGATGAAGACTCGCCGCGGCGAGCCTTCGCTCAGGGTCGGGGAGCTGGAGCCGCTGGCCAAGATCCGGTTGCCGCTGCCTGACATCTACCACGGTCTGACCGACGTCGAGACCCGTTTCCGCAAGCGCTACCTCGATCTGCTCGTGAACGAGGAAACGCGCCGCGACGCGCTCCTGCGTGCCCGCATGGTCTCCTCGATCAGGCGTCGGCTCGACGAGCAGGGCTTCGTCGAGGTCGAGACACCCGTCCTGCAGCCGCGCTACGGTGGCGCCTTCGCCCGACCGTTTGTCACTCACCACAACGAGCTCGACCAGGACTTCTACCTGCGCATCGCCACCGAGCTCTATCTGAAGCGCCTGATCGTGGGCGGGCTCGAGCGCGTCTACGAGATCGGCAAGGACTTCCGCAACGAGGGCGTCTCCTACAAGCACCAGCCCGAGTTCACGATGCTCGAGTGGTACGAGGCCTACGCCGACTACCGCGACACGATGGCTCGCATCGAGACGCTGGTCGAGGCGGTCGCGCTCGAGGTGATCGGCTCCACCAAGGTGAGCTTCCGCGGCGCTGATATCGATCTCGCGGCGCCCTGGCGCAGGCTGCGGCTGCCCGATGCGCTCGAGGCCGAGGGACTCTGGACGCGCGACGAGGCGGAGCTCAGACGCAGGCTCGAGGCCCGCGACGTCGACGTCAGCCACGACCAGACCTGGGCACAGCTGATCGATCACGCCCTCTCGGCATTTATCGAGCCCACGCTCGTACAACCGACGATCCTGCACGACTATCCGATCGAGCTTTCACCTTTCGCCAGGACGACCGACGAGGATCCGACGCTGGTCGAGCGCTTCGAGTACTTCATCGGCGGCATGGAGCTCGGCAACGCTTTCAGCGAGATCAACGACGCCGTCGACCAGGCCGAACGCTTCGAGATGCAGCAGTCGGCGCGCGACGCCGGCGACGTGCTGGCCGAGGAAGGTGACCCGGACTACGTTGAGGCGCTCTCCTACGGCATGCCGCCCACGGGCGGGCTCGGGCTTGGCATCGATCGGCTGGTGATGGTGCTCACCGGTCGCGAGACGATTCGCGACGTGGTTCTCTTCCCGGCGCTGCGCTCGTCCCGGGAGTGACGCGTGAGGGTCGCGCTGGCGCACGAGTGGCTCGTTCGCTACGCAGGATCCGAGCGCGTGCTCGAGGCGCTGCTCGAGATCTTCCCCGGCGCCGACCTCTTCACGACCATTCTCGAGCCCAGCAAGATGCCGCCCACTCTGCGCTCGGCGCAGACGTCGTTCATCCAGCACCTTCCCGGCTCGCACTCCCATCACGAGTGGTTCGTTCCCTTCATGCCGCTCGCCTGGCGCTGCACGAAGATCCCCGCCGACGTCGATCTCGTGCTCTCGAGCAGCCANNCACTTCGTCGCCAACTCGGGCGCCGTCAAGGAGCGCATCGAGCGTTTCTACGGGCGCGACGCGGAGGTCGTACACCCGCCCGTACGAACGGAGTTCTTCACCCCGGGGGATGAGCGCGGCGAGCGCTTTCTGTTCGTGAGCCGGCTGACCGGCTACAAGCATCCCGAGCTGGTCGTCGAGGCGTTTGCCGAGCTTCCCTTCGAGATCGACATCGTCGGGCGCGGATCCATGCTCGAGTCGCTGCGGGCGCGCGCGACTGCGAACGTTCACTTCCTGCCACAGGTCTCGGACGACGAGTTGCGAACGCTCTTCCGGCGCGCACGTGCTTTCGTCTATCCGATCGAGGAGGACTTCGGCATCGTCATGGCCGAGGCGCAAGCTTGCGGCACGCCCGTGATCGGGCTTGCGCGGGGCGGGGCACGGGATATCGTCGAGCCGGGCGTCGGCGGCTGGCTGATCGAGAGCCAGGAGGTAATCGAGCTGCGTTCGGCCGTACGCAGAGCCGCGATCGAGGAGCTCGATCCTGCGCCGATTCGCGCCAGCGCCGAGCGCTTCTCATTCGAGCGCTTCCGCTTCGCGATGAGCGAGATCGTTGCGGGCGTGGTGGGAGACCGGGATTCCGCCCAGAACACGAGCGAATAACTTGATCTACGCTACGGTTTCCCGTCCGCTACACCGATAATCGCGGCAACGATCGTATGCCAGCTTCCAACTCACTCGCAGATCAACTTCGAATCCTCGCCCGGCGGAAGTGGATCGTGCTGGCCTTCGTCGTGATCGTGCCGGTCGTCGCGCTCGGTTACTCACTGCGCCAGTCGAAGCTCTACGAGGCCTCGGCGCAGGTTCTCCTGAAGACCGACAACATCGCGTCCTCGCTGCTCGGGATTCAGGCTCCCACCTCTCAGGACACCCCCGACCGCCAGGCTCAAACCCAGGCAGGGCTCGCGAGGGTGCCGGATGTCGTCAAGCGCGTTCTGGCCGTCACTCACACGACGGACATGTCGATCGCTGATTTCCTCAACGCTTCTTCGGTCGACGCTCTCTCGAACTCCAACCTGCTCGAGTTCAAGGTGAAGGCGTCCACCGCGACGGAGGCTGCCCGTTTCGCGACCGCTTATGCAGCTCAGTACACGGTGTACAGGAAGCGGCTCGATACGGCTGCCATCGACAGCGCCGAGAAGGACGTCTCCACCTCGCTGGCCAATCTCGGGCCGAACGCCGCCAGCTCCAACGTCTATTCCCAGCTGCTGAAGACGCGGCAGGATCTGAAGACACTTGCAGCGCTTCAGACTTCGAACGCCATTCTGGTCAAGAGCGCCGACTCGGCAACGCAAGTGCGACCGCGCCCTGTACGGAACGCCGCTCTCGGGTTGGTGCTCGGCATTCTGCTCGGCTGCGGCTTCGCCTTCCTGGCGAACGCGCTCGATACGAGAGTGAGCGACGAGGAGATCGCCGACTACTACTCGAGTCCGCTCGTCGGCCGGCTGCCGAAGCCGTCCGTCCGCGTACGCAAGGCGGACCGGCTGGTGATGCTGGAGACACCGTCGAGCGTAGAGGCGGAAGCCTACCGCCTGCTCAGCACGAACCTCGATTTTCTTCTACTGACCAATCCGGCGACCGTCTTGATGGTCACGAGCGCGCTCGACGGCGAGGGCAAATCGCCCGTCGCGGCGAACCTCGCGATCGCCGCCGCGCAGCCGGGGCGCACTGTCAGGTTGGTCGATCTCGACCTCAGGCGCCCGATGCTGGCCAGCTACTTCGCGATGCCCCAGACCTTGGGGGTGACCGACGTGGCCATGGGATCGGTGACGCTCGAGCAGGCGCTCGCGCTCATTCCGGCCGATAGCAAGGTCTGGCGTGACGACGCCTGGGCCACGGGCGAGGTGATCGTCGTTCCCCCCGGCACGCCGATGCTGGAGATCCTGCCTGCCGGGAAGATCCCGCCCAACCCGAGCGAGCTGGTCGGGTCGAGCGCCGTCCATGACATCATCGCGGCGCTTCGGGAAACGAGCGATCTCGTCATCGTTGATGCGCCGCCACTCCTGGCCGTCGCAGATCCGCTTGTGATCAGCAAATCGGTCGATGCGATCATCGTCACCGCGCGTCGCACCTCGTTACGCCGCCGCACGATCAAGGAGGCGAGCCGATTGCTCGGGGCTTGCCCGGCACCGACGATCGGTCACATATTCGTGGACGCCGATGTGGAGTCGACGGCCTATTACCGATATGGCGAGCAGACGCAGCGCGGACGTAAATACGTCAGAGCCAGCTGAGCCCGGCTAGCGTCTTCGAGCGATCCGCTTGATCTGTCGGCGCCAAGCGGACGGCATTCTTCGTCCGATTCGGGTGATCAGCCAGCGAGCTTGGTCGGGAGCGAGGCGCAGACGGGTCAGCTGGTAACGACCCGTATGCGGCACGATGCCCGTCCAGCAGATCGGCGCGTCCTCGGATGTGAAGCGGAGCTTGTAGGACGTAGCGCCTCCTCCAAAGTCGAACCGGCGTTCGCCACGGGCGAAGGCGTCTTCGATCGCCGCGAACATGGCTAACAGTCCCGGCTTGAGGTCGCCTCGAGACTCGTCGAAACCGCTGTTGAAAGACAGGGTCTCCCCGCCGGCCGCAAGAAAGACCGAGACGCACAGGGGCCTACCGCCGAGTTCGACAACCCAAAGTCTCATCTCGCCTCGCTCGACGAGATCCGCCGCGGCGTCATCGAGAAGGGCATGCACGCTCTGCGCGAGAGACGATCCTCCGCGCCCCTGCCAGCGGCGGAAGTGGAGGTCGGCGAAGGCTTGCGTCGCTTGCTCGACCGTCGCGGGCTCGAGCGCTAGTCCGATCGAGCCGCCTTCCGCCTCGAGTCGCCTGCGCGCTTGTGCCATCTTTCGTCTGAAGTTGCCGCTTCGTGCTGCCAGCCACTCCGCGAAGCCGCCCGCGAGCCCGAGCACGGGCGCGGCGTGGATCGAGGCGACGTAGCGCCAGGGCCTGAAGCGACCCGGCCAGCTCTCGACAAATATCTGCGGCCAGGGGGAGGCGATGTCGATCCCTTCGAAGGCGACCAGGTCGGGACGGGGACTGGAGCCGGCGAGAGTGCGGGCGACGAGCGCTGCGATCTCACGCTCGCGCCCCGGCACAGCGAGGGGCGAAATGCGGTGCGTGGTTCCCGCGCCGAGCAGGCGGTAGTCGACGCGCCGGCCTGGATTCACGAAAAAGGGGGCAAGCCCGACGAGATCCTTGTTCTCGAACACAGCGACCGCTCGCAGCAAGGAGCCCTCAGGCGCCACATGTCGCCACCAGGCGAGCTGCCAGCCGGGCAGCGCGGCAGGGCAGGAGCATGTGTGGGCCAGGTCGCGCCAGGGTCGCTCGAGCTGGACGAGCTGTTCGAGTCGTTCAATCATTTCGGTACGGAGAGACACTCTCAACCTCTTCGTAGAATGCTCTTGATTCGCTTGCTCTGCTCGGGTGAAAGACGATGGGTCAGACGCCTGGCAATCCAATTCGCCTGATCCGGCGCGAGCCTGAGCCGTGCCAGCGGAAAACGGGCGGTTCGAGGAACGACGCCGGCCCACATTAAGGGAGCGCCGTCGTTGGCGAAACGGAGCTGGTAGTTGTCGGCGCCAGTACCGGCTCGGCCGATCTTTGCCGCGAGCGTGCCGCCAGGCCGATTCCGAGCAACAAGCCGACCGTGGTAGGCCAGCGTACGGTCGTCGTGAGGAACGAGGCGGTGTAGACGGCGATCGCGAGTCCGACCATCATCGCCCCGGCGATGGTCGATTCGAGCGGTAGCCGGCGACCGAGCAGCTTCCATGCGCTCGCCGCAAAAAGGCCGACGTACGCGACCAGCCCGAGCAACCCGAATCTCAACCAGACCCAGAGGTACGAGTTGTGCAGGTAGGTGAAGCCATAGGGCTGGAAGCGGCCGTCGAAGGAGTTGTAGAAGGTCCAGTCGGTCGAAGGGCCGATACCGCCGACAGGGTGGTGCTGGACGTTTTCCCAGGCGTTGGCGGTTTCCCAGTGGCGGTAGTTGCTGGAAAAATCGCGGCCCTGTGCTCCCGTTGTGTACTTGACCGCGTGCTCGATCTGCGAGAAGGCGATGCCGGGAGAGACGAGCTCGAGCACGATCACGACTCCTGCCGCAAGCGCGACCGCGTTCCGAAAGCCGCTTCGCCCACTCCAGATTCCCGTGATCGCGAGCGCTACGACGATGTCGAGCCAAACGGCTCGTCTGAGCGAAAACACGATGACGAGGGTGGCGAGAGCGAGATAGGGGATGCGCCAGGCCGCGATATTGACGACCTGAAAGGCGACCAGGATCGAGCAGATGCCGAGCAGGAAGATCGGTGAGGCGTCGTAGTACGAGAGCGTGTGCAGGACGAAACCGTTGTAGAGGCCCTGGGGCAACAGCAGCGCCGAGGCGACAACCAGCCAAAAGAGCAGCCGCTTCGACCCATAGCGGTGGGTGAGCCAGTAACCGGCGACAATGGCGAGCAAGAGCGTTATCGATGGCTGCGTCATATGAAGTCCGTCTCTCAGCTGATGAAAGGCGATCGCCGATCCCACTCCGGCCGCGACGAGCGCCGCGGCTGCCAGTGCCGGAGCTCCGGGCCAGACGAGGCGGCTTCTCTCCCTCTCGGCGAGGCGCTCGGCGACGGCGACGACGACCAGTAACGCCAGCAGTACCTCGGCCGGGCTGATACCCGCTACAAGACCGTTCCAGGCCCTGCCGTTGGCCGGTATCAAGCTGTCGGTCGTGCTCTCGGAGAAGAGGCCGAGCAGAACGACGAGCATGGCGTAGATCGCCAGCGGATACTCAAAGGCGATCACGGCCAGGGCGGATAGGACGAGAACCCCGAGCACCATCGGCGCCTTGGACGCCGGCGACACGAGTAGCAACCCGGCGATGGTCGCCAGGCCGCAAGCGGCCGCGATCGTGATCGAGGTCTGCGGTGATCTCAGCTGGAGCATGCCGACACGGTAGATTCGCGGCGCCCGGCCTGCAAGGGGCGGTCAAGCACTTCTAGTGCTCGACTAGGCGCCGATCGCGGCGATAGCGCGCAGTGTGTCGTAGGCCGGCTTGAACGATCCGTCGGCACGAATGAGCCCGTACCAGAGCTCGCGATTCGTGCGGTCGCTGCCGTTCAGATCGGTCAGGCGGTAGTAGAAGGTCGCCGCTATGAACGATGACCAGCTCGTGCGGGCAAGCTCGTCGAAACGCGTCAGATCTTGCTTCTGTTCGGCCTCGGAGTAGCAGTTGTCGCCGCCCGAGCAGGTGGACCAACCCATCTCCGTCACCCACATCTTCTTGTCGCCGGCGCCGCGCGCCACGAAGGTGTCGTGGACGACTTCGAGACGGCGCGTCTCGAACGCGTCTCCGTTTCCGGGTGTCCAGTTGTCCACGGAGCCGTTTCCGTACGGGTGAGTGCTATAGGCATCGAAATAGGAGTTGAGATCGGGCACGGCTGCGTACATGTCGTCGACCCACTTGCGCCAGCTCCCGTCGGACGCATGGTATTGCCACTCGGCTGCGACGATGAAGCGCGCCGCGGGATTAGCCGCGCGACCGGCGATTGCGGCAGCCTTGAAGAGGCGAGCGTAGCGGGCTGGATCGACCGGATCGGAGGAACTCGGAAGCCAGGGCTCGTTCCAGATCTCGAAATTGACCGGCGCGTACTGAGAGAGGCTCGAATGTGCCTGCCAGAACGTTCCACCGGGGCCGTAGCGGGCGGTCACCTGCGCCACGAAGGCCGCGAACCCGGACGGATCGGAGGGCATCGTCTTGTCGCTGGCGCCGGCCCAGGACGGGATGCCGCCGATGAGCGGCAGGATGTGAACGCCCTTCTGCGCGGCGTTCAGGAAGAGACTGTCGGAACCGCTCCAGTCGAGATTGCCCTGACTTGGCTCGACAGTAGGCCACCAGACCTCTTCGCGAACCCAGCGCACGCCCGCGGTGAGCGCCGGGTCGAGAGCGCTCGATCCTCCACCGGCCGCGTTCACGACCGTGCCGACGATGAGTCCACTCGATACCGGCGGCGACGCCGGAGGTTCGGTAGCCGGCGGCGACGAAGCGGGCGGAGACGAGGGAGGAGTCGTGGAGGTCGGTAATGGCCTCTTCGGTTGCTTAGCGACAGTCACTACTTTGATCCTGTTTCCCGCCGTACTCAGGTTCCCGGCTGCGTCTCTCGCCGCGCCGGCTCGTACTGTTGCAACGATGAAGCCGGGTCGCGTCATGCCGGCGACGGTGACGCGGAAAGTTTTGTGATTACTCAGCCTGGCGACCTTTGCCTTCCCAGCCCTGGCGGTGCCCGAGAGCCTCACATCCGCGGCGGTGAAGCCGTGGACGGGCTCGCTGAAGGAGACAGTGAAACGAATCGCCGACTGTGAGGTCGGGTTGGGTTGGCCGGCGGCCCGCTTGAGCGTTGGTTTCGGTCGCGTCCAATCGTGCGCCCGTTTCGTACCGTAGGCCACATTCGTTGATTTGATCTGGACTGAAGCCTTCTTGGATGCTGAGGCGGCGGTCGCAACTGTGGCCGGAAGTGCTACGAGCGCGGCGAACAGCGTGATTGCAAGGAATCGTCTCGGCATCGGTTATCCCGATGAACCGATCGGCCTTATGGCCGAGGTGCAGATCCCTCGAATCAGGGGTGGTAGGCGCGTATACCTCTAATCAGTGATCGGCCAACCCCGAACGGGGGTCGGAATCTGCTCGATCGCCGGTCGCCAGGGCTCTAATGCGGCGACCGCGTAGGATGCGAGGCGTGTTACTCGCCGGTATGAGGCCTTGATCGTTCCCCTCCAACCGGCGCAATACGTAGGAACCCAGATGCGATGACCGCCGAGGCGAACGAGCGAGCGAAGGCCCGAACCGGTGCAGCACTCGCGCCGCGAGCGATCAGCTGGGACATCGCCGTTCAGTTAACGGGCAGGTTCGCGAATCTCGCTCTCGGCATCGTCGTGACCGTGCTCTTGGTGCGGACGCTCGGCCGAGCCGGCTTCGGCGTCTGGAGCACGCTGATTGCGATCAGCTCCCTGCTCGGAGTGGTCGGGAACATGGGCTTCGAGCAGGTCGCGCTTCGCTGTGCGGTCGCGGAGCCCGAGCGCGAGCCTCAGTGGCTCGGGGCTCTCCTCGTCATCAGACAGCTGATGTCTCTGGTGGCGCTTGCGCTCTGCGTCGGAGCGGTCGTGTTGATCGCGCCCAACCGGACGGCCCTAATCGCGGGCGTCGTGATGATGCTGAGTCTGCTGACGGCCGCCGTCTCGTCACTTCGGGTCGCCTTTCAGCTGCGCGTGCGCAACTCTTACACGATCGCGGTGATGTCGATCCAGAGCGTTCTCTGGGCCGCCGTAGTCGTCTGGGGCTACGTCACCGGTGCCGGAATCGTCGCCCTGGCGGTGGGGTTCACCGTCACCACGTCTTTTGCCTCACTACTTCTGGGCGCGCTTGCGCTCAGGTTCACACCCGTCCGTTTCAGCGAGATCCGCCGTCACTCCGCCGAATTGATCAGGGTGGGCGTTCCGCTCGCCGTGAGTGGCGCGCTCGTCATCGGGTACGGCCAGATCGATCAGGTGCTCGTCTTCAAGATCGCCGGCAGCGAGGAGGCCGGTCTCTACGGGGCTGCTTACAGGCTCTTCTCTCAATCGAGCTTCGTGCCCGTCAGCGTCTCGACTACGGTCTTCGCGTTGCTGGCCGCCTCCTTCGTTGCCGACAGCGAGAGGTTCCGCGTCCTACTGCAAACGAGCCTCGAGCTGATGTTCGCGGTCTCGATCGGGGCACTTGCTCTCACCGCCGTTTACTCGGGCGAGATCGTCGACCTCCTCTTCGGGCGCGCGTTCGATCGTGCGGCCGCGGCACTGCCGGTATTGATGGGAGCCTTTGTGCTCGTCTCGGTCGGTTACGTGCAGGATTTGCTGGTGATCATCTCCCGCCAGCAGAACCGCTTCGTGGTTGCCGCCGCGCTTGCCCTCGCGCTCAACGTCGGCCTCAACGTCGCGCTGATCCCGCGCTACGGCTTCATGGCGGCCGCCTGGATCACCGTCGCCACCGAGCTCTTCGTCGTGGCAGCACGCTGGCTGATCGTGCGCTCGAAGCTACCCGCTCGCCCGGCGCTCGGACGCATTCCGCGCCTCGTGCTCGCCGGTGCGGCGTTCCTGGGCGTTTTGGTCGTCGCGAAGAAGCTGGAGCTACCGTTCGTGCCGGCGCTTCTCGCCTCTGCTTTCGGCTACCCGGCGCTGCTGTTTGCGGTGCGGGCGGTCCGCGTGAGCGATATCCGGCTCGTCCTCGCACGCGAGAACCAGGCCGGCTAGCGCGCGAGAGCCGCGAGCGAGTCTCTGATGAAGGCGTCGGTCTCGCGCAGGTAGTTGTCCCAGGAGAGGGAGCTCGCCCGCTCGAACGCTCGTACCGCACGCGCCGCCGCTTCGCCTGGGTGGGAGAGAACCGCTGCGATCGCCTCGGCGCAGGCGTCGGCGTCTCCCGGCGGAAAAAGAAGAGCCCGGTCGCCGTCTCCGAGCTGCTCCGGGATGCCGCCGGTTTTCGAGGCGACGATCGGGACACGGGCCAGCGCGCCCTCGATCGAGACGAGAGGGAACGGTTCCGCCCAGAGCGAAGGGACCACGAGCACGTGGCTACGTGCGAGCAGTGCGGCGAGATCATCGAGCTCTAGTCTCCCGACCATGCGGCAATGCTCCTGGACACCCAGCATCTTGGCCTGCCGAGCCAGAGACCGCCTCTCGCTGGTACTCGCCGGTCCCGCGAGTACGAGTTCCGCCTCGATACCGTGACGGTTGCGCAGGAGGGCGAGCGCTCTCACGGCTACGTCCGGGCCCTTCTCGAACGAGAGGCGCCCGACGTAGCAAAGGAGAGGCTTGTCGGCGGGCTCGCGAGCGATCGCCGCGAAGCGGGCGCCGTTCAGCGACGTCGAAAACACGACGCGCTCGAAAACGGGCTCCAGTATTCGCGGCGCAGGCGCGGCGTCGCGGATGAAGCGGCTGTTCCAGCCGATCGCAATCGGAAAGGGATCTCGCCCCGGATCGATTCGAAGCACAGGGCTTCGGTTCACGCTGCGAATCATTGTCGCCCAGGCGCGGCGGAGGCCGCGATCGCCCGGGAAGAGATGGCGCGCGAACTGGTCACCTGTGAGCAGCCGTCCGAACCAGTGCTCGCAGACGCGGAAGGCCGTGGGTATCCCCGACTCGAGCGCCGCGTAGACCGCCGCATGCGGGATCTGAGCACAGTTCCAGGCGAAGACGAGCTCCGGCCGGAAGGAGTCGATGACCTTCCGGGCCGTTCTGGCCGCCGAGATCGAAGCGAGCGGAGCTCGAAGTGCTCCGAGTGGCGATTGCGGCAGGAAAGGAAGTCGGCGCAGCACTCCGTCGTCGTTCTCGCCGGTACGGCCGAGCTTCGACGTGAGAACGGTCACCTCGTCGCCTCGCTCGCGCAGGTGGTCGACCACGCCTGCGCACTCAACCTCGTAGCCCCCGCGCACGGCCGGCGGATAGAGATTGGAGATGACGAGGATTCTCATCCGCTTTTCTCCCTCGTGTGGACGACGCCCAGAATCCGCTCGAACTCGGCGGCCACGTGCTGAGCCGAATGGATGAGCTCGGCGCTCTCTCGCGCTGCGCCACCTTCGCGTGCGCGTCGGTCGGGATCGCGCTGGTAGCAGGCGAGCGCGTTGGCAAGCGCGGATACGTCGTTCTCGGGCTCCAGGATCAGCCCGCACCCGGGCGGGAGCAGATCGCGTGCGCCCTCGGCGCCGGTAGCCACTACCGGGCGGCCGCAGAGCATCGGCAGGATCACCGACAGCGGCGCCCCCTCTGTCGGGCTGGGGCAGAAGACGGCCACGTCGAAAGCCGAGATGACGTTTGCGGCCTCCTTGCCGGGGCTGGGAAGGAAGTGGGCGCGCGTTCCGAGCAGCCGGGCGAGTCGCCGTAGCTCGTTCTCGCTCTCGCCCTCGCCGGCGAGGATCAGGTGCACGTCGCCCTCCAGGCGCGCGGCGGCCTCGACCAGCACGTCGTTTCGCTTCTTCGCATGCAAGCGCGTGAGCGCGCCGATCACGAACGCATCCCCGGCGATTCCGAGCTGCCTTCGGACCTCACGCCGGGCGGTCTCGCTGTAGCGGTGCTCTTCGACGCGAACGGCGTTTGGGAGCACGAAGACCTTTTGCTCCTCGACCCCGGCCGCGACCAGCGTCGCCCTGGTGCCCTCCGAGACGGCGAGCACGACCTCGGCTCGACGCGCGGCCAGGCGGTAGACGAAGTTGGCGGCGCCGCTCCGCAGCGGAGCGGGAAGCGGGCCCCACTCCGCCCAGACGCACGTGGCGCGAAGCGAGCGAGGAAGAACAAGAGTGAGAAGCTGCTCCTTCTTGAAGTGAAGAAGGAGAACGTCGTAGGGGCGTTCGTGCCGCAGCGCCCGTCGCAACTCGGCGGCGAGCCGCGGGCCCGAAAGGAGAAGTCGCTTGTAGGAAGTGCGCGAAAGCTTCGGGCCGATCTCGAGCGTGCGAGCGGCCACTCTCGTTCCGCTACAGAGCTCGGGCAGGTTGGTCAGGAGCACGGCCTCGTGCCCGCGCTCGGCCAGGGCATCGAGCAGCCAGACGGCGGCGAACTCGGCTCCGCCGCGAGCGGGACTGGTCAGTACCGAGACGATCCTCACGGCGCCGCCTCATTCGCGCTTTCGGCGCTCTCCCGGACGGCACCGAGAAAACCTCCCCAGTCGACCGCGTAGCGCGCCAGCTCGCCGGCCAGGCGCTCGAGCTCCGTCCAGCCGGCCTCCAGCTCCCAGCCCCAGTGCAGGACGATCGGAACCCAGAGGGCGGCGCGAAGCTCGGCCAGGCGGCGGACAGCCGGCAGAACCTCGCTAGCGCGACCGTAGAACGGAGGGTAGGAGGGAACAAAGACGCCGCCCGCCAGCGCGATCGGCGTACGCCGGAAGCCGAGCTCCGAAACGGTCTCAGGTCCTGCGCAGACGACCTCGTAGCGGCGGGCGAGGAGGGGATACTGGCGCGCGTCGAAGCGGTTGAAGGGCGGTACGAAAACTGGCGCCTCGACACCCAGTCCGGCCAGAACGCCGTCGGCCCTGTCGAGCAGTTGCGCGAGCTCCTTATCGTCGAGGCCGGCCAACTCAGAGCGACGCCGCGGTTCTACCCTGCGCGTGCGATGGCACCAGCCGTGGACGGCGAAGGCGACACCGTCTTGCCGCAGCTGCTCGATCATTTCCTTCTCCGCCGCGTCGAGCTCGCGCTCGGCCGTCTCGCTCGGGTCGAGCGGGTTGCGCGCTAAGCGTGGCAACGTGGCGATCAGGTACGGCACTCCGGCCGAGCGCATGATCTCGTGGAAGCGGCGGAAGCCGTCCGTTCCGAAGCGCTCCGGCTCGTCCCAGGCGCGGTAATGGGGGAACTCATCGACGCGTACGAGCAGGCGCGGCGCTCCCTCCGCCTCCCTTCCCAGCACCGCGTGCCGGGCGCGTAAGTACGGCTGCAGACAGTTTCGCTCGAAACCGATCAGGCCGCGTTTCATCGCCAGGCGCTCGAGCAGGCGCGTCGGCGGCTTGAGAAACCTGCGCTCGCGGGCTGCTCTTTTCAGCTCGTGGCGATCGAGCTCGCTTGCCCGAAGAGATCCTGGCGGCTCGCCCGAGAAGAGGAGGGCAGCCGTTCTCCTCTCATCCGCTTTCACTCGGACAACCGCCTGGACAATCGCCTCGCCAGCGCCTCGATCGAGTACTCGCTCTCGGCCAGCGCCCGCGCCGCTGCCCCGATCTTGCCGGCTCTCCCGCTCAGAGCCCTGACGACCGCCGCGGCGAATCCGTCCGCTCCGTCACCCTCCAGGTAGTGGACGCCGCAATGCAGACCGTCCACACCACCGGCGGCTAGCGGTGTAGCGACGATGGGAACACCGTAGGCCATGGCTTCGATCAGCTTCAACGGTGAGCCCCCGCTCTCGAGCAGCGGTACCAGCGCGCAACCGCCCGCCGCGTAGACGCCGGGCAGATTGGCGACGAAGCCGTGCAATTCGATGCGGGGATCGAGCTCGCCGGTCAGCGCCAGTCCCCGTCCCACCAACATCAGGCGCGCCTGCGGAACCCGCTTCCAAACCCTCGGCATCACCTCGGTGATGAGGAAGCGGGCGGAGTGCCTGTTGGGCTGGTAGCTGTAGTCGGCGACGAAGAGGGCCCGCTGGCTCGCAGGTGTGCGCACGGGCGTGATCGCAGCCACATCGACGACGTTGGGGATGAGACGGAGGCGCGCTTCGGGCGCCAGCTCGGCCGCCCCTTCCAGATCGCGAATGCTCGGTAGCCAGGACTCGTGCGCCGTCTCGAATAAGCGGCGCTCGAAGCTTGCTAGCTCGTCCAGGGCTTTATTGCTCCAAACTCCGAGCTGAGAGCGCAGCGTCGATTCGAGGTTGTGGGCGTTGTAGGAGATTCGCCGCTTCTTCGCGAGTAAAAGCAACGCCGCCGCCGCGGTCGGACCGTCGGCGATGATTCGATCGAAGCGCTCGTTGCCGGAACTCGCCAGCTCTGCGAGCAGCTCGCGGGACAGACCGCTCGCGAAATCCTTCGGCACTCCCCGCGCGCGCGCTCTTCGGTAGAGGAACGCACGCGTGAATCCGCGCGACGGTGTGATCTTCCTCAACTCGATCGCTGAGTCCTGTACGAGCGCGGGGTCGGGCTCTGACCCATCGAACTCGACGTATGCGACCTCGACCTTGCCGAGGAGCGCCAGCGCGCGAATGATGCTGACGGTGCGGTTGCCACGACCGCTGCGCCTGTCGGGCGTATAGGGCGTCACCACGAGCGAGTTCATCGTGTCTCCTTTAGAGCTTGTTCCAACCGAAGCATTCCACCGCCTGGGCGCGCTCGGCGGCGCGCTGCGTTGTCCTCGGTCGCGCCCGTAGCCTCCGGCTACGAACGCGACACTGCGTCCTAGCATCGCATCCACCGATCACACCCAGTCGGCGGGTCGTCAATTGGAACCAGCCCTTAGAGCTTGACCTATCTCGGTGATACGTGCCTGCCAGGAATGTCCGGCTGCGGACCGGGAGCGGGCTCGCCGCCTGTCCTCGCTATCCGAGGCGAGCAACTCGTCGAGAGCCGCGGCCGTCTCGGCGGCAGTCGCCGCGAACGAGATCCCCTCGACGCTCGCGAGCGACGGCAGCGGCGTCGAGACTATCGGTAGTCCGGCTGCCAGATACTCGTAGACCTTGATCGGAAAGATGCTCGCGGTCAGCCGGTTCAACCGGTAGGGGATGAGCGCCGCGTCGGCTCCCCGCAGCAGTGCGGGCAGCTTGCTCGGCTCGCGGTGCCCAAGCAGTTGGACGTTTGCTTTCGCGGCCAGCCTCGAGACGTCGGTGCCCGGATCACCGAGCCCGACGGGACCGACGAGGACGATGCTCCACTCCGGCCTCAGCTCGGCGAGCTCGCCGAGCAGCTCCAAATCGACCTTGACGGCGCTGATCGCGCCCACGAAAACGATTCTCGGTCGCGGCAGGGCGTCCATAGACGGGTCGATTGGCCCATCCTCGAGCGCGGTCGCGAAGAGCTCGGTATCGGCTACGTTCGGCATCAGACGCACGTTGTCCGCGAGCTCTCGCATCCGCTCGGCCAGAGGAGGCGAACTGGCGATGACGAGATCGGCGCGCGCGGCGAAAAGCTTCTCGGCCCGGGCGAAAGCGTCGGCGTCGATACGCGCGTGAGCGCCGATGTCGTCGACGCAGTGGTAGACGACGCAACTCGGCTGCAGGGCCGCGACCAGCGTCAGCGCCTGGGGGACGTATCCCCACAAAATCGGGTGCTCGATTCCGAGCCGGCGCGCGGCCTTACGAACGGCTCGGCGAAGTAGAAACCCGTTCAGCCTCTGAATCGATCTGTGGCTGTGGAAGGGGATCACAAGCGGCGAGAGGACGTGGACGCCGTCCCTTTCGCTGAGCGGCCGCAGGCCACGCTTCAGGCGGCTCGCCATCCGGCGCAGGTCGCGCGTCGAGACGGTCGGTCGACGCAAGCCAAGCGACTCGATGAAGAGCACCCGGTTCTCGCGTGCCAGGCGCGACATCAGGTGCTGCTGGTTCGTCCAGTTCTCGGTCTCCCAGTCGGCGAATCCGACGCAGACGATCGATGCGCCGTGGAGGGGCCCTCCGCCGCTCACGACGACCCACCGCCTCGTGCGCGTAGGCGCGCGAGATGCGCAGCGCTCTCCTTCGGATCTGTCCGCTTTGGATCGATCACGCCGCGCAGCCCGCGCAGGCGCCGGGGAAGCATCCGCGCGACGACTTTCGGCCGGCCGGCGAAGACCGCGAGTGCGTCATATGGACGAAGCTGCCACTCTTGGTCGAGCGCTCTAAGGATCTCGAGCGGTGTCAGGCGACCGACCCGGCGCACGCGAAGTTGAGCTTTCTGCGGCTGTTTGTTACTCACGAGCGCGACGTCGGCGCCGCCGTCGCGGGCCGCTTCCAGCCAGGCGAGCGCCTGTTCTGTTTCGGCGCTGGACGCCAGGCCGACAAGTCGCGGCGATCCGTCGAGACGGTGCTCGACCGCGAAGTGTCCGGGGCGCGTGGAATCGGGCTTGCGGCGGCTACGCAGAAAGGTGATCCAGACGAGCGCGTCGGATGTGCAGTCGAGCCAGATCTTCAGCCAGCCGCGCCAACCGTCCCGCCAGCCGCGAAAGACGAACATGCGCGTTAAGAACTTTGCCGGCGGCCTGAACACGATTCCGACCAATGCTGCCCGCAGGCTGCGCTCGACGGTCACTTGCTCGGCCTCGAGGCGGGCATAGCGAAACGCGTCGCCGGTAGTCTCTCGCGCGGAGGTGGCGAGCAGATGGTGCAGGTCGCCTTCTAGCATCCAGACCGGGCCGCGAGGCGTGATTCCCTCGTGCACGCTGCGCGTCTCGTCGTGGCGATAGGAACCGCGACGTAAGACGCGGTGGCGATAATCCGGATATCGGGCCGAGCCCGCGAGCGGCCGGCCGAGGAAGATCTGGCGGATCGGCATCGCGGCGATCTCGTGCTCCTTGCTCGCCGGCGAGGCGAGGTAATCCTCGAGCGATAGTCGTAGCTCGGTTGTCACGCGCTCGTCGGCATCTAGCTCCAGGACCCAGTCGCATCGGGCTCTGTCGAGAGCGAAGTTGCGCTGCGCTGCGAAGCCCGGCCAGGGGTTCTCGATCACCGTCGCACCTGCCTCGCGTGCGATCTCGCGCGTGGCGTCGCTCGATCCGGAGTCGACCACGATCACCTCGTCGCAGAACTCAACGCTGGCGAGCGCCCCCGCGAGCGCCTCCTCTTCGTTCAGAACGATCAGGCAGGCCGAGATCGTGGCACGGCGATTCCCGGTCGATTCCCGGTCCTCGAAAATTACTGGCGTGAGTGGCAGAGCCGACCTCCCTGTGGCGTCAAGAAGGACGATGACAGCTCGAAGAGCGTACAGCGATACGGTGTACGACCCAACGACGGCGTATCGGTCGTATGAATCGGACGCGCCCGCTTCAGAACCGCCTCGGATGGCTATCAAGGCGATGCCGACTCGCTCGAGACTGGCGTAATCTCATCGGAGAACCTCGTAACGGCGAAGAGAAGCCGGTTTGTCGACCGATGTCCGTGGCCGGGGAGAGGAAGGCATGGTGGAGTCGGCCGTCGAACTGTTTTCGAGCTGGCAGCTATGAGCCTCTTTCGACGCAAGCGGGAGGGCGAGGACGGGCGCGACGAGCGACCCCCGCCGCCGTCTGCCCAAAAGTCGGAGCCGAACGAGCCGGAGCCAGACGCCCAGCCGCTGCCCCGCGGTCCATGGAAGCCGGCCGGCTGGAAGCCCGAGCAGATCGAGAGCGGGGAGGACTGGCGGGAGATCGAGGAAAGCTTCGCCGGTGCGATCAACGCTCCGGCCCCTGGTGAGATCGTCTCCGGTCTGGTCGAGGTTCGCGTTCTTCCCGCCGCGCCCGTGCCCGGGCCTGTCGCGCTGCGGCTCGAGTGGTCACGCGACGAAGTGAACTGGCAAAGCGTCGATCCGGGTGGCGCTGATGATCAGAGCCTGCCTGGGATCGCTCCTCGTAGCGAGATCCTGCTACCGCCGCTGCACTGGAACACGAGCTCCCTTCCCGACGGCGCCTGTTTCCTACGCCTGGTCAGCTCGGATTCCGGCGGCGCCGATACCTACAGCGAGCCCGTCTCGCTGCAAATCGACAACCTGGGCCCTGAGGTGCGTCTGCGCGAGCCGTTTGCCGGCCGCACGCTCTCGGGCCTCGTGACGGTGAGCGTGGACGCCGAGGATCTCGTCTCGGGGGTCTCGCTGGTCGAGCTCGAGATCTCGAGCGGAGGCGAGCGCTGGCGCCGGATCACCGAGGCGCGCGCGGCGCCGTTCGCGCTCCGGCTGAGCACTGAGGGGCTCACGGACGGGAAGTACGAGCTGCGTGTCGCGGCCCGGGATGGGAGTGGGAACCTGAGTCGCGGCGAGCCCTGGACGGTCGAGGTCGCCAATAACGCCGGAGCCGCCGAACTGATCGATCCGGGTGAGCACCTTCGCGGCCGTGTGAATCTGATCGCGCGGGCAGCAGACTCGCGCTCGACGCAGATGATCTTCGAGATCGCGGCTGAAGGCAGTGACGAGTGGCGGGCGCTCGGCACCGCGCGCGCTCCCTTCCATCTTCCTGTCGACACCCGCCAGCTCGTGGACGGAATCTACGAGCTGAGGATCGAGTCGCTGACCGCCGGCGGTCAGTCCGCCTACTCTCGGCGCTTCGGCCCCCATACCGTCGACAATACGCCGCCCTCGGTCGCGATCGTCGAGCCGCATGAAGGCGACACGCTCAAGGGCTGGGTCGAGCTGGTGGCCGAGGCCAAGGACGATACGAGCGGCGTGGCGCGGGTCGAGCTGAGCTATACGGAGGCGGGCGAGTGGAGGCTGATGGCCGAGCTGGAGCCGCAGGGCAGCGAGGTACGCGGCTTCTGGCAGACGGACGAATGCTCGCCCGGTGCTTGCCGGGTGCGCGCGACGGCGTTCGATCGGGCAGGGAACGAGGCCAGTCACATGGTTGCGGTGACGATCGCGCCGGCGCCGCCACAGTCCGAGCCTATGATCGAGAAGGCTGCTCCGGCACGCGCTCCAGAGCCGGTTCGTAGCAAGCCGTCCAGCGCGCGTCCGCCCTCGTCCGAGGCGGCCGGCCGCTTCGGACAGGTTCCGAATTGGGACTGGAAGCGACCCGCCCGAGCTGAGCCAGTCGAAAGTGGGGCGGAGAGCGCCCCGCCCGAGCCGATCGCCGAGCAGCAGTCCCCGAAAACTGTCGGGGCCGAGGTCTCTGCAGTCGGCGTCCCCGAGCCGAAACCGGAGCCGGTCGCAAAGGGAGTCGCCTGGCGCTGGAAAGCGCCGCAAGCGAGCGAAGAGCCCGAGCCGGAGCCGGAGCCCAAACCCGAGTCCCCGCTCGAAGCAACGCCCGCAGCGGCGATTCGCCTCGTTGAGTCGCTTCAGGCCGAAGAGCCGGAGGCAGGTAGCGAGGAGAGAGTCGAAACCGGGGCGCCTGCGCAGGAGCGATTAAAGGAGCCGGCCGCGGCGTCTGGAGTCGAAGAGGGCGGAAGCGTCGTCAACTTCCCGCGCGTGGCCCGGAGCTGGGACATCTGGGAGCTGCGCGAGCTGGTGGAGGAGGCGCCCGGGCAAGACCCGGCTCGCCAGGAAGAGCGGCGCCAGATCCTCTACCACCTGCGTGAGCACACCGCAGTCGACGGCCGCATCCCGCCCGAGTTCGAGGAGCTCATCTACGAGGTTTTCGGAGATCTGATGCCCGGCGACGCGGGCGTCTGACTGGCTCCAGGAAGTCGGCACTCCCAAACCGCGTCGCGGCGGCACGATTGCTATCGGTTACGCGCGGGGAAATCCGAGTTTCCACTCCGGTCTTCCTGGATAAGAGAGGTCAGTTTCCTCTATGTGAGGCTCCAGCCAAGGTCAAACGGAAATGTCCGATCTTCCGACACCCAGGGACTTCTCGCCCGCGCCGGGATTGGCCAGGAGCAGAACGGCAGCGGCCGCCGGAGCTCGGCGGGCGCTCTTTCTCGGGTTTACTAGGCCGCCTTATGGGGTCGACGCTGTGGGTCGAATGATTGGGTCTTGCTTTTCTCTCCGAGACAGGTCTGAATACGAAGTGTCCCCCGTAATGCGGCGCGCGGTCGATTGTGGTCGTCCGAGGCCGCACCGGTCCCCCGCTAAAGTCTGTACGTCAGTTGCCGTTGTAATAAGAAGATGATCCCCCGAGCCCCCCACCGGTTTCCCCTCCTGTGACCGAGACCGTCTTCCATCGGCCGACTCTCGGCACCGTCGAAGGGCTCAGGCTCGGCGCTCGCGCGCGAGTCGGTACCGCCAGGCGCAGCGATCAATACTGGCGCCTGACCCGCTTCGCGCTCGACATCTTCTTGCTCGGGTCGGCAATCGTCGTCTCCGAGCTCGCTTCTCCGGCCGCGCATGTGCGCTCGGGCGGCTACCTGTGGCCATCGCTGTTTGCGCTCGTGGCGATATCCGTCTTCATCTCTCGGGGTACCTATGCCCAGCGCCTGAAGGTCGACTTCATCGACGACATGCGCTCGCTCGTGGTGGCCGTCGGCCTGGCGGCGATGGCGGTCGTGACTTTCAGGGTCATGCTGTACACGGCTCCTACCGACACGGCCGCCGAGACGATCAGGCTGGCCGTCTTCGCCGCGGTCTATCTCACCGCGGGGCGGATCGGCCTCGATCTCGCCCAGACACGTGCACGCCGCTCGGGTGAGGCCGTTCCAACGCTGGTGATCGGCGCCGGCAACGTCGGGCACACGACCGCAAAAAGGCTGCTCGACCATCCCGAGCTTGGCCTGCGCCCGATCGGTTTCCTCGACAAGGAGCCGCGCGAGGATTCCTCGGCGACCTCGCACCTGCCCGTGCTCGGCGCGAGCTGGGATTTCGAGCAGGTCGTGCGTGAGCATGGTGTCGGCCAGGTGATCATCACCTTCTCGACCGCGCCCAACGACGTACTGCTGCGTATGGTCAAACGCTGCGAGGAACTCGGAATCGGCGTCTCGCTGGTACCGCGCCTGTTCGAGAAGGTGACCGACCGGCTGACGATCGATCACATCGGCGGCCTGCCGCTACTCACGTCTCATCCGGCGAATCCACACGGCTGGCAGTTCGCGATCAAGTACGCGCTCGATCGCGTGCTGGCGCTGTTGATGTTGATCGTCTGCGCCCCCTTGATGCTCGCGGCCGCGCTCGCAACCTGGATCTCGCTCGGCCGGCCGCTTGTCTTCCGGCAGCTGCGTGTCGGCCTCGACGGCCGCACCTTCGAGATGCTCAAGTTTCGCTCGATGCGGCTGAATTGGGAAGTGCCAGAAGAGCCCAGAGAAGAGCCGGCGCTGCCCGACGACACAGCCCCCGGTGGCATCGAAGGCGACGATCGCCGCACCCGGGTCGGGACGATCCTGCGCAAGACCTCGATCGATGAGCTGCCGCAGCTGTTCAACGTCGTCATGGGCGACATGTCTCTGATCGGGCCCAGGCCCGAGCGGCCCGAGTACGTCGAGCTGTTCGAGTCGCGCGTCTATCGCTACAACGATCGCCTGCGCGTGAAGTCGGGCATCACCGGCTGGGCCCAGATCCACGGACTGCGGGGCAAGACCTCGCTCTCCGATCGTGTCGAGTGGGACAACTACTACATCGAGAACTGGTCGCTCTGGCTCGACTTCAAGATCGCGCTCAGAACTGTGCTGGCGGTCGCCGGCTTCTTCGGCAGCGTCAAGTAGCGTCCTCAACACCCGCGGCCAGGCCGCTCTTCTCGAGCTGGCCGATGATCTCTTCGGCGTACTCGGGGTAGAACTCGGCCAGGCAGCTCGGGCAGAGGCTGTGGCTGAACTCGGCCTCGGAGTGTTGCGAGACGTAGGACTCGACCTGGCTCCAGTAGCCCCTGTCGTCGCGGATCCGCTTGCAGTGAGAGCAGATTGGCAGAAGACCGCCGAGGATCTTTTGCTGCGCCTCGGCGCGGTTGAGCGCGGAGGCACCGACGAATAGCGCTATCACGAATGCGGCGGTAACGGTTACGGCGGCGATCGCGTGGCCGATAGGTTTGTCGTAGAGGGCGTTCTGAACTTCCATCAGAATTGGCGAAAGCAGGACGAGTGGCGCGAACCTCCGTGCCATTCTGCCGCCGGCGCCGGGCGAGATGAAGACGGCCAGCCAGGTCGCGCGGGGATCGAGCGCCGCCAGGCCGACCACCAGGAGCGAGAGCCCGGCCAGAGCGTTCACGCCGATGCCGTTGACCGAAGAAAAGCCCCGCAAGTAGCCGACTCTGTCGGCGTAGCCGATGATGCCGGCCGCCGCCACGATCGCGAGAGCGTTGTTTATCCAGGCCGTCAGGGGCGTGCGGCCCTTTCGGGAGCGGGTGAGCAAGATCAGGTTCGCGCCGACGAGCAGAAGGCCGATTGCGGCATGAGGCGACGGGCGGCCGGGCTCGGCGCTGCCGGTCGCGTCGCGGAACAGCAGCTCGTCGATGCCAAGACCGCGCCAGGAATACTCGAGCAAAGTGAGTGCCGAAACCACAACGCAGAACGCTCCAGCGACGCCGGCAAGCAAGCGCTCCCGGCGCCTCGGCTCGGCNNAGGCCGGGCCAGATTCGCTTGAGCGAGCTCAGGTCGAGAGCCCAACCCACGAGTACGGCCAGGCCCAGCCCGGCCACTACCATCCCGGCGATTCGTGCCACCAGGTACTTGTTGAGACTCGCGCGGGCGAGCATTTCCCTAGTTTAGGGAGGCAGTAGCGGCTCGAGTCGGCGCAGGTGATCGGTTTCGCCGCACCCGGCATGAACTAGGAACCGGGTGTTGCTGTCGAGGCGGGCTCAACCGGCGGATACTCAGGGCGCCGACGTACTCTCGTGCACTGCGAATCAAGCCGGGCCGCGTTCCGGCCGAAAAACCTTCTGCCGAGTCATTTGCGAGCTCACGCTCACCGGCATTTGGACCAGAAGCCCTCAGCTAACATGGGTATATCTCGGCTACACGAACAGGCGATGCAGAGGAAGGGGGTCGAGGATCTTGTTCGAGCGTTTNNGACGAGGTCACGACCGGCCAGATCCCGTTCACGCCGCGCGCCAAGAAGGTGCTCGAGCTCGCTCTACGCGAGGCGCTCTCGCTCGGCCACAACTACATCGGCACCGAGCACATCCTGCTCGGGCTGGTGCGCGAGAACGAGGGCGTGGCGGCGCGCATCCTGCTCGACTTCGACGCCGACGCCGAGAAGATCCGCAACGAGATCATTCGCATGCTCTCCGGCCCCGGGCGCCGCCAGCAGGGTGCGGCCGCAGGCGCAACAGGCGGCGAGAAGTCGAAGAGCTCGAAGCTGCTCGACCAGTTCGGGCGCAATCTGACCAGGCTCGCCACCGACGGCAAGCTCGACCCGGTGGTCGGGCGCCAGACCGAGATCGAGCGCGTGATGCAGATCCTCTCGCGGCGCACCAAGAACAACCCGGTTCTGATCGGCGAGCCCGGCGTGGGCAAGACGGCCGTGGTCGAAGGCCTCGCTCAACGCATCGCCGCGAACAACGTGCCCGAGATGCTCAAGAACAAGCAGATCTACACGCTCGACCTGGCGGCCCTGGTCGCCGGTTCCAAGTACCGCGGTGAGTTCGAGGAGCGCCTGAAGAAGGTCATGAAGGAGATCGGTCAGCGGGGCGACATCATCCTCTTCATCGACGAGCTACACAACCTCGTCGGCGCGGGCGCGGCCGAAGGCGCGATCGATGCGGCCTCGATCCTCAAGCCGGCGCTGGCGCGCGGCGAGTTGCAGACGATCGGCGCGACCACGCTGGACGAGTACCGCAA